>CAYJIX010000008.1:0-66030 GCA_964370375.1 uncultured Desulfovibrionaceae bacterium | reverse complement strand
AAGCGATTGATTTTTCATGCCTTTTATCCTGCACAAGTACATTTTCAAGCACATGAAAATTTAGCACAAAAATAAAGTTAAAAAATAATTGTGCAGGACTCTCAAAAAAGGAGCCGCATGTTCTAACAAACATGCGGCTCCTCTACCCTTTACCGTCTGCATACAGTTTGATTTTTTATATTTTCGGCACCCGAACAGTATCCCCGGGTTTAAGTACGCTGTTACGCTCAAGGTTGTTATGGGCAAGCAGGGCCACGGGGGAAATGTTAAATTTGCGTGCAATACCCCATAAACTATCACCTTGTCTTACACGATATGTTGCAGAGGATTTTGGCTTGGACACAGAAGCATAGCTTTTTGAGGACTTGCTTTTATCTAAATAGGCCAAAGTTTTATTGCCAAGGTGGCGCGGTACATAAATGCTTATGGTGGACTTGTTGGGCGATACGCTACGCAGGATTCCCGGATTATATCCTGTAAAATCCTTCCAGCTCAACCCAATGGCACTTGACAAACTTTTAAGGTTTGTACCCGGGCGGATGCGCACTTCAGCTACCTGCAAGCCTTTATTGTCTACAGATTCAAAGCCAAGACTTTGTAAATTACGCATGATCTTGGCAACTGCCAAAAACTTGGTTAAATATTGCTTGTTCTCGTTGGTCATTTTGTCACGCGGATTTTTGATCATATGATCGCGATCGCGCAATTCAAAAAAGTTGTCAGCTCCTGTTAATTTTAAACCTTTTCCGATCTTTCCGGGACCTGCATTATAGGCACTTATGGCCAGATGCCAGTCGTCAAGCTGGGAATAAAGCTTTTTAAGGTAATCTGCAGCAGCCTTGGTCGCTTTATACGGATCCTTACGTTCATCAATCCAAGCGTTTTGCGTAAGTCCCATATATTTACCTGTGCTAGGGATAAACTGCCACATGCCGGCAGCCTTGGCACTTGACACGGCTGTGGTATTGTAGTTGCTTTCCACAAAAGGCAAATAGGCTAGGTCTGCAGGTACGCGTTTATCGCTCATAACTTTACGGATATGAGGCATATATTTTTGAGCGCGTGCAACACTTACCTTTATTGAATTACGCTGTTTTTGCACCAAATGCTTAAAATGTAAATTGACGTCGCGCAACTCATCCTTTGAAAGGCCGCGGTCAAAATCGCCTGTGGATAAAAGGGCTTTGACCTCGGAAGCTTTTAGAGCAATCCCTGTGTCGGCAGGTAAATATCCTGTTCCGGGGCGTTGTTGATTTTGTAAATCACCTGAGCCTGAAAAAAGACCGCTCACTAAACCTATGTCCTTGCTGCCACAACCTGTAAGGGTTATCATGCACAACAAGGCAAAAAGAACTCGGGTTGCATAAAAAGGTATGCCTTTTCCATGTTGGCTCCATGTATTAGCTACTCGCCCCACTAAGGAAGCTGCTGAACTGTTCATGGACTTGATTGCTGTAAAACGGTACAAAAGGCACCTCGCTTGGTTTATGTATCCTTTGCGTACGAATGACGCATTTGGAGTAGATACTTACTGTTTCTATCTTAAAAAGCCGGGCCGCTTGGGACATCTACATCGGCGGCACCCTGTTTCTAGACTTTGTTTTGATTTTTCCTATACAATCTCTAAAAAACCTATACATTTCAAATGGATATATGCAATGTACAACAGACAAAGCAAAAAAGAGGCCAAAGGCGAGCATTCCAAAAGTTTTCAACATGTTAAAGAGAATCTAGCCCAGGATAAAGACGTGACAGTCCTCTCCGGTGTCAAGCCTGTGGCAGAACTTTTGACGCAAACCCCTGAACAAGTGGATCTTGTCCTTGTTAGAAAGGGGCGTAAAAGTCGGGAAACTGACAGTATTTTAGATTTATGCCGTCAAAATAACATTCGTTTCAAACTTGTCGAAGCTGAAATGTTGCACAGTCTCTATCAGGGGCAGCACCAAGGTGTTGTGGCAAGGCTTGTGGCTACAGGATTCGTAGACTTTGACACCTTATTGCAAAGTGCAGTGGACGCGCCAATGCCAATCATTGTGGCCCTTGACCAAGTGCAAGACCCAGGCAATGTAGGCACGTTTGCTCGTACTTTGTACGCACTTGGGGGCGCAGGGCTTGTGATGCCCCGTCACAACAGTGCTTACCTTGGATCAGGGGCCAGGCGCGCTGCTGCCGGAGCCTTGGAACGCTTGCCTGTGGCGCAGGTCACCAACCTTTCACGTGCCCTTGATGCCGCAAACGATGCCGGCTGGACTATCTACGGCGCCGCCTTTGGCCCTGAAAGCAAAAATGCCTTTACGATGCCTTTGCGGACACCTGCGGTCCTTGTCCTTGGCAATGAAGAAAATGGCCTGCGTCAACAGGTGGCGAAGCGGTGTCATGAACTTGTGCATATTCCCATGGCTCGCGATTTTGATTCCCTCAACGTAGCACAAGCCGGGGCCATCCTTATGGCGTGCTTTATTGCACAAGGCATCAAATAACCACGACTTGACTCAACTTGACCTCTCTGTATGCTGTGCTAGTGTATATGTATGCCAAGCGCTAACAGATTATTGGAAAAGTCCTTTTCAAAAAAGCTTTGCTAAAAAACTTACCATACGGTTTTCTAACAGGCTGTTCAAAAAAGAAACCGATGTTAGAAGAAGTGTTTTTTGAGGAAGTATACCTACCCTAAAGGCAGCAAAGCCGTTTGCGATTGTGAGGAACGAGCAATTGCGCAAAGTAAGAGTAGAGGTGGACTTTTTGTCCATGCCACGAAAAAAAGGAATCTGACTATGCAGATTGGGCATTTTTAACAGACTGCCAAGCTAACCAGCGCACCGGAGGTCGCCATGTCTCTTGCTTTTGCCGCGCACACCGACGCCTTCCACATTGATTGTTTAGGCTCCCCCCACACACCTTCTCCCATACATGTGGGCAGCATACCTGACGATGCCCATACATGCTTATGCGTTGACAGTGAGTATAGCGAAGAGATTACAGACTCTCGAACCATTCGATTTGAAACAGCAGGGCCGCGCCCCAAGCTGTACTTTGATCCAGCAGCAACGCGCTGTGCCATTGTCACCTGTGGGGGATTATGCCCGGGGCTTAACGATGTTATTCGCGCCATTGTCCTTGAGGCGCACCACGCGTATTCCATTCCTTCAATCCTTGGTATTCGCTACGGGCTTGAAGGTTTTATTCCTTCGTATGAGCACAGCCTTATCGACCTTACTCCGGAAAGCGTCGCGCATATTCACCAATTTGGCGGCACCATGCTGGGCTCATCTCGTGGCCCGCAATCGGCTGAAGCCATTGTGGACACATTAGAAACACTTGGTATAAAAATTCTCTTTGTCATTGGCGGTGACGGATCCATGAAGGCAGCCACAGCCATTGTGCAGGAAATAGAAAAACGTAAAGGGCTCATATCCGTCATCGGTATTCCCAAAACCATTGATAACGACATCAACTTTGTACCCCAATCCTTTGGTTTTGACACTGCGGTTGACAAGGCTTCAGAAGCGATCCGCTGTGCCCATGTGGAGGCGCGCGGCACGGTCAACGGCATTGGCCTTGTCAAACTTATGGGCCGCGAATCAGGCTTTATTGCTGCCCAAGCGTCCTTGGCGTTTCGCGAAGCAAACTTCGTACTGGTACCTGAAGCCCCTTTTGAACTGTATGGAGCAGGTGGTTTTTTACCTGCCCTTGCTGAGCGGTTAAAGTGCCGTTCCCATGCCGTCATTGTGGCTGCCGAAGGTGCAGGACAGCACCTTATGGATCGCAATTCTGAGCATGACATTTCCGGCAACCGTATTTTGAATGACATTGGCCCTTGGCTCAAACATGCTATCTCTTCGTATTTGGATGAACAGGATATGACGTATTCGTTTAAATACATTGATCCAAGTTATCTTATCCGTTCCGTGCCCGCCAACGCCAACGATCGGATTTATTGTGGTTTTCTTGGTCAGCACGCTGTGCATGCTGCCATGGCAGGACGAACAAATATGGTTGTAGCTAAAATCATGGATAGGTATGTGCACCTTCCTCTATCTTTAGTTACAAGCAAACGCCGCAGCATGAATATCGGCTCCGTACTTTGGCGCGCCGTGCTGGAATCCACCGGACAAGGCCACCTTGTGGGCATGCAAAGGCAGGTTTTGGAGTCTTCATGAAACATTCTGACCACACCATGACGGGCGCCACAGCGTCAGGACATTCTCCTACAGCCCTGCGCCAAATTCGAGCTTCAGCAGGTTCCGGTAAAACCTACACCCTGACCACGTCCTTTCTTGAGTGTTTGAGTACAGCCACAAACCGCCCTTCTGCCGGTTGCTTTATCACAGGAAAAAACAGCCATGCTTGGTCAGAGATTTTGGCTGTGACCTTTACCAATCGTGCTGCCTCAGAAATGCAAGAACGCATCATTTTGCGTTTAAAAAAAGCTGCGTTAGGGCAGCTTTGCTCAGACGATCCTTTGCTTTTAGGCAATACGCCATGGACACAAAAACAAGCCCAATACTGGGTTCAAATAATACTGCAACGATTTGGGCAGCTTAATGTGCGAACCATTGACAGTCTTGTGCATCAGCTTGTACGCATGAGCGCCCTTGATCTGCATCTTCCCCCTGATTTTACACCTGAATTTGTGAGCAAAGACGCCTTAACACCACTCCTTGACACCTTGCTTGAAGATTCGCGCAAGCATGCTGGCTTTGCAGCTCTTTTAGAACAAGCCTGCAAACAACAGCTTCATTACAACAGAACGTTTCGCGGCTTTATGAGCGGTACGGCTATCCGAAACACGATTCTTGAAACCGTCCCCATTCTTTTTTCTCTTTCTGAACAGCAACATGCAAACCTTGCCGATGCTGAACAAATCAACAAACACCTTGAAACGTTAGTGCGCACACTACAAAATGCGGCCATAAAGCTTTGCGAAACCTTTACAGCTGAAAACCTCAAAGTTCATGCAAATGTTATCAAGCTGGTGGATAAATGTCGCGCCATTACCACCTTTGATGCAGCCCCCAAGTCTGTTTACTTGACCAAAGAAAATCTGGCAGCTTGTTTAAATAAGACATCGCCCCCAGCCTCTAGTGACGCTGAACAACGTTACGTTGCTCTTTGCACTGCCGCGCAAAACCTTTATCGGTATAAACCGTTGCTACAATCTGCACTAAAAATCATGCCTTTTTTTAAGCTGGCACAGGTTATGGCTTTAAGCCTTCCTGCATATTTTCGATCAGAAGGACGCATCCCTGCTGACTTGCTTTACCCCATGGCACACGAACTGCTAACAGCGCATAAAGGCGTATCCCAAGCCTTTTGCCGCATGGGAACAAACATCACCCACATTCTTATCGATGAATTTCAAGATACCAGCCAACCCCAATGGGATGTTTTGCAACCTCTTGCCCACGAAGCCTTGTCTTGCGGCGGCTCGCTTACATGGGTAGGGGATATAAAGCAGGCCATTTATGGATGGAGAGGCGGCAATGCCGCACTTTTTGATGCAGTTTTGCAAGACACGGCCTTGTTATCAATGGCGCCAAAGCCCATTCAAGACACGCTCCCCACCAATTGGCGTAGCCGCAGTGAAGTTGTCCGCCATAACAATAAAATTTTTTCTAAATTGGCAGACAAAAACGTGGCACAGGATGTTCTGCAAGCATTGCTGCCAAAGGATATTCCGCAAAATTTACTGGAACACACCGCAAAAGAAGTGCAACAAACCTTCCATGCTTGCGCCCAAACCGTAGGCCATGCAAAGGGAGGATGCGTTCGTTTTGTACATGTGGAGGGAGCAAACACAGACGATTTGAACGATAACGTTTGCAGTCACCTTCTTGATCTTCTTCAAGAGCTTGCGCCTCATCGACCATGGGGCGATATCGCTATCTTGGTTCGCTCCAATAATCAGGCCAGCCTTGCCGCTTCTTGGATCATGGAGCAAGGCATCCCTGTTGTGACGGAAAACAGCTTTTTGCTTGGCGAACACCCCATTATTCAACAGCTTCTGGCCCTTCTAACCTTTATGGATTCTCCTGAAGACGACATCGCGCTTTGGACTGTGCTCATGTCCGACTTGTTTGCGCCTTTGGTGGGTCAGGATCAGCAGGCCCTACAGGATTGGCTGGCATCGCTCCCTGCAAAGCGCACGGAATGTTTGTATGAACTTGTCCAGCAACATTTTCCCAGCCTGTGGAGCTCCTTTTTACTGCCCCTCCTGCACAATACAGCGCTGCTCACCCCGTATGCTGTGGTCCATGAAATGCTTAGGCTCAGCCACGCAGAAGCGCGATTTGCTCATGACCATGTTTTTTTGCAACGTTTTTTGGAAGTCTTGCACCAAGCCGAACAGCATGACATGGGAACGATTGCATCCTTTGTACGTCACATAAAACAACGTGGCCTTACTGAAAAAGCCCCCATGCCCGAAGCCCTAGATGCTGTCCGCATTTTAACCATACACAAATCAAAAGGCCTGCAATTTCCCGTAGTCATTGTGCCTTGGCATTCTGCAAGAATCCGTGCCAACAGCACACCACAAGTGATAGAATTTGAAGAGTCTTTGCTATTAGCCACAGCAGGATCCACCGAAGAAGCTCACGGCCAATGGGTTCAACAAGCCTGCGAAGCTCTACACCTTTTATACGTCGCATGGACACGGCCGGAGGATGAACTTTACGCGTTCATCACCAAAACTCCAAAATCTATGGCCATGGCCTCGGCCCTAGAAAGGCTTTTGTCTGAGGAAGAGTTTACCAACAACAGGTTCCAACACGGCACACCAATAAAAAAAGATACGCAAAAACAGCTTTCTGCCTTTACAGACACTCGTATTTTGGACGGCCCAATCAATGCCATGCCAGCCAAAAACGACGCAAAGCCTGCCGCCTTTTCCCCCATGGCATGGCTGCCAAAACTTCGTATCCATCGAGCACCGTTAGAACGCTTGCATGCAAGCCCCAAACGCCGCGGTTCCTTTGTTCACCATTGCCTTGAAGCCTTACGCTACACAGGCAACCCCCAAAAAGACGCCGAGCAGGCCATTTTGCAAGCCTTGCAAACATTCCCCATACTGCTGCACGCCCCTGAAATGGTTACAGAGGATGTAACGGCCAATCTTGCGTGGTATGCCGGCCTGCCTGAAGCCCCTTTATGGATACAATACGGAGTCCCTGAGCAAACCTTGATTGATTCGCAAGGAAATCTTGTGCGCGCCGACCGTGTGGTAAAGCTGCCTCATTCCATTGTAGTGCTTGAATTTAAAACGGGTTCAGCCCATCCAAAACATCAATCTCAACTTGAAACCTACGCAAAGCTTTTGCAAAAAGCTCAACCCTTACCTGTTCTTGCCGTGCTGATTTACATTGATGAACAACGGCTAGAGCCTTTGGATATACGCTTATGAAACAGATGCGCACCTCCTTGGCTATCCTGATTTTGTTTGTATGGGGGATAGTGCTTGCCCTTGGCGTAGGGGCCTATGTCATCGCCAATAACCACCAACGCATCGTTGGCCTTGTTAGTGAACATGCAGGGTTTGAACAACACGGCATTACCTTTTCAACAAGTGCCCTTTCGCCTTCGTTTTGGCCTTCGCTTGGGGTAAGCTTTGACAATGTAGACTTGCAATCAAAAACAGGAATACGCCTCTACGCCACAAGTATAGAAATTGGCATTTCGTGGAAACGCTTGCTCACAGGACGCCTTGTGCCGGGCCGTATTGAACTGCATGAGCCAAATGTCGTTTTCGTACAGCCATCTACCAGCGCAGCCAAAAAAACACCCCTTAACGAACAAAACGATTGGCAAGAAGTTCTGCAAGCAGGCTTAGCATCCCTGCAACATGATGACCTGCGCGGTATATCTGTTATGGTTCACAACGGCAGCTTCCACATTTTTTCTGACACGGCAGAACAAAATGCTCAGCCACTGTGGCAATTGGATCAAATAAACGCTGACCTACGTTTACCTAGCGTATTGGCTGGACACATTACGCTTACTATAGATAGCATGCAGGCCAATCTTTTGCCAACACATGCGTTGCATGGCATGCAGCTTGAAAATTTTCATTGTACTATTGAAGACTTACATTTTGCAACACAGACCATCAAACAAAAGGAGCAGCACTTTTTTACAGGGCAATTACAAGCTGATAGTCATCTAACGTTTCCTGACACTATGTCGCCGCTTGTCTTTTCTATAGCCTCTTCCTTAGCAAAGCCTGTTTTAGGTCAATGGCCCCAGCTTGAAGGCAAATTGCTGCTTCAAGGGCCCCTGCCTTTAGCAGGGCAAACTGTGCCTGTTGATCTTTCCCTGCCCTTTACCTTTGCAGGCAGCACCGCCCATTTTGTAAAAGGGCACGTGCAAATGGAACAAGATAAAGCCACTGTAGATGCAAAACTTACCTTCAAGGAGGAAACCGCCTTTCCCGACATTGAAGGATCCATGCAATCCGTGCGGTTGAGTTTGACACGCTGGTTTGACTTTGCTCGCAACCTTCCCTCAAGCTTACAGCATTTCTTGAATGATATTACAGGGGAATTAAGCTTTAAAGCCAACGCTAAAAGGCTTGAAGTGCCTGCATTGAAAGCCTTTTCACAAGGCATGCAATTCACGGGCACAGGTGGTGTTGCGTCTTGGTCTGATCCTATTATATCGCTAAATCTTACCACGCCTGATGCAGACCTAAACAAGCTTTTTCCCGGGGTTTTAGGCGCAGATCCCGAACCTCCTCTTTTTACAGCACCTGCCCTTGTAAGTGCAGAGGATGACAGCAATGACACCTCCGTAGGTTTTAACATTGCCCTTGGAGCAAACAAAGCCCACCTTGGCAAGGTTGATATTCAAAATCTATCGGTAGGAATACAACCGCAAGAAAGCGGCGTGCAACTTCAAGTGAAAGCCTCTCTTTATGAAGGCAAGGCTAATGCCGTGCTGGGTATAGCGGACTCGTTAGATATAACCCTTGATCTGCAAAATATAGATTTAGAAAAGCCCATGACCTTGGCAACCGGGCAACAAAACGTTGGAGGCATGCTCACAGCCAGGGCTGACCTAAGCACAGCTATAGACAGTATGGATAGCGTCATGGCAAACCTTAAAGGCAGTATCGAGGCTCAGATTCATCAAGGGTTTTTACGCTTTCCTACAGAAGAAAACACCACAACCTTGCCAAAAAACGAAACCCCTTACAAAAACTTCCCTTTTTCACTGCTTACACTGTCTTTTGCAGGCCAGGGGCTCCCCTTAAAAGCAGATGCCAAACTCGGCCCAACTCATACCTATGACGGCAGATGGCGTCTTGCCCTAACAGCCCCTCAAATACAAGGGGAATCCATTGCCAATGGCCCCTTAGACTTTTCTACAACGACATGGATCCCTGTAAATACGGATAGTCTGCCTACACAAACAGATCTTACGATTTTTGGTTCACACATTACAGGCAATCATGACGTAACAATGCATCTTCCTGAAGGTCTTGTTGCCATTGACCATTTTGTGGGAACCGTACTGGGCGGCCCGGCCACCTTTTCTATCAAAGGAAACCATTTGGATACAAGTCCACAATGGAGCGGCAACGGCAAGCTTTTTTTGCCGGAACTGCGCCCTTTTTTAACGCGTTATGGCTTTAACCTGTCAAGCTTGCCCCCAAAAGCCCTATCTAGTGCTTCCGTGCAAGGGCCTTTTAGGTGGAGCGAAGAAAAGGTAGAAATTGGCCCTCTCTCGGGGCAAGTGGATAACACAAACTTTACCCTGTCTGCGCTTCGCAATAAACTTTTGCAAGACAATCAGCCACAATGGACTGTCAATACACGCCTTGGCGCGATCAACCTGTCACATTATATGGCAAAGGGAAGTTCCGATGCAAAAAAAGCGAAGGAGCTTGACGTTGACTGGCTAAAAGACCTCAATATCAAAGGGCTTCTTGCCATAGACAGCTTTACCGTACTTGGAATTCCGTATGAAAAAATAACCGCTCCCATCACGGTACATCAAGGGGTTGGCTCATTAGCCCCCATCAAGGCGCACCTTGCAGGAGGTTCTGCAGAGGCTTCCGCACGTATAGAAGCCATGCCCAAAGGCGGGCTTGTAAGTCTTTATTATAGCAGCAAAAACGTTGATTTACATCAATTAAGCACTATACTTGACCTTTCCATGATACTGTCCGGCAAAGCGGAAGGCAATTTTACAGCCAAGGGGCTTGTGCATACCTTGGACCATATACCGGCAGCGTTCAACGGCCAATGGCGGTGGCATGCGCAAAATGGCTATTTTGTAGAAACAAAAAGTCAAAAAAATCGCGACGCTCGGCGAACGTTTGAAACCTTTTCAGGTTCTGGAGTGCTCACAGCAGGTATTTTGTACAATGACAACATGCGCATTGACGGCAATGTCCTTTCGGCGCAAGGAAAGGGCCAAATAAACCTGAACAACGAAACCTTGGATTATCAAATCACAGCGTCGCTCCCGGGGATACCTGATATTCCTATCCACTTCTACGGAAGCCTTAGCGATCCGCAAAGCAGTGTCAATGTGCTGCAACTTGTGGGGGGAACGTTGAAAAGTTTGGGAAATGTTATTGGTGATATCCTATCCCTGCCGGGAAAGATCCTTTTGCCTTAAAGCACTACTCTTCATCCGTGAATTCTGCTGTCAATGCGGTAGAAAACGCAGCCAACACCTTTGCTTTACGAGCACAGGGAACCTTTTTAACCTTTGCTTCAAGGCGTAGGGCTGTGCTTTGATCCGGACACGCCACACTCATGAGTAATGCCACAGGGCGACGCCCCTTGGTGTAACGAGCGCCACCAGCTAACAGCCCGTTATGTTGATCTAAACGACGATCAAGATCTGTGCTTATTCCGCAATACAACGTATCGTCTACGCATCGTAGCAAATAGACGTACCAAGTCACACAGGTAACCCCATGGCTCGCCGTCGATCTTTAAGGCGTTCGTATAACGCTTGCGTAAAGCGAACCTGGCCCCTGCCTGTGCCAAGCTTTACCATAGGTTTTAGCGCGCCATGGTAATCTGACCCACCTGTAAGGCCAAGGTTTAGCCGTGCCGCAAGATCTGTGCAGTAACGGACTTGCTCAGGGTTATGACTGCTATGCCAAGCCTCAATGGCTGAAAGCCCATAAGAACGCATATCTGACAAAAAGTCTTCGAGCCATTCCCTAGGACAAGGCAATAGCATGGGATGCGCTATGGCTACAGTTGCTCCGATATCTGCCAATAATGTAGTGACTTTTTGTGGATCAGCGTTTTTTTTGGGCACAAAGGCAGGAGTCCCTTTGACCAAAAACCCCTTAAATGCCGCTTCTTGTGATGAAGTAAATCCGTTTTGGCACATGACTTCTGCAATGTGCGGTCGCCCAACCGGCTCGCCTTTCGCATAGTTCACAACTTCAGCATAGCTTATGGGACAACCAAGAGTCACAAGATTTTCTACCATTCGTTGGTTACGGCTTTTTCTATCAGCTCTGAACTGTTCAAGCATCTCTTCAAAAGAAGGACTATGTTCAGGCAACCATAGCCCTAGCAGGTGCACTTGCCCATAGGGACTCTCTACGCTGATTTCGCACCCGCGAACAACCTCAATATCGTATTTTTTTCCGGCTTCGCTCGCTTCATCAAGCCCATCAATAGTATCATGATCTGTGAGAGCGACAGCCGCAAGGTTACACTTTGCAGCTTGCCTTACTATTTCAGCAGGGCTGTCTGTGCCGTCAGAGACATGACTATGGGTATGCAGATCAACACAACGAGGTTGCATGAAGATATTCCTTTAGACAAAAAACTAGCAAGAAGCGGCGGCCTGCGAAACATTCACCTGCCCATCACAAAGAAAAAACGTTACATTTTCAAGAGGCTGCCTGACAGAATAGGCTATTGAACCTATGGAAACCGTCACACCAGGCATGACCTTGCCAAGCACCACAAGGCGGCAATCGACAAGACTTTTTTGATTTTCTGCAAGCCTGGTGTGCAGCTCCCGTTGAAGGCGTATATTTTTCTTGTACAAATACGTTATATGGGCCAGCTTGCGTGTATTTTCATTGGCATTTTGGGGAAGATGCCCTGCTATGGCTTTAAGATGCATAAGCTTTTCCTCAAACACAGCAAGACGACGGTTGCAGCGATCAAGGCGACGGATGATCAAAGGATCATACCCCAAAAAAACTGGCGTGGCAGTGCCTGCTGCATTACCTAGATCGCCCTTTATCAAAATGTGCTGCCTTGCATGAAGGGCTCCACCAATGGCCCGATCGCCTATGGTTATAGTATCACAGGCCTCTAACGTGGCATCAAGGATGAAACGCTGTACAGTAATTGCTCCTGCACTGCGCAAAGTAGCTTTTTCGCAAAAATCGACTGCTATTGCACCTTTTGCTTGCACTACACAAATGTTGCTGGGGCCACTGCGCACACCGCCAGACACATCAAGAGAGCTATCAGAAAAAGCACACCCTCCCTCAATCATGCCCTTGACCGTGACACTTCGCCCATGGATTTTGAATCCGGAGCGCAAATTTTTATGAAGGACCAAGTCCCCAACAAAATGCACATGCCCCGTATGAAAATCCACATGAGTGCGGATATTAAGTGTGCTTTGCACGCAAATAAGATTATCAATATAAAGAACATAGCCACTATACGCAGCAAGAAGACGGCAGGGGTTTTGCGGATCTACCACAGTTCCCACACCTTGTGGCAAGCGTGGCTCCTGTACTAGCCAGCGCGTATCCGGTTCTGCTACAGAAGCAGGCGTGATCACTTCTGCAAGGCATTGACCTTGCAAAACGTTCTGTACGTAACCAAGGCTATACCAGCTGCTGACACCTGTAACAGGATCTTTCACAGGCTTTACAGCCTTATGATCAAAAAAGGGATCAAAATGGTGGTAAAGATAGTACACCATACTACTAGCTAGACAAATCGATTCCTTGCTCAATGCCTTTTAGCAAAATATCGAGTTCTGTAAGCATAGCATCTAAGTTAGCACGGGACGTATCCGGAGGAGTGCTGCGCAAAGCATCATCAAATGCTTTGGCTGCCTCAAAAAGCTGTATTGCAGATACATTACCGGCAACGCCTTTCAAGTTATGTGTTGCTTTTTCAAGAGCGTCCCAATCCTGCCGTTCATACATGTCAATCAAACTGGCAGCTATGGCATTATTGTCCTTATAAAACATTTTTAACAGCCGCGTTAACAACCCTTCATTGTTTGCTAAACGACTCAGTGCCTGCGCTATGTCAATTCCAGCTATCTGTAAAGCCATATGAAGCTTCCTCCCAAAAGGGTTACTCAATGATAGATAGTATGACCTTTTTCAAAGGGGGGTGTCAAGGCATTACCCATACATTACCTATAGATCAGGTAATACCTATAGATCCTACCCTTATGTGCGCATTGCCATATGTGTCATCTAATCAGGCATGTCACACTAAAGAGTATATGCCTTGCCTGCCAACAAGCACCAAACAGTTCGTTAGGCGTTTTCTCTTATATTGAACGTTCATAACGCATTATAATCTAAGCCATTTCTTTTTTTACTTGGATGTTGTAATTTTTTTTAAAAGCACCCTTTTGCCACAAGACCATGCACAAAATGACGCTCCGATGCAGGGATTTACTTATTTTTATGCATAAAAATACTGCACAGCATCATGGAGCAAGTTTTGACACCTGATGTGGTTTTATCCTCACTGGGCCATAATTGATCGGACAAAGAAGGTTATTTGTATGAAAAAAATGTTTTCTGTTGGCTTTATACTCATTTTGAGTCTTGGCCTTTTTGCAGGTTGTTCATCTCACGAGCAACAACAAGGAGCCATGCCGGCACCCCTCGTGGAGGTTATGACAGTCACGGCCAAGGACGAGCCCGTAAGTTATGATTTTGTGGGACAAACCGAAGGTTCTAGGTCTGTTATTGTTCGTGCGCAAGTTTCAGGCATTTTGACGCGCCGTGCCTATACAGAAGGTGACCGCGTTACTAAGGGCCAGCTCTTGTTTGAAATTGAACCAGACAGTTATCGCGCGGCTCTTGACAGAGCCAAAGGGAGCATGGCTGAAGCACGGGCAAAATATGTTCAAGCCATGCAGGAAAAAGACCGACATCAAGCCCTATATGCCAAACGAGCGGTAAGTCAGCGAGATTTAGAAGCAGCGGAAGCAACCTTTGCTTCCGCAAAAGCAGATTTTGATGCTGCCTCAGCAGCGGTTCAAGAAGCTGCCATTCAATTGGAATACGCTTTTGTGGTGTCACCGGTAGATGGCTATGCAGGAAAAGAGCAGCACACTATAGGCAATCTTGTCATGGCTGACAGCCCTGATGAAAACATGCTTACCATGGTCAATCAACTCAACCCCATTAACGTGAATTTTTCCATACCAAGTACGATTTTTATGCGAATTCGCGTACTTGTAGAACAAGGCAAGCTCAGTGGGCATATGGCCACGGCCCACATAACCCTTGCTGATAACAGAGAATATGCAACAGCCGGCAAGGTGACCTTTGTTGACAAAGCCGTGCAAGCAGATCTTAGCAGCGTCAACGCAAGAGCCGAATTTGAAAACCCTCACATGTTTGTAATGCCGGGTCAATTTGTGCGCGTTACATTAAAAGGGTTGCACCTTAAAGAGGCCATTCTCATACCACAAAAGGCTGTCATTCAAACACAAAATGGCCCCATGGTTATTGTAGTGGATAAAGACAATACGGCACAAATGCGGACGGTTCGCCTTAGCGATTCTTTTGGCAATCAAGTGTTGCTTGAACAGGGACTTGCAGTTGGAGAACGGATTGTGATTGAAGGATCTAATAAAGCAATCCCGGGAAAACCTGTGCGCATTGCTAGTCCGCAAAAGCCAAGCACTCAATCAGAGCATGCGAAGCTTCAAACATCCATGATCAGACTACCGCTAAGTAGCACAAAAACGCAGTGAGCACACCATGGATCAGTCAAATTTAGCTATACATTCAAAACAACATGGCAAAAGCCAAGTCCCAGAATCGGTGCGCGAAGGCTTTTTTTTACGCAGGCCGATTTTTTCTACAGTTTTATCTATCCTCATTACCTTGGTGGGAGCCATTGCTATTTTTGTGCTTCCCATTGAGCAATACCCCGACCTTACGCCGCCACAGGTGCAGGTTTCTGCAACCTATAATGGGGCTTCCGCCGATGTTATTGCCGAAACAGTCGCTTCGTTACTTGAAAGCCAAGTTAATGGTGTGGAAAACATGATTTACATGAATTCCATCTCTTCAAGTACCGGTTCCATGGCACTTACCGTATCGTTTGACGTGGGAACCGATCCCGACCAAGCAACCATTGACGTGAACAATCGTGTGCAATTGGCAACGCCTCAGCTTCCACAGGATGTGCAGCGCATGGGCGTGTCTGTATTAAAACGCTCTCCTGCCATTTTACAAATCATTTTTCTAACCTCCCCTGACGAAAGGTTTGATACTATTTACTTAAGCAATTACGCTTTGCTCAATCTTATTGACGAACTCAAACGAATCCCTGGGGTTGGAGATGTCACCAATTTTGCCGCGCAAGACTATGCCATACGAATATGGTTGCAACCAGACCGCATGGCCCAGCTTGGCATAAGCACAGAAGATGTAGCCAATGCCTTAAGTGATCAAAACGCTCAATTTGCAGCAGGGAGCCTTGGACAACTTCCCATGGCTTCAGATGTGGAAGTAGCCTGGCAGATAACAACCCAAGGAAGGCTAAGCGAGCCCTCTCAATTTGAACAAGTTATTTTGCGCACCAAGGATGACGGCTCCATCTTGTACCTTGGTGATGTGGCCAGGGTAGAGCTTGGCGCGCAAAGTTACAACTTTGAGGGCAAGCTCAATGGCGGAGCTGCTGTGCCCATAGGTATTTCTCTTTCTCCCGGGGCAAACGCCTTGGCAACAGCCGAAGCTGTGCGCCATACTATGCAAGAACTCTCTGCCAGATTTCCCGTTGGTCTGGCCTACAGTATCCCCTATGACACAACTACCTTTGTAAAAATTTCCATTGATGAGGTTGTGCGCACGCTCCTTGAAGCCATGGTTTTGGTGTTTTTGGTTGTTTTTTTGTTTTTACAAAACTGGCGTGCCACACTTATCCCATGTCTGGCTGTGCCTGTGTCCATTGTAGGGACGTTTGCAGGCATGTATGTTCTTGATTTTTCAATAAATTCATTAACCATGTTTGGACTTGTGTTGGCTATTGGTATTGTTGTTGACGATGCCATTGTAGTGCTTGAAAATGTTGAACGCCACATAGCCGAGGGCCAGCCCAAACGCATAGCCACTGCCAAGGCCATGAAAGAAGTTACAGGGCCCATTGTTGCCGTTGTTTTGGTTTTATGCGCTGTTTTTATCCCTGTTGCTTTTACCGGCGGCCTTGCCGGAAAAATGTATCAACAATTTGCCATCACCATTGCTGTATCTGTGACCATTTCCGGCATTGTGGCTCTTACCCTAACACCTGCCTTGTGCGCTGTGCTGCTTACGGATAAAAGGCACGAGCCCGGAGCGTTTTTTCGTGCTTTTAACGCCATGTTTGATAAAATCACCAACGGCTATGTGCGTGGGGTTAAGGTGCTTATTCGCCGCTCCATCTTGTTTGTAGGGTTGTTTTTGTTGGTATTTATTGGCATTGGCGGTGTGTTTGAACGTGTTCCCGGGGGCCTTGTGCCCAATGAAGACCAAGGGTATATCCTTGGCCTTGCCATTTTACCTGAAGGGGCGGCCTTAAACCGCACATCGAAGGTAGCAGACACCCTTGCGAACATGATCAAACAAGACCCTGTAGTGGAAGATGTCATGACGTTTGCAGGCATGGACGCCATTTCCAATGCCTCAAAAAGCAATTACGCTACGTTTTTCGTCACACTTACTGATTGGAGCAAACGGCCTGAACCTGATCAATCCTCTTTTGCTCTTATCAGACGGATTTTTGCCATGGGTACCACATTACCTGAGGGCACTATTATAGCATTCAATCCTCCGCCTATTTCCGGCATGAGCAACACGGGCGGTTTTGAGATGTGGCTGCAAAACCGAACAGAAGGTTCCTTGGCTGATCTTGCAGGCGTAGCAGAAAAATTGACAGCAGCCGCAAATAATCGTCCGGAATTGCAAGGTGTGAGCACAACGTTTTCTGTAAACGCCCCCCAACTTCACGTAGAGCTTGACCGTGAAAAAGCCAAAAGCCTTGACGTGCCTGTATCAGACGTTTTTGCTACCATGCAGGCCACATTTGGGTCGTATTATGTAAACGATTTTAATAAATTTGGTCGCACGTTCAGGGTTTATACACAAGCTGAGGCCAAATACCGCGCTTTTCCCGACAATTTGTCTGAAGTTTTTGTCCGCAGCACAACTGGCAATATGGTTCCCATCGTTTCTTTGCTAAACGTAACACCCACTGCAGGGCCGCAGACCGTTGAAAGATTTAACAATTTTCCGGCAGCCAAGTTTATGGGCAACCCTGCTCCCGGGTATAGCTCAGGAGAAGCTTTAACTGCCATGGAAGCTGTGGCGGCAGAGATTTTACCGCAAGGCTACACCATTGCCTGGTCGGGGTCTTCCTATCAAGAAAAGCTTGTCAGTAGCGGTACTTCCATGATTTTTGCCCTAGCTCTGGTCATGGTCTTTCTTATCCTGGCCGCTCAGTATGAAAGCTGGTCCCTGCCGTTTACGGTGTTGACAGCGGTGCCATTTGGAGTTTTGGGCGCGCTCTGTGCTGTGTGGCTACGCAGCATGGATAATGACGTGTACTTCCAAGTTGCCCTGGTCACGCTGATTGGACTTTCAGCTAAAAATGCCATTTTGATTGTGGAATTTGCTGTTGAAAAGGTACGCCTAGAAGGGCTGGACATTATTACAGCTGCCGAAGAAGGATCTCGCCTTCGGTTTAGGCCCATTGTGATGACATCCATGGCATTTATCCTTGGCTGTGTCCCCTTGGCAATAAGTACGGGAGCAGGGGCCGCCAGCAGGCAGGCCATTGGCACCAGCGTCATTGGTGGCATGCTGTTGGCAACAGGTATAGCCCCCTTGTTTGTGCCGGTGTTTTTCCGTTGGATCATGGCGTTTTCTGCAAAATTTCAAAATATTATAAAAGCCAAAGGCAAGGAGTGATCATGCAACGCGTTACCACTGCTTGGATTTTGTATGGCATACTGGTTCTGCTTGGGGGGTGTTCTTTAGCTCCTGATTATAATCGTCCACAGCTGGCTTTGCCAAATGCATGGACAATGGATCATGAAAGCAAGGGAGAAGGCCTTCATGCCGATTGGTGGACTCGTTTTAACGACGCTTTGTTGAACAGTCTGATAGAAGAAGCCTTGTCAAAAAACAGAACTCTGGCTCAATCCATGGCCCAGGTAGAAGCTGCCAGAGCGCAGCTTGGACTTGCCAATGCCAATCGATTCCCCACGCTGGAGGGAGAGGGACAAGCGCTTCCAACATGGGTTGACAGAACAAAAGTCACTGACAGTACAGCACCTTACAGCGCAGGCTTTTTGGCAAGTTGGGAACTTGACTTGTGGGGCAAGTATAAAAACGCGTCGGAAGCGGCAAAAGCCGAACTGGCCTCTTCACAAGCTTCTCGTTCTGCCATGCGACTTGCTGTTGCCGGACAAACAGCCATGGCCTATTTTACCCTGCTTAGCCTTGATATCCAGATAGACATTGCCCAAAACACCCTTGCAACACGCCAAAAAGAAGTACAGATTTATAATGATCGTTACGCCCTTGGCTACATTAGTAAACTGGATTTGATGCAGGCCAAAACTGCCGTTGAAACAGCGCAAACAACCTTGCACCGCGCCCTAGCTGCACGAGAAGCTGCAGAGGCATCCCTACTTGTACTTGTGGGGCGTTCACCGCGAAGCATTATGGAAGAAACAGTATCTGGCAAAAATATTCTTACAAATCTGCAGGCAGTGCCAGTAATACCGGAAGGTTTGCCTTCTGAACTGCTTGAACGCAGGCCCGACATTGTCGCAGCAGAACAAACGCTTATTGCTGCCAATGCTCGTATAGGTGTAGCAAAAGCTGCATGGTTTCCTTCCATTTCGCTTACCGGATTACTTGGCATCGTTAGTCCTCATTTGCACGAACTTTTTAGCGGCCCCCAAAACACATGGTATTACGGGGGTACTGCAACAGTGCCACTGTTTGAAGCAGGCCGTATCGGTGCTGAGGTGGACAGTGTAAAAGCTGCTCAGCAAGAAGCGCTTGCCGGCTATGAACAAGCCATACAAAACGCTTTTGCAGACGTGCGCGATGCTTTGGCAAGGCAAAGTGAGGGAACTTTTGTTGTCGCTTCCCTTGAACATGCCGTAGCAGACGCACAAGCAAGCAACAATCTGGCTAAGGCACGTTATGCTGTAGGGTATTCATCATATTTAGAAGTTCTTGATACTGAAAGAACCCTTTTTCAATATCAACTAGAATTAGCCACAGCGCGTGAAGAACAGCTAGGTGCCATTGTGGATGTGTGCATGGCCCTTGGCGGAGGTTGGGACGGTGGCGATGGTAAGGATAAGCGCAGCATACACACGCAACAAACATTACAACAATGACGTAATCATTTATTATGTTAGACTATGTTCTGCACGCATAAAGAAGCATCCTTTTACCGGTGCTTTTTAAAGCAGGCTAAGCCATACCTCACGTTTGCGCGGCCCATCCCCTTCAAAAAGATAAATGGTTTGCCATGTGCCAAGGCGAAGACGGCCTTGTTCTACAGGCACGTATAATGATGATCCCAAGAAGCTGGCCTTTATATGGGCATCGCTGTTGCCTTCGCGGTGCCTAAAATGTGGGTTTTGAGGGACAAGGCGTTGCAAAAAGGCAACCATATCAGCAGCTACATCTGGGTCAGCACCTTCATTGATGGTCAAACCACACGTGGTATGCGGACAAAACAGCAGGATGGCGCCATGTTCTTTTGTTGCTTTTTGCAAGCAAGACTGCGCCATTTTGGTGACTTCGCTACTTATAGATACAAGCTGTTCGCGTTTGGTTGTCTGTATAGTTACGATTTCCATGCTGCCTCCTAAACCAAGTTTTGCATGCATATAATGAGTTTGCTCGATCCGTTTTCCATATGCACTGATGTTCGTATGGATCCGTTTTCAAAGTCAAGCGTTTTGTTCTTTTTTTAACAAAGCCGTCGCAACTTTGCGCTGAATTTCTGCGTAAAATTTCTCTTTATATTTTAAATAAATACAACAATTTTTTCTGTCAAAACCATCTTCGATGACGCAAGCAAGCATTTTGCTCTTGCAAAAAAAGATGCTTTGCTCTAGACCTGCTTTTAGAATCACAAATAATCAACTCAAGCTACGAGGATGCTGTATGAATACGCTAGGCTGTGGTTTTTGGGGTGTAGATAATGGTTCTTCTGTAACAAGTGACCTTTTGGCAGAACATGTCCGCCAGATGTGCTCCTGCGGAGAAAGGCTATCAGGCTCACAAGCTGAAAAAGCCAACTGCGACTATATCATACAGCAACTTAAAGAGGCGGGCCTATCCCCGACTACCTATGAATTTAAAGGGTTTGCAAGCCTACCCCTTGATGCGTCACTTCATGTTATAGCTCCCCAAAAAATGACCATAGAAGCCCTTAGCGTTTCCTTTTCGGCAAGCACAAAGGAGCAAGGCTTAGACGCCGAACTTGTCGATGTCGGACGTGGCACTCCTGAAGAGTGGATGGCCAAAGATGTTTGCGGAAAAATCGCCCTTGTCAACCAGCTTCCGCGTGGAGCGTTGGCACAAGAAGCCCTACGCAGAGGTTGTGCAGGGCTTATTTGTTGCTCTCAAAGCCGTCGCCAACATAGGCTGACCCTCTCTCCCGTGTGGGGCAATCCAACGGTTGATACCTATGGGCAAATGCCGCGCCTTCCTGTTGTTTCTGTCAATGCTGAAGATGGCGCACGCCTTGCAAAGCTATGCCAAGAGGGTGACGCGCGCGTTTGCATGCATACAGCCCTTGATGAAGGCTGGAAAACCATGCCTTTACCCTGCGTAGAAATTCCCGGGAAACGTCCTGAATTTCTGTTAGTGGGCGCACATTATTGCACCTGGTTTGACGGTGCCACAGACAATGCCACAGGGAGTAGCCTTCTTATCGAGCTGGCCAAATTGTTCCACCGTCATAAGGAAACGTTACATTTTGGCGTACGGATATGCTGGTGGCCAGGGCACTCGCAAGCACGCTATGCAGGTTCTGCGTGGTACGCAGATGCCTTTTACCAAGACATTCTAGACAATTGCATCGCGTATTATAATGTAGATTCCCCGGGCGTCCTTGGAGCCACTGTGTACGCGCCTCAAGACCAAACAGCGGAAGTAAGCGCGTTCAATGAGGATTGCATCAAAGAATGGGCAACCTATTCCAGTTTAACAACTCATCAAGGCGCGTTTACTAAAGCAAGGCATCCGGGCAAATACACCGACAGATTGCGCCCAAACCGTGCTTCTGATCAAGCCTTTGTAGGCATCGGGGTAACAGCTCTTAGTGCTTACAGCATGCTTGAACCCTCCGACCCAAATTTTTGCACCTATGCCAGCGGCTGTGCAGGCGCGTGGTGGTGGCATACCATCGAAGACACTCTTGATAAAATGGATCCGGCTGTCCTTTTAGAAGATACAAGGATTTATTGGAATATCATGCATCGGCTTACAACATGCACAGTGTTGCCGTATGATTTTTCATGCATTGCCGATGATTATCTGCTGGAACTGCGCGAATACGCAGAAGCTGCGCAAGATCGCTTTGACTTTACCCCATTAAAGAACAAGATTGCAGAGCTTCAAGATGCAGCCAAAAACTTTAGCAAAAAATGTGCACAGCCCTTACAAGAAGATGAAGCAAATAAACTGCTTCGCACCCAGCTTACGCTATGCCGCCTGCTTACGCCTTCATTGTACAGCAGTGTTGACCAATCAGAGCAAGAACGCGCTGTGCCCACACGATTATTGCCTTTATTGCAGGACGCCTTGCTTTTAGCAGATTGCGAAAAAGGCAGCTGCCAAGATCATCTACTGACAACAAAGCTTACAAAACGCTGTAACAAGATCACGCAAAATATTGTAGAGGCCTTGCGCCTTTTGCAAAACAATATGTAGACGTTTGCAGCATCAAAGTTCACACGTTTAGTTTTTTGCGGACAAGGTAACATGAGGCTGGATCTGCACAGCACTTCCCACTCTTTCTTTGACACTGCACTTTAAGCAAAGGACAGGTATCATGACACGCTTTCCTGAATTACAAGGTAAAAAAGTTTTCATCACAGGCGCTTGCGGGATCTTTGGCACGTGGATTGCCGAAGCCTTTTTGCGTGAAGGTGCCCTGCTTGCACTTTCTGATGTGCGCCTTGATCACCTTGAAAGTTGCGCGCAAAAACTTCAGGCACCAACGCCACCCTTGCTTTTGCCGGCGGATTTATGCAGCCCCGACGCCATAACTTCCATGGTAGGCGAAATTGAAAAAGCTTGGGGCGCACCTGATATTGTGGTGAACGTTGCAGGGGTCTATCAATATGATTTCATGCTGGATATGGATGTGGAATTATGGGATCGCATTATGAATGTAAACCTTCGTGCTCCTTTTCTTATTTGCCGCGAAATGGCAAAATTGATGATTCGGCGCGATGTTAAAGGAAGCATGATCAACATTTCCTCAGGGGCTGCGCGCAAAATGCGCACCACCTCTGTACCTTACTGCGTATCCAAGACAGCACAAAACAGGCTCACCCTTGGGCTTGCACTAGAACTTGCCGAATATGGCATTCGTGTCAATGCCGTTGAACCCGGCTTTGCCCCGGGAAGCCAGTACAACCCCACAGGCGGCAGCCACTTTGAAAGTACCGTAGCCAACATCCCCCTTGGTCGTTGTTCCGAGCCAGAAGATGCGCCGGGGGCTGTGCTGTATTTGTCAAGTGATATGGCTTCTTTCATCACAGGGGCTGTGCTTTCCGTTGACGGTGGCAATGCCATTGGCAACAGAACAGTTTTTATTGACAAGAAAAAGCCAACCAGCGTTTAGGTCGCATCTACTTTTGCCAAGTTTAAAAGATTACCAGCTACAATAGCTTACTATTTTTGGTTTTAAGGTAATAACACCATAAGCCTATAACATTAACAGGAGAGGATGTATGAAAACGGTATTCAGACTGGCTTTACTGATTTTTGCAGTGTTCATGTGCGCACCGCAACTGTCTTCTGTCGAGGCTGCAAAGTACACGTTTACCTACGGCACAACAGCCACGCCGGAAAGCCTTAGGGGCATTGCCGAAGACATGTTTTTGAAAGAAATTGAAACCCTTAGCAACGGAGAAATCGCTTTTAACCGTTCCTGGGGGGGCGTATTGGTCAACAACCAAGAAGGTTTGTTGTCTGTACAAGACGGCATCATTGATATTGGTCAGATCAACCCCAATTTCTATCCCCGCCAATTGATTTTAAACAATGCCTTTTCCTTGCTCATGCAACTTCCTGTTGACTATATCCGTCGACTGGAGTTTTTTGACGATTGCTTTAAAGAGCTTCCGGAACTTGATGCAGAAATTGAACGCTACAACCAAAAGCTTATCTACAACTATAACGTGACCCACTATGTAGTTATCAGCACCAAACCCATAACCAAGGTTGCTGATTTTGCCGGCACAAAGTCACGCGCGGCTGCCCGTTGGCTGCTTGCCCTGCTTAAAGATTCCAAAGCCACGCCCATTTCCATGCCGTTATCTGACGTGCCCATGTCATTCCAGACCAATGCCCTTGATTCAGTGCTGCTAAGCGTTGACGCTACAGACATGATGGGCATGCTTGAAGTGGCTCCCTATGCTTTGCTTGTTCGCGAATTCCCTGTAAGCACCCCTTATTACATGAGCATCAATGCCGATGCCTACAATAGCCTGCCTAAAGAATTACAAGAAGTCATCCATAAAGCTGCTGCTTCTGCCCGTGTAAAATTTGCAGAACGCTACAACGAGCTGTTGGAAAACATTTTGAAAAAATGGGAAGCCAATCCCAAGTATAATGTAACTGTCGCCGGTCCTGAATTTATTGAAACATGGACAGGACTTGAAGGCAACAAGGCCAACTTTGAAACATGGGTCAAAGAAGCCACAGATGCAGGCCTTAAAGACAGCCGTAAAAAGCTTGAAACCATTTACGCCATTCGTGATGCTGCTGTAAAAGCAGAAGAAGGCAAATAGATCACTACGCCAATGGATAATGCATGAGCAGATCCTATGGCCTTGTTCAAGTAAGGAGTGCATTTTTATAAAAAGTTTTGCACTTTCGTAAAAATGCACTCTTCTTCTCTGTTTTTTATCGAGTACAAAACGTCTTAAAAGCTCTGCATCAAATTGCTGGACTCAAAGCCTTTTAAAATGATGCTGATGCCTTCTGCTTTGCAGGTTCTCTCTACACATGCCCACAAAAAGGGGATAGCTGCATGAAAAAACTGATTCACATTCTTAATGCTATTTGCTCCGCAGTAAGCGGCTACATGCTTATTATTATTATGATTTTAAGCATGTCTGATTTGATCATACGCAATATGGGGTATTCTGTTCTTGGCATTCTTGAAGTAAGCATCCTCATCGTTGTTGCCGCCATCTTTTTAGGCCTTGGTTATTGTGAAGAAAAAGATGGCCATGTGCGCGTGACGCTGGTGCTTGATCGACTGCCCGTAAAAAGAAGTGCCTTTACGCGTATTATATGTTCGCTCATTTCTTTGCCAACTATCATTTTTTTAACCTATGCCTGTATCCGTGCTACCCTTATAGCCTATAGAGGTGATGGGGCTTTTGTGGCAGGGGACTTGATCATCTTTACCTGGCCCACAAGGTGCCTTATGTCGTTTGGTCTTGTTTTATATACCATTCAGATTTTCTACAACTTAGTTATTGAAATTGCTAATTATCGTTCAGAAAACACAGTTCGTTCGCCTTTATAGGCGTAACCGTGGCAACATTGCTTGTGCCGGCGCTCATTGGTACCGAAAACGATATGCCTTAAACACGGCCAAGGATCAAACGCCACCTCATAATCTATAACAAGTAAGCACAAAAAAGTGCTTACCGCGTCAACGACAACGAAACCTGAGGCCCATAAAGGAGATTTTCATGTTTGGATTGGAGTACAATCTGTTTATAGGCATCATTGGCATTACAGTCTTGCTTATTATGATTTTTGCAGGGGTGCACCTTAGCGTGGCGTTCCTTGTTGTTGGCCTAGGTGGCACGTATTTATTAACAAGTTTTCGTGCAACCCTTGGGCTTGGCGGCGAAACCATGTTTAATTTTTTAGCCATACCAACCTTCACGGTCTTGCCAATGTTCATGCTCATGGGGGCGTTGGCTGCCCATGGGGGATTTGCGCGTACCGCCTTTGAAAGCGTGCATACCATTTGTGCAAGGCTCCCTGCCAGCCTTGCCATTGCCTCTGCCTTTGGTAGCGCCATTTTTGGTGCCATTTGCGGTTCTACCATCGCAACAGCTGCCATTTTTGGACGTCTAGCTTATCCTTCCATGCGCCAATATAACTATGACAAACGTTTTGCCCTTGGCAGCATTGCCTCTGCCGGTACCTTTGCTTGTATGATCCCGCCATCCGGCATGTTTATCATCTTTTCTATGTTTACAGGCATTTCCATTGTAGAATTGTTTTTTTCAGGTTTTATTCCAGGTATTTTAACGGCTATTGTGTACGCCATTTCCATGTATGTTCGTGCAAAACGCAATCCTGCCCTTGCACCCATTACAGAAAAAGAGCTTTCTGTGCGCATGCCGCAGCGCATTGGCGCAGCTGTGCAATTATGGCCTATTCTCCTTTTGGCAACGGTTGTACTTGGCGGGCTGTATGCAGGCCTTTTTACTGCCACAGAGGCCGGCGCAGTTGGCGCACTTGGCGCGCTGATCCTTGGCTTTGTAACAGGTGGGTTGCGCAAGTTCAGCCAGATCAATGAATCCATGCGCGAAGCCGCTCGCGCCACAACCATGATCCTTTTTATCGTGGTCACAGCCATGGTGTTCAGCCGCTTTTTAGCTATTACCCAGCTCCCCACACGAGTGGCGGATTTTCTGCTCACTTGGCAGGTGCATCCTTATGTGGCTGTTGCCTTTATTTTGGTAATTTGGTTTTTCCTTGGCATGTTCATGAACCAAACCTCCATTTTTGCCTTAACCCTTCCTGTATTGTTCCCCATCATCGTTAAATTGGGCATCAATCCCATTTGGTTCTGTATTGTTGCCATGAAACTGAATGAAATTGCAGCTGTTTCGCCGCCTGTTGGCATGAACGTATTTGGCCTTGTGGGATCGGTACGAGAAGTGGAAGAAGTCAGCGTGGAAGATGCCTATATGGGCTGTTTGCCCTTTTTACTTTGCGACCTTATTGTCTTGGCCTTGCTTTTTATTTTCCCCGTCATTGCCACATTTTTACCGGACCTTATGATGGGACGATTGTAAAATCACTGCATAAAAACATCCCCTTGCCGTCGACGACTGCATGTTTAACATCTTTATACGGCGGCAAGGGATATTCCAAACAATCTTTATTCACAACAAGTTTATCCTTTCTCACGTGGTGCACTCGTTTTTTTCTGCTCACTAGACCTTTACTCAACAACTTTAACCACACAGCGAGGTAGGTATGGAATCGGTATTCTCTCTCTTTGATTTAAAAGGAAAAACCGCCATCATCACAGGTGCTTCTGGAGCATTAGGAGGAGCTTCTGCCTACGCACTTGCCGCAGCAGGCGCGGATGTGGCCTTGATTTATAATAATAGCATCGGTAAAGCCCAAGCCCTTGCAGACAAAATGCAAGACTTTCCCGGAACAGTGCGCTTGTATAAAGTGAATTGTATGGAAATGGAAGAAATCCGCCAAAACGCCGATGATGTCATGCGCGATTTTGGGCATATTGACATTGTAGTCAACATTGCAGGCGGCAATTCGGACGGCGCTGTTTATAAGGGTAATGGGAAAAGCATCTTTGACCTTGAATTGCAACCACAATTTGATGTGGTGACGTTTAACCTTTTTGGTGGCTGTATCTGGCCGTGCCTTTTGTATGGTGCCAAAATGTTAGACAATCCTGAAGGTGGCTCTATCATCAACTGCACATCCACCAACGGCTTACGCCCCTTACAAGGCCGTACAGCCTATGCTGCAGCAAAAGCCGGTGTCATCAATTTTACACAATCTCTAGCAGCGCACATTGCTGAAGATTTGAACCCAAAAATCAGAGTAAACGCCATTGCCCCCGGCTTTTTCCCCAATTATCGCGCTTCACAAATGCTGTTCAATGACGACGGTTCATTGGCTCCCCGTGCTCAAAAAGGTGTGAACTCAACGCCCATGCGCCGCCTTGGCGATCCAAAGGAAATGATGGGAACCGTGCTTTGGCTTGGCTCTAATGCTTCTAGCTTTGTCACAGGTATTACCGTGCCTGTGGATGGAGGCTACCTCGCCTATTCGCCAGCCTAATACGTCAAAAAGTCTGATGGCTAAAGCAGCGCATACCGCGCTGTCAAAGACTTCGTGACCTTTCCATACTACAAGGACGTGTTATGCAAACACCTAGTTATTCCAATTATATCTGGCCAGAGGGGTACGATTCGGCTTTTTCTGCAACCTTTGATGTAGACATGATAAGTGGGCAGTTATGGCGGTTTCGTCATGAAGGCATAAAAAGCCTCAACGAACTTGAACAACGCCGATTTGGGGCGCGTAAAGGGCTTTTGCGCATTCTTGACGTGCTGGACCGTTATAATGTGAAGGCAGGCTTTTTTGTTTCAGCACATGAAGCAAGAATGTTTCCTGATATTTTACCAAGCATTGCCGCCAGAGGGCATGAAATTGGCATGCACGGTGTTGTTCACGAAATGGTACAGACCATAGCTCCCGATTTTTTTGTTGAAATACTGGAAACATCCATAGGCGTTTTTAGGGAACAAATAGGCTGCGATCCTGTGGGATTTCGCGCCCCTGCGTGGGATTTGACACCTGCATGTCTTGAGATTCTTAAACGCTATGATGTGCTTTTTGATTCATCCTTAACAGGCTATGATCACCCTTATACCATGGATGGAATTACAGAAATCCCCATTTCATGGGCATTGGATGATGTGCCGTATTTTAGGTATTATGGTGGGGGGAGTGATAAATGGATTCCCGTTTCCACAACTGATGTGACAGAGCGCTGGACTCGGGCCTTGCTTGACTGTCAGCGGCATAACGAATTGTGTATGTTAACCATGCATCCCTGGATTATTGGACGTGGCATACGCATTGGTTTGCTTGAATCTTTATTGCAAACAGCGTGTACCAATGAGACCATGTGGGTTACTACTCCTGCGTATATAGCTCGCTACCATAGCGCATCACCAAACGCACAACGTTTTGTCCACACGTCTGACCTGCCTGTATACCCCGAGAATGAACTTCGCTATACCAAGCCTTCTCAATAAGCATTCTTCAAAGAGGCGTTTATCACACCTTCACTAGAACGTGTTGACAAGAGTAAAAAGAGTAAAACCCTCTGTACAATACTTTGCGCAGAGGGTTTATTACGTATGCCAAAGTTTTTTTAGTATAACATACTCGTATGTTATCACAAAAAAAACGTACATACCCCTATGCTGCAGGAACAGCGAGCTTTGGGCAAATATCAACCAATTCACATTCCTGACAATGAGGAGACCGAGCAGGGCACACCTGACGCCCAAACCAAACCATCCGATGGTTTACACCTCCCCATTCTTCCTGTGGAAAAAGGGCCATAAGGTCTTGCTCTACACGTATAGGGTCTTGTTCCTTTGTCAATCCAAGGCGGTAGGCAATGCGTTTAACATGGGTATCCACCGCAATTCCTTGATTGATGCCAAAACAAGTATACAGAACCACATTGGCAGTTTTACGCGCAACACCAGGCAATGTAACAAGTTCTTCAAGTGTTTTTGGGATGTCCCCCTCATATACCGTCATAATTCGTTTAGCTGCTGCGATCAAATTGCTTGCTTTGTTACGATAAAAGCCTGTTGAGTAAATGACTTTTTCCACATCTTCTTGTTGAGCCAGCGCCAGCTCCTTGGGCCCGGGCCATTTTGTAAAAAGGCTGGGTGTAACCATGTTGACACGAGCGTCTGTGCATTGCGCAGAAAGGACAGTCGCTACTATCTGCTGCCATGGAGTGCTCGCGTCAAGATGAGTTTCAAGGGTGGGATAGCGCATTTTAAGACAATGAAGCACTTGCAGTGCCCTTTGGCGAAGTTTTTTGTTTGTTGAAGATTTTGCTGGCATGATACATCCTTTATGCAAACCTTTAGCACATACGTTGGAATAGAAGCCAAAGCTCAGCTGCGGCAAGAGCGTCAGATCCTGCATGGTGGTGGTTTAGAGCAATGCTACAGTGCTGACACACCACATGAAGAGAATGGGAAGGTAGCTTCAAAAGACGGCGTGATAGCTTGAGCGTACATTCAAACGGTATGGCAGGCGCGGCAAGGTTGTTTGCCGTACAGCACCCTTGCAAGATGCGTTTGTCAAAGGGTGCGTTATGGGCCAAAAGCCGTGATGCCCCATCCATAAAAGAGCGCATGGCAGGCCAAATTTCAGCAAAGACAGGCTGATCTTTGAGCATATCCCACGTTAACCCATGGATATGAGTATAAAATACTCTTCGTCTTGGCGGTTGAATCAAACTATAAAAAGTATCAATAACAACACCTTGTTCAATACGCGCCATGCCGACAGCACAGGCGCTGTCGGGACGATTATCGGCAGTTTCAAAATCTATGGCAACAGAGATTGGCATAAAAACAACCTTTTCAAAGGTTTAGGCTTTTTTTGAAGACCTTCGCGGACGCCTTGAAGGATGCACAAGATAGAGTAACAACAGCGCAACACCCAAGGTTACAAGTTCAGCCAAGGGCAAGGCTAAGGCTACACCTTCATAACCAAGAAATTGCGACAAACAAAAAATAAGCGCAATAGGCAAAATAAGCGAGCGTAAAACAGCCACAATGGCGGAAGCCATGGATTGTAGCAGTCCGGTAAAATAGGCTGTCAGTACAATGTTTATTCCACAAAACAGATACATAAAGCGTGCAATTTCAAGAAATGTTGTAGCCAGTTTCGTTGTTTCGCCTTCCATGGGGATAAAAAGCTTAATCAGTTGCTGAGGAAAAAACGTGACAACAGCAAAGCAAATCAGTCCAAGGCCAAAAGCCGTCACCAAAGCCACCATTAAAAGGCTATGCGTACGCCGATGCAGCCTACAGGCATTATTGGCACTGATAAGGGGGGCAAGCGAATCGCTAAGGCCAAACGCAAGCATCAAACAGAACCAGTTAAAATAACTCACGACCGTAAAGGCTGCCACACCATAGGGGCCGCTATAATGCATGACAGTAAGGTTGATAAAAATGATCACCGTGCCGGTGGAGGCTTCGTTGATCATTTCAGAAATACCGTTCCATGCCGCAAGGAACACGTCCTTCCATTTTCCTAGGCTTGTGGTAAAATATAACCTTCGAGGCTGTTTTTTTGAAAAAAGGCATACGGCATAGACCAGCACCATGGAAACATATCCGCACCCTGTCGCTAGGGCTGCGCCTAAAATTCCCAGCTCCCATTGTGCAATAAAAACAAAATCCAGCGCAACATTCGTTACAGCTGTAAGAATAAATCCAAATGAGGATAAATTAGGTTGCTCGTCTGCGCGGATGAAATAAGCTAAGCCGATACCAATCAATAAAACAGGCAGAAAAAACAACATAACCTGTATATATGTAATAGCAAATGGAAAGATAGTGTCATCTGCTCCAAGCAGACGGACAAGCTCTTCTGTATACAACAGGCATAAGGCCAAAACCAAAAGGCTTAACCCTGTGATGCTCAGCATGATTTTTGTATACACGGCACGGGCTTCGGCTTGGTTTCCAAGGCCTAGGTAATGGGCATAGCGCACAGCTCCACCAGAGGCCAGCATGATACCAACCCCCATGAACACCGCAAAAAATGGCCAAACAATGTTTAAGGCGGCAAGGGCTAATGGCCCTTCATAGCGGCCAATAAACATTCCATCAATGATTCCGGCTGACGACACAAAAAGCAAGGACAAAGTCCAAGGGATGCAGTAACGAAAAAAGGTAGGAACAACAGGCGCGTGAAGCATGCTTGTTTTATGTATATTTTTTGTCATCCTGCTATTTCACCTACAGCATAAAACCATATAATGTTAATGTTTTTTCTTTTTATTAATAAACAGACTAGCCATGATATTCCTTTATTAGGGCACAAAGAGCTATCATGTCATATCAAGAAGGCTAGCTTGTTGCGAATGGATTTTACGGTGACGCACAAGGCGGCGTTGCTGAAAAAAGCTTGCCATATCCGCAATAAAACGCGAGGGCTGCCTTTGCACAATACGGCCAAACAACATTCGTTCCGTAGCATGACTGGCAAAGACCGCCTCTTCCGCCCTAGTCAACCCCACATACAAAAGGCGGCGTTCTTCCGCCAATACGTCTTTGGTTAGCTCTAGCGTGTTTTCGCAGACAACATGTTTAGGGCCGCTAAAGGGGATCAAACCTTCCTCCAAGGCAGGCAAAAAAACCGCTCGAAATTCCAATCCTTTGGAGGCGTGCAGGGTCATGATTTGCACGTGTTCAGAAGCACAGGCAACCTCGTCAAGTTCTTGCCTTGTCTGCACCCAAAAAAGCAACGCCTCCCACGAGCCCTGTTGTGTATAGGCGTGTGCAAGTTTTGTAAAGGTTTTTGAATCTTTAAAAAATTCATCAAAAGGTGGCAGATGCTCCACATGACGAAGCAACCCCTGAGGCCCCTTAGTCCATGCCTCTGACGGCAAAGACGATGGATCCGGAACAGGTTGTGCTGATGCAAAGCCAAACCGTCGCCCTGCCAACGCTAGCATAAACTGCACCTTTACGTCCTGCCAGAAGGGGGCAGCCTCAGGTATCGCACAAGGAATACCTCTGTTTTGCAAGGCCTCGCGGATAGGCTCGGCAAGCTGTTTGAGTCGTACCAAAATGGCAATATCGCCAAAAGAGCATGGGGAAGAAAGGGCAAGGTCTTTGTGGGCTTTTTTACGTCTATCTGTTAACGTGTGTGAGCCTGACCCCACAAGGCGAGATATTTGTTCGGCAATCCAAGCCGCCTCTTGAGGGGCAGTGGACGCGCTAAACAGGTGCAGGTTTGCAGGCAGCGAGCTATAGGCTTCAAGCTGTCCGCACGCAGAGGCTCCCCCAAGAAGCGCATGAGCAGATGAAAGAATGGCTTTGGCTGAACGATAGCTTTGGCGCAACGTTATAATTTGTATATCATTCCAAAATGTTGACAAAACACTAGGAACATCCCCATGGGCACCACGAAAGGCATAGATGGCTTGATCAGGGTCGCCGATGCCAAAAAAACCATGACCGTTTCTTGGCAAAAGGGCGCGCAGGAGCGTAAGTTGTAGAAGGGACAAGTCCTGCACTTCATCCACCAAGACTTCTTGCCAGGCAGGAGTATCTTCCCCTGCAACAATCCTTTTAAGCCAGTTCTCTAAAAGATCTGTATAATCCACAGCTTGCCGTTTGTTTTTATGGGACGTGTAGCGGTCAAGCAAAATTTGGTGTTCGGAAATAGGCTCCTCAAGGCGTTCGCGAGCAAGGCTAAGCACTGCCCATGCTTCGCGTAAGTATTGTGCTTGTTTATCTTTATTGGCAAGAACAAAAATATTCCATGCCGCCTCTTCAGAAAGGACGGCAGGCTTTTTTTGCAAAGGCCACCGCGAAAGGGCCAAGGCATGCAAAGTGTCGGCCTGGGGCACATGTTCTGCGTTTATTTGCGGAAGTTTTTTTATTCGTTCGCACAGCTCTGCGGCAGCTCGCCTGGTAAAGGTGACAGCTACCATTTTTTCCGGCAACACGCCCTGCTCTAGCAAATGAACCATGCGTCCCACAAGGGTACGCGTTTTGCCGGATCCCGGGCCTGCCATGACCAAAATGGGATTAGGGCCGGCCCTGAGCGCGCTTTCTTGAGCAGGCGTCCACTGAAAAACAGCAGGCTTGGGCGATGTGGGTGGTGTTACTATTTGTACACCCTGTTGCTCAACGTTATTTAACCCACTGTTTTGCTGAGCTTTGTTAAAAACTTCAATGTTTGCCAATAAGGGCATGGTGGGCGATTCTGCTTTAGCAGGCCTTTTGCGACGGCCCTTGGCAAGAGGGCTATCCAAAAGGCTAGAACCGTAAAGGCGCCCTTTGGCAACAGCAGCCCGTTCTTGTTCATCAAAAACGCGCACCGTACCGTATTCCCCATCATAGCCGCCCATGCGGATCACTTGGCCTCTACGCATGCGGGCAATAGCCTCACCAAGAGGTTCCCAATACGCACGAAGGTCAGATTCTGAAGATTCCTGCAATACGCGTAGTTCTGAGCCGAAATGGCGCAATACATCGGCGTAACGTGCTGCTACTTTACGGCTTTTAGGCCCAACGCCAAGACATTCCCCCAAAAGCTCAGGCAAAGGCACCAAAGAATGAAAAAGCGTTCCCCCATGATGGGGTGTTGTGCGATCGGCTAGGGCCATGACCCTGTGCAACACCCCCACTGTGAGCGGTTTAGCGCAAACAGGGCATATGGCACCAAGGCTAACGGTTTGTTCAGGTTCCAGCACCACATTACAGGCGCGGTGCCCATCGAGGTGGTATTTGCCTTCTTCGGGGAAAAATTCCAAGGTGCCCACAAAATCACAACCATCAGGCGGACATGGCAACCGCCCTGCCGAATGACGTAACGCGTTAAAAAGATTGTCGTACGAAGGAGTGCCGCAAAAAATATTGGTTTCTCGAGCTAAATTTTCACCGGAATGAGCGTCGGAGTTGGAAACAAGGGCGTAAGCGTCTAAATGGCTCCACAAACGGTTCATATCAGGATCAGATGAAAGTCCGGTTTCCAAGGCAAAAACATGCTCGCTCAAATCGCCAAAGCAGTCGTTGAGGTTGTCAAACCCTGATTTGGAACCGAACAGCGAAAACCACGGCGTCCAAATATGCGCAGGGATCAAAACACCGCGCTCGTCAGTTTCCAGCAAAATCTCCAGCAGTTTTGCAGAATCAAGGCCCAAAATTGGTCGCCCGTCAGAAGCCAGATTGCCAATGGCTTCCAATTTGCGGCTAAAGCGTTCGGCACTTTCCAAATCCGGCAAGTACACAAGATTATGCACCTTACGTACTTTCCCGTCTTTTTTATATATAGAGCTGATCTCTGCTTGCAGCAAGAAAAGGGGACCCGCCTTTGGGCCAAGAGCATCCATGCCTTCAATGGCAGGCTCTACGGTAAGGCCGGGACGCAGGCGATAAAGCCCACTAGCATCATCGCGCACAAGGTCTTTGCTCAATTCTTCACGCCAACCGGGGTGGGTGAAGTCGCCGGTGCCAATAACCTGAAGACCTTTGGCCTGCCCCCACGCGGCAAGGTGCGGCAAGGTTAAGCGCGAACTTGTGGCGCGTGAAAAGCGCGAATGGATATGCATGTCTACATAAAATGTTGTCATGCCTTGTTCTACCTAGAACTTTTAGGAAGCGCAACCGTATTGGGACGTTATGGTAGGATGTTTATATAACATTATAAAATATATATTCGATGAGCGTATTTTTGGCAGTTCACAATAAAAAATGAGAGCAAAAACGCCTACACGTTCCCGCTCTCATGCGATTGGTTTATATTCAGAGTTATGCCACTAGATGAAGGCCATTTTCTTGCGAAGCAGAATGAAGAGGGCCTTTGTTGGTTGCTTGGGCCAGTTCCGCGGCGCTATCGCCGATACGGTCAAAACGGGCCATGCGTCTGATGCGTTCCAACTCTTCGCTACGGGCTTTATGCTCTTGTGAGTCATTGTGTTGCTCCATGCCCTGCCATTGCCATTGATCGCTTTGCCCATCTTTAAGTTGGGTTTGAACTTCTACCTTGTCTACTTTAATGCCTTGCTCAACCAACATGGCCTTGAGCTTATCGGCTTGTTGGGCCAGCATTACGGCTGTTTCCCCACGTTCCGGGCGGAGCGTGGCGTTGACTTCCCCTTGATGGGACGTCAAAAGCACCGTCATAGCACCAAGGTCAACAGGATTTAGCTGCAAGCGCAAGGTCTTTGAACCGTCACGAAATCCGGTAAGCATGCCTTGTTCAATTTGAGCCAAGGTTTGTTCGGTAACATGTGCTTGTGCAAACTGGCCTGCCGGATTTGTAAGGGCTTGGTTCATGCTGTTTTGCCCTGCTTGTGACGAAGGCTGGGCCGTGCCCAAAATGCCTTGTGCTTGGACTCGTTGCAATAAACTGTCCCAAGGGCTTTCAGCGCGGCTTTCACTGCCTTCTGCTGTTTGCCTTGCAGCAGCACTTAAATTTTGTAACAAACTAGAATTTTTCTGCTGTTGACTTTGAGCATCGTTGCCGAAATCGGGATGCGTTTGCCCATTCATTTGATCATCCGTTTGATTGGCAAAGTGGATGCCTCGTTGTGTGGTAAGCAGATTATCCGTTGAATGCAAAGAATTATTTTGTGTATTGCCATTGTTGGTCAAAGCCTTACCCGCATCGCTTTGCTCTGCACCTGCTACTGACTGCCGTGTAAAGCTTTTTTCTGTGACAGAATCTTCAATAAGCTGGCGACTGTGTTGGACTTCGCGTTGTTCTCTGGCTGCGGCGCTGGCTTCTTGCGCTTGGCGTGCCATTGCTTCACGAATGGCAGGAGAAAGGGCTGTTTCAAGCTGCTGAGCTAGGGTTTCTAAACGTGTGTTGCGATCCATAAGCTCTTGCTGAGCAGGCACAAGAAGCTTTTGTAAACCATTGGCACTAAATAGACCCCCGTCTTGCCCTGCAAAAGTTTTTTCAAGGGCTGTGAGCGTATCATTGCTTAGGCCAAGGCTTTTGCCAAGGGAAAGAATTTCTTGCTTATCAATACTAAACACAGAGTCAGGGTCTGCCTGCTGTAAAGCCCTGGTCAAGGTGTTCCAGGCCTGCATGGTTTGACCTTGCCTAATGTCATCCATAAGCAAGGTTGCAAGCTCCCCTGAAGGGTCAAGGGTATTTGCTAAGGAGTTGATGCGCAGCATATCGCCTTCAGTAAGCTGGACAGCTTCTTGCCCTGCCATAGCTTTAACAATATCCGCAACGCGCACTCCCAAAGGGTTGCCCATGAGCGCAGATAGCTTTCCCAAGGCTTCCCCATCGGCACCCTGTTCAAGCAAGCTGTTCAAAATGGTTTGCAATTCTTTATCCACAAGCGTCATCCCCTCAAGGCCTGAGGTGTCGTCATCCTCATAGGGGGCATTTGTGGCAAATTGTTCCGCATTGTCCGGCATGGTAACCTGTGCGCGGGTATCCAAGACAGGTGTAATTTCTGCAGGGGAGTCCTGAGCATACATGTCAAAAATAGAGGAAAAAGATGATGATTCCATGCCGTTAGACGATATATCCGCGCTTGGAAAAAACATCTCACCCAAAGAATTACTTGTCGAAGTAGGCAGAATTTGCATGGGTTCGCTCCTTATGTGTGGGTATAATTCAAAGATCGTTCCAACACGAAAGGAGCTGTCTATCGTAATCGTATGTGGGCTGCACTGCTAGGTTTTTTTAAAAAAAAGCTGTACGCAAAAAAGAAGGCGAAAGAAAACTCTTCCGCCTAACAAATGATGTTACAAACCGTATACATGCGCATTTACTGCAAACGCAGATCCGTAATCCTTTTGGATTTGGAAAACGTTCTGGGCAAGGCGCCATGATCCACAATACGCACCGTAATACGAGCCATGATCCGTTTATGCAATTCCATGCTGATGGCTTGGGCAAGCTGTTCATCGTTGCTGCTTGTTGCTTGCGGTGCGCGTTCCACATTCAGGGCCATATAATCCATGCCGTCATGGCGAGTAAGCTCCACATGGTATTCGCCGCCGGCTTCGGGGTAGCTGTGCAGAACTTCAGTCAATTGTCCTGGATAAATATTCACGCCACGGTAAATGATCATATCGTCTGAACGTCCGCGAATATGCCCATGGCGGGGGATATGCCGCCCACAGGCGCAAAGACCGGGCACAAGGCGTGTAAGATCATGGGTGCGGTATCTGATAAGCGGCACAGCTTCTTTACACAACGATGTTACCACAAGCTCCCCAACCTCTCCATCCGGTAACGGCTCAAGGGTGTGAGGATCTATAATTTCGTAATAAAACATATCCGGCCAGTAATGGATACCTTCGCCCACTTCACAGCTTATGCCTGTGCCCGGGCCATACATTTCGGTCATTCCTGCGATATCATAGGCTGTTTCGATCCCAAGCCGTTCGGTAAAAGATTGGCGCATTTTAAGGCTATGGGGTTCTGACCCAAAAATAACTTTGCGCAAAGCTAGGCGCGAACGCAGGTTTTGCCGTTCCACTTCTTCCGATAGCAAAAGCGCCATGGAAGCCGTACAGCCAAGGCACGTTGTCTGCAAATCCTCTAGCATTTGCATATGAATATCAAGGTTCCCCGGGCCAATGGGCAAGGTGAACGCGCCAAAAAGCTCGCTCCCCATCTGAAACCCTGCCCCCGCAGCCCACATGCCATACCCCACGGCTATTTGCATCCTGTCTTTGGTGGTAAGGCCTGCAAGTTCATAACAACGGGCCATTTGCAAATTAAACATGGCCACATCTAAGGCGGTATAGGCTACAACTTTACGCTTGCCCGTGGTGCCTGAAGAGGCATGCACACGCACGACATCTTTTTCCGGCACAGAAAGCAGGGCAAGGGGGTAACCTGCACGTAAGTCCTCCACTGAGGTAAAAGGCAAACGCCTTATGTCGGCTAAGGTTTGGATATCATGAGGACTTGTGATACCAGAAGCTGCTAGCTTTGCCTGATATTGTGCGTTGTTCATGGCTTGTTGTACAGTCCAGCGAATGGCAGCAAGGGGCGGTGCTGTTTGTTCATCCGTAAATGTTGGCAAAAACCGTTGTGGCTTTTGCACATACGATTCTGGCTGCGAAGGGGCTATGATTGATGAAGCCATGGAAACTCCAGTTGTCTTTTGTTACGTAAACGAGTATCTTCGTTAGACGTGCTTTGTTTGGTGAAACCTGAATACGGTATTTGCACCGTATCCTCTTCATACACAGGTTAAAAAAGTACAACGTTTTTGGAAAAGCACCCAAAAACAAACTTGGTAAAAATTGCTGTACCAGTATTTTGTATAAAGGAAAAGCCCATGCGTATACTGATTGTCGGTTCTGGTGGACGAGAGCATGCTTTAGCTTGGAAAATCCGTCAACGTAAAGATGTTGCCGCCTTATTCATTGCTCCTGGCAATGCCGGAACACGCGAAGAAGGACAAAACATATCCATTGCCGCTGACGATATAGAAGCCCTTGTGGCGTTTGCCAAGCAAGAAAACATTGACCTTGTGATCCCTGGCCCTGAGTTGCCCCTTACCTTAGGTATTGTAGACGCCATGACCACGGCAGGCATCGCTTGTTTTGGCCCCAGCAAGTGGTGTGCGCAACTTGAAGGCAGCAAAAACTTTGCTAAAACCATCATGAAACAGGCCAACGTTCCCACAGCGGCATACGGCACCTTTACAGACCTTGAAGAGGCCAAAGCTTTTGTCCGCGCCCAAGGTGTACCCATTGTGGTTAAAGCCGACGGACTTGCTGCCGGAAAAGGGGTTATTGTAGCACGGCAAGAAAAAGAAGCCATGGACGCCCTTGAACAAATCATGGGACGCCGCGAATTTGGCAATGCCGGCGACAGCGTTGTGATTGAGGCCTTTTTGCAAGGAGAAGAAGTCTCGCTTCTGGCATTTTGTGATGGGCAAACCGTCTTACCTCTCCCCTCTGCTCAAGACCATAAAGCCGTTTATGATGGCGATACGGGCCCAAATACTGGAGGCATGGGGGCGTATAGTCCTGCTCCCATTTTGCCCGATAGCGAACTAGAGGCCATGACCGACCTTGCCATTCGTCCCATAGTGGCAGAAATGAAGCGGCAAGGTGCGCCTTTTAAAGGGATTTTGTATGCAGGCCTTATGATAACCGAAAGCGGCCCCATGGTGCTTGAGTACAATGTGCGCTTTGGTGACCCCGAATGCCAACCACAGCTCATGCGCCTTGAAAGCGATGTTATAGAGCTTATGCAACACTGCATTGCCGGCACCTTGGCAACGACCTCTCTTACCGTGCGTCCTGAATCAGCCGTAGGTGTTGTTATGGCTGCCAAGGGATACCCGGGCAATTATTCAAAAGATATGCCCATAACAGGCCTCGATAAAGCAGATGCCATACCTCATTGCAAAGTTTTTCAAGCAGGAACAAAATGGTGCGACAATACTGTTAAAGCCAATGGCGGACGGATATTGTGTGTAACAGCTCTTGACAGCGACCTTGCCAAAGCCAAAGCACGCGCGTATGAGGCTGTAGCCTGTGTGTGCATGCCTGATTGCCATTATCGGTCTGATATTGCAGACAAGGGCTTGCGCCGTTTAGAGGCTCTGTCCACAAAAAAATAAACGTTTTAAAGCGCGCCAAACACGCTTGTTGGCGCAATGTATCTAACCCCATACCCTTTAAGGATAACATCATGTCGCAAAAGGCCCGCGTTGCCATTTTTATAGGCTCCTCGTCAGACGAAGAACAAATCAGCCCCTGTGCCAAAGTTTTAGCCGACCTTGGAATCCCCTATCTTTTCACAGTTTCTTCAGCCCACCGCACACCTGAACGTACCGAACAATTGGTTCAAAGCCTTGAAGAAAACGACTGTCAGGTGTACATATGTGCAGCCGGAATGGCTGCGCACTTGGCAGGAGCTGTAGCAGCTCGCACCATCAAGCCTGTTATTGGTATCCCTGTGACGGCATCGGCCCTTGGTGGCATGGATGCGCTTTTGGCTACTGTGCAGATGCCTCCCGGGTTTCCCGTGGCTACAGTTGCCCTTGACAAGGCAGGAGCTCGTAACGCGGCATGGTTGGCTGCACAGATTTTAGCCTTGCATGATACAAAACTAGCTGAGAAAATCCGCCGCGCCAGAGAAACCTTTAAAGCTGATGTTGAAAAAGCAGGAAATGAGCTTACAGGTAAACACGGCAACTAGCAGCTGTTGTATCAAAAGTATGAATACCTTGATTTTAGGATTGCACACATGATCATGAAGAAGAAAAAATCTGTGTTTTGGGAATATATTGAAGCGATACTTACTGCCGGTATTATTGCGTTTTTGATTATCACTTTTGTGGTTCAGGCATTTAAGATCCCTTCAGGTTCCATGTTGCAAACCTTGCAGATTGGGGATTACCTTTTGGTAAATAAATTCTTGTATGGCTTAAAAAATCCTTTTTCAGACGATTACCTTATAGAAGGTGTTGACCCTAAGCACGGGGACGTTATTGTATTTAGGTACCCTCTTGATCCTTCCATGGACTATATCAAGCGAATCGTGGGCATTCCCGGTGACACCCTGGAAATGAAAAACCGTCAGCTTTTTAGAAACGGAAAGCCGGTTCAAGAACCGTATGTGCAGCATGTTGCCCCTACTCATTATGCACGGGACAACTTTCCGCTCATCACTGTTCCGCCAAACAAATACTTTGTGCTTGGTGACAACAGGGATGATTCGGCAGACTCGCGCGTTTGGGGTTTTGTAGATAGACAAGCCATTCGAGGGAAAGCTTGGCGTATATATTGGTCGTGGCGCGGATTTGACAGCATTCGCCTTAACCGTATAGGCCGTGCTGTGGAATAGTTTTTGGCACACACATACAACAAATATAACGTGTATACATATACCTTGGTCAAATAAAGTAATAAACATGAAACGTATACTTGGACTTACATTTAGTCCTTATGGACAGTTAACGCTCGCTTTTTGTACTGATCCCTTTATCAATGAGGGGGACAAAGTTGTGGCAGAAACAGAACAAGGCTTGGCTTTTGGCACGGTACTTAGTGTGCGTGGGGACACGCAGCTAGAAGGCTCTCTACCGGAAGAGCTGAAAAACGTAGTACGTAAAGCCACAGCAGAAGACGAGCTAGCCCATGAGGAAAACAAAATCTTTGCCCTTGATGCCCAGCGATTTTGTGAAGGCAGAGTTCAAGAGCGCGCTCTTGACATGCAACTTGTTGCCGTGGAACCGCTGTTTGATCGAAGCAAATTGATTTTTTATTTTACCGCACCAACACGTATTGATTTTAGAGAGCTGGTTAAAGACCTTGTGCGCGAATACCACACGCGGATTGAATTGCGACAAATAGGTGTACGCCACGAAACACAAATGATAGGCGCCATTGGATCCTGTGGTATGGTGTGCTGCTGTCGCCGTTTTTTGCGCAAGTTTGCCCCTGTAACCATCAAAATGGCCAAGGAGCAAAACCTTTTTTTAAACCCTGCAAAAATATCGGGGATCTGTGGAAGGCTTTTGTGTTGTTTAAGCTATGAACAGGACAACTACGATCAATTCCATCGCGCGTGCCCTCGGATTGGTAAACGCTATATAACAGACAAAGGGGCCTTGCGCGTATTACGAACACACATGGCGCGCAACAGCATTACCTTACTAAACGAACAAGGTGAGGAGATAGATATCCTTCTTGACGAATGGGAAACCTTAAATCCGCGTCGGCAAGAAAACCCCCATCCTAAAAACCATTCGCAACAGCCTCAAACAAAAAATCAATACCATGATGATTTTGTCATTGTTGAGGCCTCTCCGGGTTATGTGGATGAATTTGGTGAGCTTATTGTGGCTCAGCTTGAGGATTGATGCTGCTTGTAAAACTGTCGTTAACCTTACGGTATGTAAAATATATTTTGCCATAACAATAACAAAGGAGGCCGCTACATGTCCTCGTCTTTTTTTATTACAACACCCATTTATTATGTGAACGCGCGCCCTCATTTAGGGCATGCATACACCACCATCATTGCCGATGCACTGACCCGCTTTGAAAGGCTGTGTGGTAAAAACACATGGTTTTTGACAGGCACCGATGAACATGGCGATAAAATTGTTCAAGCGGCGGAGGCGGCCAATGTTTCTCCCCAAGCCTTTGTCGATGAAGTGAGCGACACCTTTAAACAATTATGGCCAAAACTGCGCGTGGAAAACAACCAGTTTATCCGCACAACCGATTCGCAACATAAGGCTGCTGTACAAACGTTTTTACAACGTATTTATGATGCAGGAGATATTTATTTTGGCGATTTTGGCGGACATTATTGCACAGGTTGTGAACGATTTTATACAGAAAAGGAACTAGAAGACGGTCTTTGTCCACAACATCAAACAAAACCACAGTTTATCCAAGAGCGTAATTACTTTTTCCGTATGTCCAACTACCTGCCGTGGCTTGCCGAGCATATCCGCGCAAATCCGGATTTTATCCGTCCTGAACGTTATCGCAATGAAGTTTTAGCCATGATTGAAAGCGGAAACCTTGAGGATTTATGCATTTCCAGGCCCAAATCACGGCTTGAATGGGGCATTGAACTGCCCTTTGATAAGGACTACGTCTGTTACGTGTGGTTTGATGCCTTGCTAAACTATATTTCTGCCCTTGGCTGGCCGGATGACAACGCTTATGCCTCCTTTTGGCCCGGCAATCACCTTGTGGCCAAAGACATTTTAAAGCCCCACGGCGTGTTTTGGCCCACCATGCTTAAAGCAGCAGGCCTGCCTTTGTACAAGCACCTGAATGTACATGGGTATTGGCTTATGAAAGACACCAAAATGTCAAAATCTTTGGGCAATGCTGTAGAACCTTTAGAATTGATTCAAATATATGGCCTTGATGCGTTCCGCTATTTTCTTATGAGAGATATGCATTTTGGCTCAGACGCTTCCTTTTCTGAAGAGGCCTTGGTTGCGCGGCTCAATTCTGACCTTGCCAATGACCTTGGAAATTTATTCAGCCGAACCTTATCCATGAACGCAAAATATTGCGAAAGCAAGGTGCCACCACTTGGCCCCCTCGAAGATGCGGATAAAGACCTTATGGCACTGGCTGAAAATGCACAGCGAAATATGGTGGATCTGTTCCATAATCTTCGATTATCTCAAGGATTGGAAAGCTTATGGGAGCTTGTGCGTGCCCTTAATAAATACGTGGATTCTCAAGCTCCTTGGGCCTTGGTTAAAAACGGCAACACAGAGCGGGCCCAAACCGTTCTTCGTATCATATTAGAATGTTTACGCAAAATCACAGGCTTTTTGTGGCCTGTCATGCCAACAACTGCCGAAAGCATGATGGGGCAGCTTGGCCTTGTGCTTGTGGACCATGAAGACGGTGGCAGCCTTATGCCCGGTATGCGCCTTGACCTTGAAGCGGACCTTTGGAACATGCTCAACACAGGTGATGCAATTGCTCCTTCTTCCAACCTTTTTCCTCGAGTGGATACAAAGGCGTTAAAAAAGGAAGAAGCACAAGCTGAAAAAGCACAAAAACCACAAAAAGCACCTACGCCAAGCAAAGACGACATAGAAAAAACGCCAGCTTTTAAAGAGGTTATTGACTTTGATGCTTTTCAAAAGCTTGATCTGCGAGTGGGGACGGTACTATCGTGCGAACGCGTTCCTAAGGCTGACAAATTGTTACGCTTTATGATTGACCTTGGCGAAGCGGAACCAAGGCAGATTCTTTCGGGTATTGCACAATTTGTGAACCCTGAGGAACAAGTGGGAAAACAAGTCTGCGTTGTCGCCAACCTTGCGCCGCGCACCATAAGGGGCCTCACCTCTCAAGGCATGATTTTGAGCACTTCTGATGAAAAAGGGCTTTGTCTTGTTCGTCCTTCAGAAGAAAGCACTCCTGGCAGTGCAATTTCATAGGCTCTATAAAAAGTTTAACTACGGTACGGCCTGTTTGAACGGCTAGCCTTCAAAAAATGACGTATCAACACCGTAGTTTTTTGAATACACAATGCAAGGGAAGCTTTCCCTTAAACCATTATAAGGAGTTTGGCATGGCCAAAAAACCTCTTGTCAGCGCAGAAGACGCACGGCGCGAAGCCTTACAAACAGCCCTTGCCACCATTGAACGCAAATTTGGTCAAGGTTCAGTCATGTGCATGTCAGATGATGTGCATGTGCAAGTGCCGATCATTCCCACAGGTTCCATTGGCCTTGACCTTGCCTTAGGTATTGGCGGTATACCGCGTGGTCGTGTGACAGAAATTTATGGGCCGGAATCTTCGGGCAAAACCACCCTTACCTTACATATTATAGCAGAATGTCAACGTCTTGGCGGAACAGCGGCCTTTATTGACGCAGAGCATGCGCTTGACCTTTCCTATGCCAAGCGCCTGGGCGTAAAAACAGATGAGCTGCTTATTGCACAGCCTGACCACGGCGAACAAGCTCTTGAAATTGCCGACATGCTGGTGCGATCCTCTGCCGTTGACCTTGTTGTTATTGACTCTGTCGCAGCGCTGATTCCGCAAGCCGAACTTGACGGGGCCATGGGCGAAACACAAGTGGGCGGGCACGCGCGTCTTATGTCGCACGCGCTTCGCAAGCTCACAGGAACTATTCATAAATCACGCACAGCCATGATTTTCATCAACCAAATCCGTATGAAAATCGGCATGACAGGCTATGGCAGCCCTGAAACCACAACCGGTGGTAATGCTTTAAAATTCTACAGCTCAGTGCGGATCGATATTCGTAAAATCCAAACACTTAAAGACAAAGAAGAAGCCTACGGTTCCTTAACACGTACCAAAGTGGTAAAAAACAAAATGGCGCCACCTTTTAGGGAGGCAAAGTTTGATATCATCTGGGGTCAGGGGATATCACGCTCTGGCGAGGTCATCGACTTAGGTGTTGATGCAGGGATTGTGGATAAAAGCGGTGCTTGGTTTGCCTATGGCAGTGAAAAACTAGGCCAAGGCAAGGAAAAAGTACGCGCCCTGCTTGACGAAGATGCCGCATTGCGCCAAGAAATTGAAACAAAGATTTTGCAACACTTGGGCATGGATGCCGTTACCGTTGCGGCTCCAGCAGAAGACCTTGAAGACGATGCGGACGATATGGACATGTAAAAAGGCGAACAGACACTCTGACATGCAGGGCATATCAGAGTGTCCCCTTTTGCAAAACAAGTAATGGATAAAGTATAAAATCCTTCACCCCTTTGAAAACATGGTATCAGGAGCATAATGTATGTTGACTGCCAATGAGATTCGTCGCCAATTTTTGACGTATTTTGCAGATCATGGCCACGATATAGTGGCTTCGGCCTCACTTATTCCCCGAGACGACCCTACGTTATTGTTTACAAATGCGGGCATGGTACCGTTTAAAAAGGTGTTTTTGGCTCAAGAACGACGAGAAAACAAACGTGCAACCACAGCTCAAAAATGCTTACGGGTTGGCGGAAAACACAATGACCTGGACAATGTGGGACGTACCGCACGGCACCATACCTTTTTTGAAATGCTTGGGAATTTTTCCTTTGGTGATTATTTTAAGGAAGAAGCCATCCGCCTTGCGTGGAATTTTATCACCAACGAGCTCAAACTGGACAAAAGCCGTTTGTATGTCACCATTTTTACCGATGATGATGAAGCGCATAAGCTGTGGATTGATGTCACAGGCATAGAGGCTGCTCGCATTTTTCGCCTTGGCGAAAAAGACAATTTTTGGAGCATGGGTGATACAGGTCCCTGCGGCCCATGTTCAGAAATCCACTTTGACCAGGGCGCAGACATGGCCTGCGGACCTAACTGCGGCATAGGCACCTGTGATTGTGACCGTTTTTTAGAAATATGGAACCTTGTGTTCATGCAGTTTGACCAATTGCCCTCAGGTGAACGAGTACCGCTCCCTAGCCCCTCCATTGATACAGGTATGGGGCTTGAGCGCGTAGCTGCTGTCTGCCAAGGGGTTCGCTCAAACTATGATACAGATTTATTCCAGAACATAATTTCCCATATGGCAGACTTGGCGAGCGTGCGTTACAAAGAAATGAGTGACGATGTGGATACGGCCTTACGCGTTATCGCAGACCATAGCAGAGCCATGGCCTTTATGATTGCTGATGGCATTTTACCTTCCAATGAAGGGCGTGGCTATGTGCTGCGTCGTTTGATCCGCCGCGCGTTTCGTTTTGGGCGCCTTATTGGGATGCAGGATCCTTTCTTGTACAAGACCGCCCTTAATGTGGCGAACATCATGGGGCAAGATTATCCTGAACTTTTGGCCCGTTCAGAGTTTATGGTCCGCGTTGTGCGCGAAGAAGAAGAGCGTTTTTCCACAACCCTAGACAAAGGCCTTGCCCTTTTGGAAGAAGAACTTGCGCGCTTGCAAACAAAGGCAGAAACAACCCTTTCCGGTGACGTGGCCTTTCGTTTATACGACACCTTTGGTTTTCCCATTGATATTGTAAATGATATTGTAGAAAAACGCGGCGTAACCGTGGATGAGCAGGGTTTTACTACCTGTATGCATGAGCAAAAGCAGCGCGCCCGTGCTGCGTGGAAAGGCTCCGGTGAAAAAGATGTGGCCTCACGGTTTCAAGCTCTTTTTGAAGATGGGCTTAAAAGTGAATTTTTTGGCTATGCCAGCCTTGAGGGGCCGGGGCGTATTGTAGCCCTTTTAGACGACGACGCCTTGCCTGTGGAAGATTTAGCAAAAGGACAACGCGGGTATGTTGTGACAGACAGAACGCCGTTTTATGGCGCCTCAGGGGGCCAATGCGGTGATGTGGGTGACCTTGTGGCCCCTGCCGGCAAAGCAGACGTGATTGACACCTTAAAACCTTCTGCAGACCTTACCATACAATACATTGAGGTGCAGGAAGGCAATGTTTTGTCTGATCAAGAAGTCCTGCTGCGTGTACGCAATGTCGAGCGTCAAGGCTCGGCACGTAACCACACCTGCACCCACCTTTTGCATGAAGCGTTGCGTCGTGTTTTGGGCGATCATGTGCTTCAGGCCGGCTCCTTGGTCACGCCAGAGCGGTTGCGTTTTGACTTTTCACACATTTCAGCCTTAACAACGGACGAACTTTCCCAGGTGGAATATCTTGTAAATCGTATGATTATGGATGATTTGCCCTTAGCTGCCGAATATATGGATCAACAAAGTGCCAAGGACAAAGGCGCCATGGCCCTATTTGGCGAAAAATATGGCGATACAGTGCGCGTTGTGACCATTGGTGCCGGCGATCATACAGAATCCTTGGAGCTTTGCGGCGGCACGCATTTGGAAAAAACAGGCCAGGCCGGAAGCTTTTTTATTGTATCAGAAAGCGGCATTTCTGCCGGTGTGCGCCGTATAGAGGCAGTTTCCGGCTGGAACGCCCTAGCCTTAGCCCAAGAACAACGAAAAGACCTTGCGACCTTAGGGCTTATGCTTAAAGGAAAACCGCAGGAACTTGTCAACCGTGTGGAAACGTTGCTGAAAGAAAATCGCACCTTGCGTAAAGACCTTGAGCGCGTCACAGCCCAAGCTGCATCAGGCCAAGGGCGTAGCCTTATGGACAATATGGCTGTTATAAATGGGATTAATGTGCTTGCAGCCAAGGTAGGTACTGCAACGATTAAAACATTACGCGAACTCATGGATGATATTCGCTCTAAGCTTCCTTCGGGCGTAGCCTGCCTTTTGGGGCAAGAAAACGAACGCGTGCATTTGCTGCTATACGTTTCTAAGGATTTGCACGATAGATTTACAGCTCCCGAACTTGTGAAGCTTGTGGCAGCACCCATTGGTGGATCAGGTGGTGGCCGCCCTGACCAAGCTCAAGCAGGGGGAACCAAGCCTGAAGGCATGGACGAGGCGCTAGCGGCGTTGCGCGAGCGCCTTAACGGGTAAACATGTGAAAGGACACTCCATTCTGCATGGATTTACTTTCATATAAACCCATTGTGGCTATACGAACAATGTAATAATAAAACGCTATACAACGCATAACAAAAAAGACTAAAGGCTGAAGGCAAAAATTGCCAACGCCTTTAGTCTTTTTTTAATAGGTTGCACGAGGGCTATTTGTTGTGGCGTTTACTTTCTAAGGAGCTATGCAGCCACGCATACCATGCATCAAGCCCTTCATTTGAACGGCAGGAGATGGAAAAACAGGCCAGATTTGGGTTTGCCTTTAGGGCGTGACTTGTGGCAACATCCATAGAAAAATCCACATATGGTAAAAGATCTGTTTTATTAAGCAACATTACTGTAGCACTGTGAAAAAGTTGGGGGTATTTTTCCGGTTTATCATCACCTTCTGTGACACTAAGTAGGGCAATTTTGGCGTCTTCGCCGCAGTCAAATCCCACCGGGCAAAGCAAGTTACCCACGTTTTCGATAAACAGGATATCAAGCTCCTCTAGGTTAAGGGATTCAACAGCTTGCGTAACCATGCCACTGTCAAGGTGGCAGCCACCGTCTGTCGTAATCTGAACAGCCTTGGCCCCTGTGGCAGCGACGCGACGGGCGTCATTGTCTGTTTGTGGATCGCCCTCAATGACAGCCATACGTAAACCTTGCGCGCCAAGGTCTGTTAATGTACGTTCAAGGAGTGACGTTTTACCTGCCCCGGGGGAAGAAATAAGATTCAACACCAAAATACCATGGGCAGCAAAGCGTTCGCGTAAAGAGGCTGCAAGTTTGCTGTTGGCTTCCAATACTGGTCGAATAACAGTGATTTCCATAACTACAATCCTTATTCGTGGTCTGCTTCAATATATTGTAAGTGCAATTCGCGCCCGCTTACAACCTCATGTCCTAGTGTTTCATGGCACAATGGACAAGGAGAGGCAATAAGCATACGCTCCTTAGGTGCAAATGTGTGCTGGCAGACATGACATTGTAACGTTAATGGCATACGCTCAATCTCAAGAACAGCCCCTTCCATGGGACTATTGACTGTCAAAGCTTCAAAAGCAAAGGTCATGGCCTCGGGGACAACATTGGATAGTTCGCCACAGCGTACACCCACTTTATGAAGGCGAGTGACATTATGTTTACGCATCTCTTCCTCCACCAAAGTGAGTATGCTTGTAACAATGGACATTTCGTGCATAAATCTGGTGCTCCATGGTGAAATGCAAGTTCAGAGATTTTAATGAACAGGACAAGGCGTCAATTCATTTGTAAACCAATAAAATAATATACAAAAACAAAAACTCGCGTCACCAAAAGCGTTGCGACATATACGAACGCATGCCATAATCAAGGACCTTGACCATAGGGGGTTAGTGTGCGATTGCTTTTTTTTGTAAATAGCGTATTTTTTGAAAAGAAGATAGTCCATAAGGCATAGCTTTTGAGGAGACCTCTGTGGCCCTAGCCAAGTTTTTAGGCGTATACGCCACCATACAACAGCTTAACGCACCCAATCCACGCCTACAGCATGAGGCAGGGAGGTATTGGTTTGTGTGGAAAGCTGAGTGGGGGAACTTTTATGCCCAATTGCTGGATAAAGAGTATCAACCGGCAGGAAAACCACGGATTGTCAGCAATAACGAATTTGAAACACTTTTTGTACATCAGCCTCATATCACGGCCATGCCTGCAAGCTTTTTTGATCCCGCAAGCGCCGCTGGTATAAAAGATTTTGAACCGCTGATCGATGATCTTGCAATGGGGCAAAGGCGAGTGCCTCCCAAAAAAACGCCACAACCAGCTGATGAGGATGCACGCGCCGCAGACCTTCGGGCTGCCACTCTTGATAGAGACTTACGTGAAGAATTTGCACTTGCGCTGCTTAGCATGAAGCGTGGCGATAAAGCCAAGGCAATTGAGGTGTTTGAACGCTTGGCAACAGTGCGAGAAGGCATTATCCCTGCCCATAAGCACATGTTCACACATTTTGCCATTGATTTACGAAAAAGCAACATGTTGGATCTGGCTAAAAAGCATTATACAAGAGCTTTAGAACTAGGTCAGGATGACGTGAATGCGTATTTTAATATGGCGCGAGTACATTATGATGCAGGAAGCCATCAATTGGCCCTTGACCTGCTGAATAAGGCATTGGAGCTTAGTCCTAATTTTGCGTATGCCAAGCAATTTCGTGATTTTATTTTGCGTACAAGCCAATCTTCGGACAAACAGAAACAGCAAAAAAATCCCCTTGATATAAAATTATAACCAAAACAACTTAGGATAGGCACTACCAATACATATGGTGTGTAGCCAATTGATATGGATTGAGAGAACCTTCATATGACCAAAACAAAAACCGTTATAATTATTGGCTGTTTTATGCTTGCACTGGCAGTCCTTGCTGCCCTCGAGCTCCGTTCAGGAAAATCAGTCCTAGATGGGCAATCTGTTACCGGAACGTTATCCAAAGAAGAACCCCCCATACAAAATGATACAGACAGCCCCAAAACGACAAACATACCTAGCCTAGCTGACCCAAAAAGCAAAGAAAACCTGCCCAAATCCAACGACATAGCAAGCAATAAAAATAAACCTGCCAATGAAGCTGCACTGCCTGCGCAAAGCCCTCCCCCAAAAGACCCTGCTGTGACCGATTTGGAAGAAAAAGCAGCACACCCTGTTGAGATTCCAGCTAAAAATGAAAACGAGACCGCTTTAGAAAGTGCGGCACAAACCCCTCCTGTAGATCCGCCTGCCCCCCCTAAACCACCTGTTACCGAAGCTGAGGCAGCACCTAGCAAAACGCAGCCCTTGCCTATCACGCCTGCGCCCGGCGATGTTGCCAAACCAGCCCTTGCCGAAGCGGATCCTGCTCCAGCAAAAGCGGAACCAGTTCCCACAAAAACGGAACCGGCACCAGCAAAAACAGAACCTGCTCCCGCAGTAGAAGCCTCTGTCAAAACAAAACCAGCCAAAACCGCAAAAGATTCAATTATTATCATTACAAGGTCGCCGCAAACCTTGGCTGAAGGCGCACAAGCCATCATCTGGGGACATCTTGAAGTGTCCTCCAAGGAAGTGCTGTTCAGATTTACAGGCGCAGCCCCCTTGCAAGGTTCGGGATTTCATTTAGCAGACCCACCGCGTTTTGTTGTTGATTTAAAGGGATTATGGGGCCTCCGGCTGCCAAGGATTCCTAAAAACAATATATTGAAGGATATGCGTATAGGCCGGCACGGTGATAACAGCCGTATTGTGTTTGACCTTGGGCGGTCATTGCCCAATAGTGTTGTGCGACAAGCCAATAAAGAAACCCTTGAAGTCTATTTGCGCTAAATATCGCTCATGGCGGTAACGCCTTGTGATCAATCGGGTGTTCTTCCATAGGCCTTCGTAGGACCTTAACGTTAGAAAGCATCGTTATACAATATAGCCCAAGAATCCAAGCAGTACAGATTTTTACATGCCTTTTTGCATACGTACGAACATTCCAAGCATGTGTACACTGCCTTGTCTAAAAAAGCATGCTATGAAAAATGCGTAAAGGCAACGGCATGACAATGGCAAATCTTTATGTTTTTTGCGTCAGCACGATTGCACAATCAAAAAGAGGAAGGGGTTTTACCACTAAAAGGTATGCTTTTTGCTGTATACATATCCATTGACCTTTGTTGACAACAATTTGACAGCAGAATTTTTGATCGCCGTCTTCGCGGTACCAGAATAAAAGAGCGCAGCATGACTACTAATCCCATATTCGGTATTGACCTTGGCACAACCTATTCGTGTATTTCCTATGTGGATGAACACGGCAAGCCGGTGATTATCCACAATGCAGAGGGTGAAATGACAACGCCCTCTGTGGTCTATTTTGAAAGCCCTACAAGCCTTGTAGTTGGTAAAGTAGCCAAAGAACATAGCGATATTTTTCCAGAGCGTGTCGTATCGTGCGTGAAACGCAGTATGGGGACAGAGCATTGGGAATTTGCTTGCGATGGGCAAAACTACATGCCCCAGGAAGTGGCTTCCTTTATCATACGAAAACTTATGGCAGACACAAAGGCTGTTCTTGGCCTTGATGTGCGTGAAGCTGTTATTACTTGCCCCGCCTATTTTGGGCCCAACCAAAAGGAAGCAACCCGTCAGGCCGGGATTTTGGCAGGGCTTCATGTGCATTATATTATTTCCGAACCCACAGCAGCAGCCCTTGCATACATTAGTGAACAAGACGTTGACCAGACGGTGTTGGTATATGACCTTGGCGGCGGCACTTTTGACGTAACCTTGATGGAGCTTAAAAACGGGCATGTCAACGTGCTTGCCACAGGTGGCGATGATAAGCTTGGCGGACGCAACTGGGATGAAGTGATCGTTGAATACCTTATCTCTACCTTTTGCGATAATACCGGCGCTGACGAGGCCGAAATATATGAAGATGCTGAATTGTATCAAGAAATCATTTCAGCAGCGGAAACAGGCAAAAAAAGTTTATCCAGCCAACAAGTATACCGTAAAGCCTTACGGGTAGGCGAACACAAGGCCCTTCTGGAACTTACCAGAGAAACCTTCATGGAGCTTACCGCGCCATTATTTTTACGAACTGTCGCCTTTACCGAGGATTTATTTGCAGAAGCAGCCGCCAGAGGCCACAAAAACATAGACAAACTCCTTCTTGTGGGTGGTTCAACCTACATGCCGCAAATATTTGAAGGGATTCACGATCATTTTGGCTCCCGTTGCAGTATTATGCAATTTCACCCCAACCAGGCGGTTGCAGAAGGTGCTGCGTTGTTTGCGCACAACCTTGCCCAAAAACATGCCGACAAGGGCGCGTTGCCGCGCACGAGCGATACAGCTATTGCCACGAACAACGAGGAAGATACGGTTCAAAATGAAAAGCTACGTTTTGCTGAGCAGCAGGACAAGGCTTCTTCACCATCCGAATCGGCTCTTGATGCTCCTTTAATGCAGGATCTTTCTTCACTTATCACCAATGTTTCAGCCAAGGGGTTTGGCGTTGCTGTGATGACGGACAAAGGCTTACGCGTGCGCAATTTGCTATTTAAAAACACACCGTTACCCTGCTCTGCTGAAGAAACCTTTGGCACGTGGGAGGAAGGGCAAGCCAATGTGACGTTGCAGCTTATGGAAAACGAATGTTCCAGCCCTGAGGCAGGACTTTTGGAAATTGATTTTTGCACGGAACTGTCTTCCCTACAGCTTGAACTGGATACTGCCTTGCCGGCACAATCGCCGGTACAGGTTCGTTTTGCTTTTAGCGCAGACGGCTTGCTTAGCATTGAAGCCCGCGACCTTACCCATGGGCGCTCTTTGCAGGCAAAGGTACAAACAACAAGCCTTATGGACGAACACGCGATTGATGCATCCATAGACAAACACGCGGACATGGCATTGCGGTAATATTACAGCATGTTACAACGTATATTTTGGGAGAAATAGTATGGGTCCTGTGGTGGGTATTGACCTTGGAACCACAAATTCAGCCATTGCAGTCATTGATGAACACGGCAAACCTGTGATCATTCCCAATGCTGAAAACGAACGTGTTACGCCTTCTTGCGTGGCCTTTACCGAACAGGGGATCCTTGTGGGAAGTGAGGCCAAAAACCTCAAGCAGGCAGGCTTTGCGCATGTGGCTGCTTTTTTCAAACGGGAAATGGGCAACGATCAATATCTTTTCCCCGGCCTTGATAAGGATTATACAGCTACAGAATTGTCTGCGTTGGTGCTTGGCAAACTAAAAAACGATGCCGAACGCTATCTTAATGTAAGCATAAAAGATGTTGTGATTACCGTACCTGCCTATTTTCGAGAAACCGAACGCCGCAACACTGTGGAAGCAGCAAAACGGGCAGGATTGCATGTGCTTAGCACCATTAACGAACCAACTGCTGCTGCCCTTCCTTACGGCCTTGACCTGACGCTTCCAACGCAGCGCGTGCTTGTATATGACCTTGGCGGTGGCACTTTTGATGTTACCTTGCTACAGCTTACAGAAAACAGCTTTGATGTTTTAGCTTCCGAAGGGGATTTTCGCCTTGGCGGTAAAGATTGGGATGACCGCCTCATGGAAACGCTTTGCGAAAAATTTTACGAAGAGTTTCACATTGATATAAGCAATGATTTGGAATGTCTTGGGGAACTTGTATATAAAATTGAAGAAGCCAAAATGCGCCTTTCTTCCACACAGGCCACAACAATCACCTTGCACTATGAAGGCCGTGTGGGCAAATATGAAATAAGCCAAGAACTTTTTGCAGATATTACCGAGGATTTGCTACAACGCACGGCCTCTTTATGCGAAAAAGTGTTAAGTCAATTGGGGCTTTGTGCTAAAGATGTGGACAATGTCTTGCTTGTGGGTGGCTCTTCGCGCATGCCTATGGTGCACGCGCTTTTGGCACAGCTTTTTGGAAAAGAGCCGCTCTCGGGCGTCAATGTGGACGAGGTGGTGGCCCTTGGTGCTGCCCTTGAGGCTGGAAGGTTGCTTGCTACAAAACAAGGTCAATCATTCCGACGCGTAAGCCAAGATCCCAATGCCACATCAAAAATAGCAACCCCTGTGCAAAAATACGCCTACAGTTTGCCGGGTGCACGCGTTGTGCGTGATGTGACCAATCACAGCCTTGGGGCCATTGCCGTGAGCACTGATGGCAAACGCTATGTCAACGAAATTTTGCTTACCAAAAATACGCCCGTACCTTGCAACAATGCCAAGCAATTCTTGCTCCCTGTGCGGCGTTCCGGCACGTCTGTCATGGATATTTATTTAACCCAAGGGGAAACAGACAACCCCAAAGACATGACCTACCTTGGCAAATATGTGGTGCGCAATATCCCCGGCAACCTTTCAGGCAAAGCGCGCATTGAAGTCAATTATTCCTATAATACCAGTGGGATGGTGCATATATCCGCCAAAGACACCTTGTCAGGCGCAATCTTGCCGGTAGTGCGTGCCGCCCTTGCACAAAACGAGGAAACACGCTTTTTACAACGCCCAGAGGAACACCATGAGCCTGTGCATACGCACATCATGCTGGTGGTGGATTTGTCTGCCTCCATGGAAGGTGCCCCCCTTGAAGAAGCCAAGGCAGCGGCGCATCGGTTTGTAGATGAACTGGATTTTTCCTGTTGCCAAGTGGGACTCATTGCTGTGGCAGACAAAAGTTTGCTGGTGTGCCCCCTCACCTATATTGCAGAAAATATCCGAACAGCCATTGATTCCTTATGTGTTGGCATGCACGGGATAGGTTTTGGCAATACCACGCATCCTTTTGATCATATTTACGACCAACTGGCACCTTTTGTTGATGAAAGGGCTGTGGCAGTCCTTTTGGCAGATGGGATATGGTACAACCGCGAAGCTGCAGAAAATAGAGTCAAACACTGCCATAAGGCAGGTATTGCTACTGTGGCCATTGGCTTTGGCACAGCGAATAAGGCGTTTTTACAAAGCTTGGCCTCGATTGATGAGGCAGGCATCTTCACCCCTATAGATAAGCTTGGCGAAACCTTTTCGCGCATTGCCCGTGTGGTGGGAGGTAAAGAAGAGCAAAATACAAGCTCTGAAGGCATGCTTGGATTGCTGTTCAAGTCCGTGTAACAAAGTGCCTTCATGCCAAAGGTGCTCTTGGCGTCTTGGCAAATAAAGGGTAAGTATAGAACAACAGCAATACAAGTATTTGCATGCGAGCTGTGTTTTGGAACGTTCATAAAAAGAATGCCATGAATGAAGACAATTATTTTCAGATACTAGAGCTTGATCCTGACACTTCGGATGAGGCACTTATAAAACAACGGTTGCTTGAAAAGCAACGTCTTTGGTCACGCCAAGCGGTTGAAGGGACCCCTAAAAGCGCCCGGCTTGCAGGCCGCAATTTAAAGCTCCTTGAGCAGATGCGCGAAACCTTGCTAGATCCCAAAAAACGGGCAGATATGGCGCATAAAGCCAAACTACAAAAGACAAGACGAGAACGAGAATTACGCATGCGCCTGTCGGCGCTTTTAGAATTTGCCCGCGGTAAAGTGACGCATCTTGAGCAATTTATCAATAAAGATTGCGCCCCTTATGTGCGCGAATTAGGGCGCGAAGAAGTCTTACGCCTTGTGGAGGCTGCCGGCATAACCGAACGTGAAGCAAAGGGTCAGCTTGCAGGAACGATTCAGCGTCAAACCCTTGAAATCACAACAGCTAAACGCATCCGCGAAGCGTTAGAGCATATTGGCAAGCGCGATTTGTACGATTTTTTGGGATTAAGCCGTCGCTGTTCTGCCGAACGCCTTGTGGAAAAAGCCGAAAGTGTAAACAAAGCCTTGCTCCAGTCCGGACGTATTGACGATCAGGTCAGTGCCGCCAAAGAGCTTGTGGGGCATGCCATGGCTGTGCTGTCCACAGAAGAAGGCAAAACACGCTATAACAACACCTTGGTTGCAGATCGCCTTGACGCTGTCTTGGGCGATTTTTTGCTGCTTGCTGGACAAGACGGTGTTATTGATCAAAGTGAATTTCAAGAGCTCTTAACCATTGCCGCCAAAAATGGCCTTAGCGCAGACGATACCACAGCCCACATCCATGCCACAGCCAAGCGCCGCAAATGGATGATTCACGCTAATGACACGCTAGCTGTCACACAGGCGTTGCTTCCTTGTGGGTATTGTGGTTGTGTACCAAAAGATGCTGAAGCCAGTTTTTGCTGGCATTGTAACAAATCGTTGACCTTGGATTGCCCCCAATGTGGTAAAAGCGTACACAGTAGCCAGCTTGTCTGCACCGATTGTGGTGCCAATATTGAAGATATGGAACTTGTCGAGGCAGATTTACAAAAAGCCCAACTAGCCCTTCAAGCAGGTCAGCTTGATACATCCCTACAGCACCTTGAAGCATGCCTTAGTGTGTGGTCCACATGGAAACCTGCCATCCAATTACGCGAGCAGGTTTTAGAATACCATGCAAAGCATCAAAGCCTATCGCGCAACTTGATGAAGCATTTGCGTGAGCGTCGGATGTTTGAGGCTCAGGAATGTTTAAGTGCGTGGGAAAAAATAGCTGTCACAGCTACAGGCGATGAATCGCCCATGGCGCGTGCTTCTGAGCTTGTGCATCGAAGCATTGCCGAAGCCAATAGATTGTTTGACGAAGGTGAGCAGCACCGCCGTGCCGGAAACCTTGCCGAAGCAGGGCAATGTTATGAACAGGCACTGGCCTTATGCGCAGATATGAAGGCAGCACAAGAAGCCCTGCGCCATGTACCACCACAAGCCCCCGAAAATCTGCAACTTGTTGTGCAAGACCATGCCTTAGTACATCTTGTTTGGGCAGCTCCTTCATCCGGCGCGCAATGTGACTATGTGCTTGTGCGTAAAGCACATAGCGTGGCTACACATCCCGAAGATGGTGAAGTGCTGGCAACAGGCAAAACAACACGTTTTGATGACAGCACGGCAAGCCCTGCTGTGCCTTGGTATTACACGGTATTTTCGGTGCGTCACAAGGTGCCGTCAGCCATTGGTGTTACAGCAGGTCCTGTTACGCTTGCCCCTCCTGTACGTGAATTTACAGCCTTGCCGGGTGATGGCGTGGTAACCCTTTCATGGAAAATACCTGAAGGATCCACAGGAACACAGGTTACCCGTCAAGAGCAAGATGGCAGTAACACGACCTTGGCCGTCACCGGCAATCACGCCATGGACAGTGGCCTTGTAAACGGCACTGCCTATACCTATACTGCCAAAGCCTTGTATGCAGCCCCGACAAGCCCTTCTGGCGCGATTGCTTCTTCTGAGGCGCTATGTCACGCTTCCCCTGTCCAACCTTTTGAAGCTGTACAAAAAATCATTGTCAGCCAACAAGAGCAAAAACTGGTGCTGTCTTGGCTCCCTCCATCCCAAGGTACTGTGTGCTTGTTACAGATAAAAGATACTGCCCGTATTTTGGATTCTGGAACAACCATGCGCGTTGAAGACTTGGCAGGGTATGGCGAGCCGCTCGCGCTTTCCTCTGTAAACACAGCTATTATCACGTTAAAATCCGATGCGCCTGTATGGCAAAAAACGCTTGTCCCTATCACCATGGTGGGGAACCTTGCAGCTTGGGGTGAAGCGTGCTTTGTTACAGAATTACGCCCTGTCGAAGCTGTGGAAGACCTTGTCCATCAAGGCCAGCCCATGGTGCGCTGGCAATGGCCTCAAGGCGTTCAGGAAATTTTGGTGCGTTGGAATACGCAAGACGTTGCAAAAGGCAAAGCAGGTTCAGATGCCTACCCTTCAACGCCAACAAGCCCGTGTTCCGGTCAGCTTATTTGCCGTTTGGAAGACTATACGCGCGATGGTGGGTTGTTTTTATCAGGTATCACGCCGCAACGTTTATGCATGACACTTTTTGCAAAGGCTCAGGGGCAGGAGGGGTATTCCTCAGGGGTTCATTATTGCACCCACATGGGCCTTGTTGATGTAGTACATTATGAGGTTCTACGAACAGGCTGGGGCAAAAAATCCACGGCTGTTGCGCTTTATAGTGAACATGTGGACGCATTGGACAATCTTGTCTTACGAGGCAAGGAAGGCTGCGTGCCCCTATCCTTACAAGACGGAATTATCATAGCCCATATTGAACACATACGTTTTTACAACGGCGTGGCTACCATTGACATACCACGACGTTTTCAAAAATCACGGTTATATATCAAGCTGTTCCATACAAACCCCGAACGCTACGCTACCATTCGGCTGATGCCGGCAGGTATCGACCTTTTGAAATTATCGTGAACAGGAGCTGCCATGTTTGGCGTTGATTTTCTACGCAGATTCTGGAAAAGCGCAACAAGTATGTTTAGGCGTAAGGTTGTGACGTGTCCGTATTGTTTTGAACAATTTGCGCTGCGTGACATGGTTTTTCGCTGTGAAAACAGATCCTGTGTGGCACCGCAACGAGACGCACGGCTTTTTGAACATTGGGGCGAAGAGTCCATGGCGCGTTTTTTTTCTTCATCAGGAACACGCCTTACCAGCCAATGTCCAAGTTGTAATCAAGAGACAAGAACAAGGCTTTGCCCCGTCTGTCATAAAAACGTACCGGAAAGCTTTGGTTTACAACCTGAACATATCATAGCCGTTGTTGGTGCTAAAAATGTGGGCAAAAGCCATTTTTTGGCGGTGCTCATTGACCATATCCGTAAGGGCCTTGGCGCGCAATTTGATATGACCATTGAATTTTTGGATGAAGAAACCAACCGCCGCTACATGGATAATCTTTACAATCCTGTTTTTCGTGATCATAAAACCATTCCCATAACACGCAGCGCCCATGTGGATCACACCGTGCGCTTGCCGTTATTGTACAGACTATCACGACGTAAAGACGATAAACTTGAATCCATGGCAATTCTGGCCTTTTTTGATACCGCCGGAGAAGATTTGACCGATCAAAATGTCATGGATCAATTTTGCAAATACATTATGAACGCTCAAGGCATTATTTTGCTTTTAGATCCTTTACAGATCGACGCGGTACGAGGCCAGCTTGGCTCAGTTACGTTGCCTGAAAAAGAAGCGGATCCTTTAGATATTGTCCAGCGCATAACCAACCTTATGCTAAAGCATGCACAACAAGGTGGAGAGGCTAAAATTGAGACCCCCATGGCTGTATGTTTTTCAAAATTTGACATGGTCTTGCCCCTTATGGATCCGTCCATGCAAATTCTGTATAAAGCAAACCATAATGGCTTTTATGATGCCGATGATTGTAAGGCCATACAAGGAGAGCTTGAAGCCTTGCTTACAATGTGGGATCAAATAGGGCTGCTCAATCTTATCAGAGTGCGATATAAACAGTACGCCTTTTTTGGTATCAGCTCCCTTGGTGTTGCGCCCCTTGGCAATACTATCACCGCCGTTAAACCTTTTCGCATTGAAGACCCCTTCCTCTGGCTCATGCACAGCGCCGGAAAAATTCAATGAGCACACACAATGCCATGACGTTAATAAGCCCAACGGATACGGTTGGTCAGCTGTATTATACCTCATGTCGGTACGGATTAGGGCAAGGGCATGGCTTTCAGGTTCAGGCCCGTTCTGAAGGCATATCCGCTTCAGATATGGGAGCCCTTGTTCGGGGGGGACTTCATACACCGCCAAGAGCGGGCTTTTGTCCCAAGGCGTTTCGTTATTTTTCACTGCCTTCAGGGGCATGGGCTGCACAAGTGAGCACCTATGTTGGTGAGGATTACAGCGGCAGAGAAGGAAACTTTTTCACACACTCCTTGGTATTTTCCCCAGAGCACGCAACCACGTTCATATTGCCTGACCCCTTACGCTTAACCCTATGGGAAGGATGGGTTTTTCATCCAGGACCTGATACGGAACCTATTGGCACCTTGCCGTCTTTGTCCATGGAGCTTTTTAACTCTTTATCCCATCAAGGGGATGCCAGCGCAAAAAGCCTCTTTCCTTTGTTGCACGATGAAGCCTTGGCAGGCTTTATCCGCGCAAACTTTTTTCGGCAAGATATCCTAGAGCGGTTATTGACCCACATTGTAGAGCCAAACGAAGTGCGCACGCGCCTGATCGTTCAAGATGACGCTGACAATGCCATGTACTGGATTGCAGCCCTATGGCATTGCTTGACAGAGGAAGAAAGAAAAACTCTTAGCCTATCAAGCTATCAAGGCGAGCCCGGCAACCAGTTTGATATTATGGCAACCACACCAGAAACACGTTTTGATGTTTTGCCGGCACAGGTTTATACCCTGTGCGACCTTGTTCAGCACGTAGGGATTCCGGAAAAAACATCTGAGGCGGCGGCTGCGCGCGTGCGAAAGCTTTTAGCCCGTGGACTGCCTCTAGAATCGCTCCATCAGGCCTTACAAAGCCATGATAACGAAGCCAGTTTTGCGCTGTTGCGCAGGCTCCATGCCGGCCGTTATGATTTTGCAAACCATATGCCTTGGGCATGTACACCATTACAAGAGCTGTCCATAAGCTTTATCGGAACAAACCCAAAGCGGCTGTGCGCGCTTTTGCTCATGCTTACAGCAAAAGAGGGGCAAGCGTGGCTTGCTCATTCGCTACGCTTGCTCCCTCTTGGTGTTCTGGATGAAGCCCTACCCCTTTTGGCAACAATCCATGAGGAACGTTACCAAAGTGTACAGGCATGGCTTTCGCAAAATAGTGATTAAAGATAAAAAACCGTAATGGCGTTAGTTTTTAAGGCTATGGATAGGTGCAGGAATACGCCCGCCAAGCCCGATAAAGTCTGACGCATCGCCTTGGGGTACCTTAATGATGGCAGCTTCCCCAAGCAATCCCCCAAAATGAGCACGATCGCCCACGGTTTTTCCGGGCACAGGCACAAGGCGTACAGCTGTTGTTTTGCTGTTGATCATGCCAATGGCCATTTCGTCGGCAATGATGCCTGCAATGGTGCTTACAGGAGTATCTCCGGGGATAGCAATCATATCAAGGCCGACAGAACATACGCTGGTCATGGCCTCAAGTTTTTCAAACGTTAAGGCGCCGCTTTGTGTGGCTGCTTCAATGCTGCAATCTTCGGATACAGGAATAAAGGCACCGGACAGCCCCCCCACATGGGATGACGCAAAGGCTCCGCCTTTTTTCACAGCATCGTTGAGCATGGCTAAAACAGCGGTTGAGCCAGGCGCGCCAATGGAGGATAAGCCCATGCTTTGAAAAATTTCGCCCACAGAGTCGCCCACAGCAGGTGTGGGGGCAAGGGAAAGGTCAGCCACACCAAAAGGCACGCCAAGGCGTTTGGCCACTTCCTGTCCAATTATTTCACCAACGCGCGTGACTTTATACGCTGTACTTTTAATAACTTCTGCCAATTCGCTTAACGTGATGACGCCGCCGGCTTCCCGTGAACGGTCAATGGCTTTGCGCACAACACCGGGTCCGGATACGCCAACATTGATAACAACATCAGGTTCGCCCACCCCAAGATATGCGCCTGCCATAAAGGGAACATCTTGCGGGATATTGGCAAAAATCACCAATTTGGCACAGCCAATGCCGTCACGATCGCGTGTGGCATGAGCCACATTGACAATCTGTTCACCCATAAGCGCCACAGCATCCATGTTGATTCCAGAGCGTGAGGAAGCCACGTTGATGGATGAGCACACCCTATCGGTTGTAGCTAGCGCCTCGGGCAAGGATTCAATCAACGCGCGCTCACCGGGCGTTATGCCTTTTTCCACAAGGGCTCCAAACCCCCCCAAAAAATCCACGCCTGCATTTTTGGCAGCTTCGTCAAGCACACGACAGGCTTTCACCATTTGGTCTCGGCTAAATGATGCGCCCACAACCCCTATGGGGCTCACGCTTATGCGTTTGTTCACCACAGGGATGCCAAAACGCTCTCCCACATCATCACAAACGCGCACAAGATCAGCAGCATAACGTGCTATTTTGGCGCGAACTTTATACGCAAAAACATCAAAATCGTGACTGGCACAGTCAAACAAACTTACACCCAACGTGACGGTGCGCACGTCAAGGTGTTCATTGCGCAGCATGTTGAGCGTGTTCATCACCTCATGATCGGTCAGCATAGTCTTATCCTAATTTAATATATCAAAAGGTTGAAAGGGCAACGGCAGAATACGTACTGCTCGCTAGGTTATAGGAATACGGTTGACAGCCTGGAAAATATCCCGATGCTGAATGCTTAAAGATAAAGACAGTTCCTTTGCCTTGTCTTGAAGAGTCCTTCGAAAGGCCGCCCAGTCAAGGGACAAAGGTAAGGCCACCTCAAACATCATAACGCAATTTGACGGGCTTTTTTCAGGGCTTAACGAGCGCAGGTTTTCAATATTGATTTTGTGTATGGCAAACATGCCTGAAATATTGGCCACGATATTCTTTCTATCCTGCCCATACACCGTTATAACAAAGGGTTCGCACGGTTCAGGGGCTTCGGCACAGCCAACCTCGAACGGCCTAATACTTACGCTTAGTTGCATGCTTCTTTGTTCAAGCTCAAGGACAAGGGCTTGTTGCACTTTTTCAATGTCAAGGCCGTTTGGTATGCTTACAATAAAAATTGCGCCAAACTGATTTTTCAAAATGGTTTGGCTGACTTCCTCAATATTACAATCCATGCCTGCAAGCGTTTTTGAAACAGCATACACCACCCCCGGGCAGTCAAGGCCAAAAACAGACACCACAATCATTTGATCCACAGGTTTCTCCTTATACGGCAGCTCATGTAGGTACGAGCTATAATTTTTGCAGAATACGCTTTTGCCGACATGTTTTGCCGGCAGTCTTTAAAATTTTCTGGCAGCTTCCAATGTTTTATCAAAATCGCTGTCCGTATGGGCAAAAGATACCATGGCGCACTCAAAGGCTGAGGGAGCAAGGTACACATCGTGTTTGCGCATGTGCCTGAAAAAGGTTGCATACTGATCGCTGTCAGCTTGCTTGACCTCGTCAAAATTGCGCGGCGTTTTTTCGGTAAAAAACAAGGTAAACATGGACGCAAGTCGTGTTGCCACGGCAGGAATACCTTTTTGCTTAAAGATGTTTTCAAGCTCAGCGCATAAGCCATCAACCCGTGCTTCTAAAGCGGCATAGTCTGCTTTTTTAAGGATCCGTAAGGTCGCAAGGCCTGCTGCCATGGCCAATGGATTGCCTGAAAGCGTTCCTGCCTGATACACATTCCCGGAAGGGGCAATGTGGCTCATAAGTTCACGGCTTCCTGCATATGCTCCCACGGGCAGGCCACCACCAATGATTTTGCCTAACGTCGTGATGTCAGGCTTGACACCATAGCGGCTTTGGGCACCGCCAAAGGCTGCTCTAAATCCGGTGATGACTTCGTCAAAAATCAAAAGGCTGCTATTGGTATCGCATAAAGCGCGCAAACCTTCTAAAAATCCGGGTTCAGGCAGCACAAGGCCCATGTTTCCGGCAGCAGGCTCTACAATAACGGCGGCTATTTCTTTGCCAAAGAGCTGAAAAAGATCGCGCACAGCGTCAAGGTCGTTGTAGGGCGCAAGCAAGGTGTCTTGCACCACGCACTCGGGCACACCTGGGGTTCCCGGGATGGAGAGCGTGGCAACGCCGGAACCGGCACTTGCTAAAAAGGCGTCGGCATGACCATGGTAACAGCCCACAAATTTAAGAACTTTGTTGCGGCCGGTCACAGCGCGGGCAAGGCGCAAAGCACTCATGGTGGCTTCGGTGCCGGAATTGACCATGCGTACCATATCTACAGAAGGCAAGGCGTCCACCACTTCTTCGGCAAGGGCAACTTCATCAGGACAGGGCGCGCCAAAGCTTGTGCCTTTGGCAGCGGCTTCCACAATGGCAGCAGTCACATCCTTGTGTGCATGGCCAAGGAGCATGGGGCCCCACGATTGAACATAGTCAATCAAGGTTTGCCCGTCCACGGTGGTGATGGTTGCTCCTGCAGCAGAAGCGATGAATAAAGGATCGCACCCCACGCTAAGGCAGGCACGAACGGGGCTGTTCACGCCGCCCGGAATAAGCTTGTTAGCATTAGCAAATAAGGTTTGAGATTGCGTTGCCATGAGTCCTCCATGAAGATTGTTTTAAGTCATTAGGCTATCTATAAATATGGTAAGGCAAAAGATTATAACGCCTTTTATCGAGCAAGTTTATGTGCATATCTTTGTGGATACATGTGCTTGTGGCAGTCCTTAAAAATATACCATGGATGTTTTTTTCAGCTCCTTAATGCTGGTGAGCATGGCCCATTGGGTAAGCCCTGTAAGCTGTTGCAATGCTTCAATAACATTGTTGCATTCTTCTTCGCTGCGCCCATGCACCATGGTATATAGGGTGTAGGGCCAATCCGTAGCCGATGAAGGGCGCAAATAACAATGGGAAACGTGAGCATGGGTTGCGGCAGCTTTCCCTGCTGCGTCAGCTTCTTCTGGGCACACAATCCATGCCACCATGGCGTTATGCTTCCAGCCGGCCTTTTGGTGTTTGATGTTGGCACCAAAACGCCTGATAGCTCCACTATCACGCAAACGCCTGAGCAGCGTTAAAACCTCTTCTTCACTCACGTTTGCCTGTTTGGCAATATCTGCATACGGACTTGCCGAATCAGGGAGCGAAGCTTGCGCAAGGCGCAGGATACGTTTTTCAGCTTCTGTAAACATGACCCCTCCCAAACAGAAACATGATAGCGTTTTTTTTCTCAAGACAAAAGAAGAAATTCTATCAAAACCTTAAACGCTAAATTTATACATAATTATACACACTTACACGATGTAAGCACGAAAAACTAACCAAGGAGGGTCATTTTTGCCCACAAAAATGCCATACCCCACGAACTTCACTGGCTGAAGCACAACTTTTTTACTATGATTTATGGTACAGTTTCATGCTAGATCTTGCCTTATTCTCTAATATTTTTTAAAGTTACATACAAAGTAGCAGTAAAATGCGAAAAGAGGTTGTAGCGTAGCCTTGCAAGGCAAGGAATGTACTTGTCACACCTTGGAATTGAACACCTCTTATTCAAAGGGGATCATATGACACGCACAGGAATAAAAAAAACAGGCGTTTTGGCAACAATGCTAATAGCCTTCTGCCTATTTATGCTCCGCGCGCCTTTAGTGCATGCAGACGTCTTGCAATGCCAACTTACGTACAACACGCAATCGACATTCATGCCGCCCTCAAGTGGGGTGCACAACTTCCTCATTTTTTTGGATGACTCTGCAAAATCAGTGCAGGTCCAAGGCGTGAATCCACAAGTAGAAGTAGAGGTGACAACTTACACGGATGAAACGATAAAGTTTACCCTGCGCAGTCCCAAAGAAATGAAAGGCAGTTCAGAGGTTACCTATGATATTGATAGAACCTCAGGTTTTACGCTGTATAGAGGCGTCGTTAAAGTTGTTGGCTCAATGAGCGAAGGAATGACGGTCACAGAAGCGCGGGGCTTTTGTAAGTAAATTGAAAGACACACAGAACCTTTTCTGCCTTGGTAGCCAACAAGCTTGGTCCGATTAGCTTGGCAAAACAAAGCAAAAACGACACGGAGGGCAGCCATGAGAATCAAGTATGTAATATTCAGTATGCTTTTAATTTTATTTGTCATTGGCGTAACATTAGCTTTTGCCGGATACGG
>CAYJIX010000007.1:47215-66309 GCA_964370375.1 uncultured Desulfovibrionaceae bacterium | reverse complement strand
TTGTGCTAAATTTTCATGTGCTTGAAAATTTACTTGTGCAGGATAAAAGGCACAATAATCAATCGCTTAACGGTGCAAGTGAATTGCACCTACTCTTGATTTTAGTCTTGCTTAAAAGCAAAGCTTTTTAGCAAGACTTATAAGGCTTCGCGTTGTTTGGTCGCATTGGCTGCCGCCAACGCTCCTCCTGTAGCGCGTATCATTTTTGCTCATTATCTGCTTGTATGTGTAAAGTATCGACTTGAATATAATGCCTTGAAAGCATACCGTCTTTTTTTTGATAAAAGGGTCCTTCAATCATAATCAATTGACCTTTTTCGGGTTTTGACGCGCCTTCTTTAAATTGTATCTCAATCCCCATAGGACAACATCCCAAGGCATCCTTTATGACAATATAGTTCAATTCTTCAAAAAGCATTCGCATATATTCGCTGTCAAACCTGCCAATCATTTTAAAAGTTTTCCCATGGTAGGAAGCAGGATTATTCATAAGCTCAAAAATTTGCCCGTATACCATGGTTGGACTTAGTTTTGTAATGTCATAATCCACAGCTGGCGCAACAGTTTCGGTTTTTTGCGATCCCTTGTTTTCTTTTTCAGCCTTTTCTGATGATGTATCATTTGTGCATGCTATCAATGAACACACGGCAACTGTTATAAAAATAGCCGTTAGTGTTTTCATCACGACACTCTCCTCTTTAAAGAAATAAGGCTAAAAAGAAAAAACGCAAAAATGTCCATGGTTACTATTGTACTGCCAACGGGCGTACCATAAAGGATTGAAATTATGATTCCAAAAAACGCACATAGGACAGATATGATAGAAGATACGATGATCACAGACCTGAAAGTTTTATATAGGCGCATGGCCGCAAGCGCAGGAAAAACCACTAGGGCACTTATAAGAAGTGATCCCACTAAATTCATGGCAACAACAATGACAGCAGCTATGGTGATGGCTATAATGGTATTATATAAACCTGCTTGTATTCCTGTGGCTTTTGCAAAGGTTTCATCAAATGTTACAGAAAATATTTTATTGTAAGACATTAAAAAGATAAAAATAACCAGCACAGATAAAACCAAGCACGTTATTACATCCGCTTTGGTTAGTGTAAGTATTGACGTTGAGCCAAATAACGTTGTGCACACATCGCCTGCCAAATTGCTTGAAACAGCAAAGACATTCATCAAAAGGTAGCCAATGGCAAGCGATCCTACGGCCATCATAGCAATGGCGGCATCTCCGTTGATTTTGGTGTTTTGCCCTATACGAAGCAGCACAATGGCACTGACCACAGTCACCGGAAACACCAACGTATCCTGATTTGTAAGGTCTAGCACAGACGCCACGGATATGGCACCAAATGCGATATGCGAAAGGCCTTCACCTATGTAGGATAGTCGCTTTAAAACAAGGGTTGCCCCCAATAAGGACGAACAAAAAGCAACTAAAATACCAACAATAAAAGCATATATAACAAATGGATATGATAAATATTCAAGAAGGGTTGCGATCATTTTGCCAACCCTTCTCGATACACACCGACAGGGACACAGCATACCTTGCACCGATCCACACAGATAATATGATCGGCATCAGCAAGTGCATCATGAAGGGTATGTGTGATCATAATGATTGTAATGCCTTCGTTATTTAATGATTTTATCAATTTATAAAAGTCTTGCGTTGTATTACTATCCAATCCTGCTGTGGGTTCATCCAGCAATAACACTTTATTCGTTGCGCATAAAGCTCTTGCCAAAAGGACTCGCTGCTGTTGCCCGCCTGAAAGCTCGCTGTAGCTCGTATTGTGTAGCTCTAAAATATTAAGCTTTTTGAGCATATCCTTTGCAAGTTGTTTTTCGCTTTTATTATAAAAAGGGCGTAACCCGACTTTATTCAGGCAACCTGACAAAACCACCTCATAGACGGAAGCAGGAAAATCTCTTTGCGCCTGGGTTTGTTGTGGCAAATACCCCACATCTCGGGCACATATCCCTTCTCCCATATGTATACCGCCCTGAACAGGCGCAAGCAATCCTAAAATGGTTTTGACGAGGGTGCTTTTCCCAACACCGTTTTCACCGACAATGCAAACATACGAACCGCATGGAATTGTAAAATTGATATCGCTATGAAGCGCTACGCCATTGTATCCGATGGACAGGTTTTTACATATAATTTCCACGTCTTACCATTTAACCTTTTTGTAATGGTCCTATTTTCCCTTTTTATATAAAAAGGAAAAATAGGAGGACATACCACGTTTGCAGATGTCTTTATTGTAATGCTTTCTTTAACACTTCTAAATTGTCTTTCATCATAGATATATAGGTTTTTCCGCTTTCAATATCTTTTCTCGTGACAGATTGAAGTGAGTTCAGTGTCAGTATCTGTGCCTTTGGATTTTTACTGTTATTGATCACGGTTGTGGCTAGCTTATCCAAGCCATTATCAATAATAAGCACATAATTTGCGTTGTTGTCATTAACTTTTTTACTTAAAAAAGCTATGGTTTCAAAGCTTGCTTCTGTTTCAGCCGAGCAACCCTGAAAAGCAGCGTGATAGGCAATACCGTAGTCTGTCAACAGGTATAAGAAAGGAAACCTGTCAGTAAAGACCAAAGACTTTTGTGGCAGCCCTGCTAATTCATCCCTAAATTGTTTGTCAAGCTTTCTAAGCTGTGCCACATAAGCCTGTGTATTTTTTTCATACATTTTTTTGTGCTCAGGATCTATTGCAGAAATTGCATCCTCAAGAATTTCGCATATCTTCTCCGCGTTTTTTAACGAAAGCCAGACATGCTCGTCTTCATGGCCTGCTGTATAACCTTTGTGGTCATCATGCCCTTTTTCGTGCTTGGCGTGATCATGGCCTTCGTGATCGTGACCTTTTTCGTGTTTATGATTGTGCCCCTCATGGTCGCCATGTTCTTTTTCGTGTTTGGCGTGATTGTGATCTTTGTGGTTGTCATGTTCTTTTTTATGAGCATGCCCATCATGACCTTTGTGCCCGTGCCCTTCATGAGCATCATGGCTTTTATCATGAGCATGTCCATGAGCATGTCCACCTTTTTGCATGCCTTCAACAGCAACTTCCATCTTTACCGCATCGCCTAGCCTCTCCATAATATTAACGGCGACCAGGTCAGGATTTAAGGGATCTTTTACGATATCTTCCGCCCAAGAATCTGAAAGACCACCATTATAAATAAACATATCAGCTGTTGAGATAAGCGCCACATCTCTTGTGGTTGGCTGGTAATTATGTAAATCAACCCCCTTATCCAAAAGAAGCTTTACTGAAAACCTCTTTTCTTGTCCTTGTATAATATGTGAAATCCAGTCAAATTCATGATAGGAGGTTGCGACGATCGTCAGGGTATCTGCTGTTTTAGCTTGAACAAAAATGGGCGATAAAACGAACCCCAGCGCACAAAGGCAAGCTAGTAAGGTTTTACTTTTCATAGAAATTTCCTTTCTGCAAGAGCTGCATGTTGAAACATACGCTGTCTGCTTATTGATTTTAGTTTTCATTAGCAGGCAGTCTGTGCTATCTTTCCGCCCCTGTCAAGATATTTCTCCATGTTTCATAGAAAACAAGTATTTTCTTCTCAAAAAGAACTGTTCGCCTACCAATCTGCCGGCTTCCCAATAACACTTCTGGGGATCTCTGAACCAAAGTCAAAGCGGGCGGGCTGCTCTTCGGGTTTTAGTTTTTGCTTTGCGTAGGTGCGTAATTCTTTCCGAATGTTTTTTTCGTCATAGCCATTTTTTAGAACAATAAAGGCTTTTAATTGTTGCCCTTCATCGGGCCGCATGAGGCGCACGATAGAGGGTCAGTTGCAGAATATATTTTATAAACGATGATAACTCATCAAATTATATAATAATTTGATGAGTTATCATCGTTGGAATTCGTGTTTTAAAGCAGATAAGCGTTCAAAAAAATAAGGGCAGGAAACATTTAAACAAAAATTTCATAATGCTAATAATAAGAGACTTTAAACCCTTGACAACGCTAGCGTACAAAAGATTTTTTCTGCTAGGTCAACCAGAATGCAGCTTGTTCATCTGGCTTTTGTCGTCCACCCTACAGTTAACATTAAAAAGAATATGCAATACCCATCATAACCACATGCTGGTCATAGTCATACAGTTCGCTGTTGGAATGGTTATTTGTGTACATGTAGCTTGTTTCTACTTTCCACATGTCATTGATGGGTATGTCAAAGGATACACCCACGCGCAAACGTTCGTCTTCGCGGTTATCTGTTTCAAGACCGGTGGCAGGGCCGTCATAATCCTCTTTCATATAGCTTATGTAGGGGGAAAGCTCCATGCTGTATGGCAGCATAAAGGTAAAGGCAAGGGACGCTTCAAGAGCATCAAAGGAATAGTTGTCTTCCTTAGCAGAACCGTTTAAATAACGTCCACCAATAACAACATTATGTCTTTTTTCGCCAAAGAAATACCGTACATACTGCCCCACGGAAGGATACCAGCCATTATAGCCAGTGTTGTCAGAATACACGCGCCTGTCAATATTTACCTCTGTTATCAAATGCACAGAAGGCGTTGCGGCATAGATAAAGCTTACGTCCGGTCCAAAACCAATGACGTTTTGATCAAATTCGTAGTCAAGCATTTCTGCTTTTACACGCACGTCAAAAAGGTGCTTTGCTCCGATATGCCTAAAGCCAACGGACGTAGAAGCCCATTCAGAGGAGGAAAGGTCGATATCATCGGCCCTATCATTAAAATTATAACGGGCAAACGCTTTGACATCGCCCACAAGCCACCATGGGCTGCTTTCACTTAACCGATAGCCCATGTCAATCTGAGTACCCAAATAGGCGGCAGCACTTTCCACAGCCTTGCCGTTGTGCAAAATTACATTATCCCATGCCCCAAGGGAAATGGTGTTGGATGGGGGGCCACCATTGATGTTGCTGTCGTACATAAGGCCGCCGCGAACCAAACCTACCATCTGGAAACGGTCTTGCTGTTTACGCCAATTGGCAATAATGTTGTCCACTTCTTCAGCGGACAAATCTTTGTCGCTTGAAAGGGTCCTTTTAGAGCCTTGCTCGTCGTTTTGTTTGTGTAAAACATAGGCAAGTTCACGCAACAAGGAAGGGTCATTCTCATATTTTGTCAAAAGACGTTCATAGGTCAAGATGGCATGGCTGTGCCTGCCTGTGAGCAATGCAGTCCGTGCAAAGCCTAGGTTTATAACTTCATCTTCAGGCTCTTCACGCAAAAGGCGGCTATATAACTGATAGGCCGCTTCAAATTCTTTTTGTTCAAGCAAGGTGGCAGCTTCAGCCTTCACCTGCTCCACTGCATTTGTCGAAGCAGGATTTTTCGTACTGCTTGGGGGTTGAGCATGAACAACACCCTGCGTTACGAACAAAGCAAAAACAAACAAAAATGACCAAAGCCGAAGCTGTGCTGTAACGTTGTGATGTGCCACAAAAAAAGTTTCTATTTTTTTTATCATCATATCCCTTCACAGTATTGTTACAACATTCCTGCAAAAAACACCTAACGTATGCTATTCTTTAGGTATAGCCACAAAACCAATACTCAGTCCCAAAATATGTACTCGTTACTATACATTTTTATCGTTGAATCAAGCCGCATACAGGCCGAATCTGCCATGTATGCGCTCTTTTACTACGATTCGTCATGGAGCAGGCGAAATTTCCACAGGCCGTGTTATCTGTCCGCTGTTAACAACCACGCCTCCCTCGATAAAAGCCATCCAATCTCCTAAAAATCCCCCACCTGCTTCAGTTCCACTAATGAACCATCCCGTTAGGGGGGTCGAAATAGAACCATTCGTATAAAGCCCGCTTACGCCGTCTACAGCAAACTCAGTGGAAAACGAGCCTGTCCCCCCTGTGGCTTCTAAAAAGCCATAGATTTCATCACTGGTGGAGATCATGTGACCGTTGGTTATACTATTTGTTGCCAAATCCACGTCAAAAGAAAAATTCCCGGTCATATAGCCAAGCCCGTCTGAAAAAGTACCACCCAATGTCACCATTGTCATGGGCGTGGGCATGGGCATGGGCATTGGTATTCGCAAGGGCCTTTCCTGCACGCCGTTACTGGCAATGGTGTTGCGCACTTGCTCAGGAAGAACGCCATAATCCCCTGTTGAGGTAAAGGTTCGATCCATGTTTTGATCGACACCTTGAGGCGTAAACCACGAGGAAACTGTCGTGCCCTCTGTCAAAAAGTCCCGCTGTTCCGGGGTGATGCGCTGCACAGTGCCGCGCTTGCCTTTTGAAAAGCTGGCCCAATGATTAAGGGGAATGGGCAAACCGTCTGCAAGAACGCTTTGGGGGTTGGAGCTAATGAGCGTAAACACATTGGTGATTTGGGATCTGCGCTCCACAACAATGGCTGTGCCGCGTACATCAATAACAATTTCAGGTGTACGAACTTTAAAGGCTTCCGGGCTTTTTTGCGTGATATTGCCGGTAACAAATTTGGCAAGGCCTTGATCTAGCTGAGCCATAAAGGCTGGGGGGCCGTCCTCTTGATAATTCACCATGCTCAACACAGTATCGGCACCCAAGGTCATCAAGGAGTCGTCGTTAAAAAAGACCTGCACCTTGCCATCATTCGTGGTGCGCAAGGTATCGTTTAAAAAAACGTCGTCTTTAAGACGAAGGGGAACGGTTTTTCCCTGACGCTCGGCAAAGGCTTCATGGGTAATGGCGATGATCCTGCCAATGGGGGCATCTGCTATTGCAGGGGAGTAATATATAAAAACAGCCAGCAGGACGATTGTTAGCCGAAAAAACTTTTTTAACACTGCAAACCCCTTATATTTATAATACGACCAATTAACACACAAGGGCATAGCCTAATCTATTTTTCAAAATTTACTTTAGAAATAAAACCATAAAAAGTCAACTGGACTGACAATTTCTTGAATGTTTTTCCTGATTCTGCTATGTTTAACCTACCTTATCCGTATCAACATATCACTTCCAAGGTAGCAGGCGCATGTTTTACACCATTTGCCTTAGCATTTCTTTTTGTTTATTTTTATTGGGTATTGGCATGGCCATTCTTCAAAAAAAGAAATACCATGCATCGCCCAATCAAATTATTGCTTTTTTAATGGGAGGCACATCAGCAGCCTTATTCCCTCTTTATATTATAGCCCACGCCTCTGACCAGGGAGGGTTTATAAATGCCTTTCTTTTATCAATTCTTGGAGCTATACATTCGTTGACAGGGGCCTACACTATTTTTGATTTAACAAACAACATCACTTCAATCCCTCAACACTTAGAAACGACCATTTTTGTATATATTTCCTTTTTACATGTATTTGCAACTGTCCTTTTGCTCGGATTTTTACTGAGCCTATTGCAGGAATTTTTCCCACGCTTGTGGTACCATTTTTTTGCCCGTGGGCATCTGTGCCTTTTTTCAGACATTTCAGAACGCAGTCTTTTTCTTGCACAGGACATCCGAGATCGTGAAAAACAAGGCCATCCGCGCGCTGTGCTTGTTTTTTTGGGTTCGCGAAAAAATGCTGAAGGCGCTGCTGAACTTTGGGAATCCTTGCACAGGCTCAATGCCTTTGTTTTTGATACGAGCCTTGAAAACCCCATGCTGTACAAAAACTTTCAAGGGCAACGCATTGATATTTTCCTGCTGCACCTTGATGAACAAGAAAATTTGCGCGCCATGTTACGATTTGACGAAAAGTACAAAACGCCTACAGGCCATGACTTTTTTATCCATATCCTCAATTCACAACGCGAAGCAGAAACCGTGGTGGATTCTGTAGAAACCACTGCACACATTCATTTACGCCTTATTCGGGAAAACCGCTCCATCTTTTATAATCTTTTTACTACGCGCCCGTTATTTTTGGGGGCGCGCCAAGGACAGCTAAGCGTCCTTGTGGTGGGAGCTGGGCGAAACGGTCTTGAAGCTGTTAAAACGGCGTACTGGTGTGGGCAAACCTTGCATTTGCGACCAAAAATCCTTGTGGTGGATAGCAATCCTGCTGTGAAAGACCAGCTTGAGTATGAATGTCCTGAACTTGGCGAACACGCAAGCACTCTACAAATTCAAGAAGAAGGCACAGTACAATTTGTAAGCATGGATGTGAACAGCACGGCCTTTTTACATTTTCTTAAAGCACATGCAGACATTGGCTATGTGGTCTGCGCCCTTGGCAACGATACCCTTAATATACAAACGGCAATGACCATACGCAGCGTTTTTGAAGAGATCCGCTTCACCTTTGCAGCGCAAGAGGAAACATCCTTTGGTTTGCCCCTCATCAATGTTTTACTCAACAATCACCTTTTAAGCGATGTGGGAGACAAACTTAAATTCGACACAAGAGTTGGTTGTAAATTGCATGCTTTTGGCAGCTTACAAGAAATGTACACCTGGGAAAATATCGTTTCCCCGTATTTTGACCATGTTGGCATGGCCTTTAACCGATTTTATGCGCGCCACTATGCCCAAGACGCGCTGGCTCAGGGCACAACCACCTTGGCACAAGTAGATAGCGAAGCAGACAATAAGTATGAAGACAAGGAATACAATCGCACAGCTTCCATGTCGTTGGGAATCCATGCAAAATATAAAATGTACGCCTGCCTGTGCGAAGCATTGAACAAAAAATGCCTTGCAGAAGAATGGACAGGCCATATCACACACGACATGCTCAGCCAAATGGAACAGGCCTTGAGCTGCCCACAGCAAGGCCCCGAACTTGTGGAAAAAATGGCTGAAATGGAGCACAGACGCTGGAATACCTATACGCGCTCTTTAGGATGGCAATGCGCCACGACAGCGCAGGTGGAGATGTGGCATGACACCTTGCACAATTACAGAAATTTTGCCGCAAAGCTTCATCCTTGCCTGATACCTTGGGCAGATTTGCCGCTCCTAGATGCTTGGTTTATGGAAAAATACCAACAAAAAACAGATTTTCAGGAACTTGATCGCATTATGGTCTGTGCCATGCCCAAGGTTTTACAAGAAGCAATAGCCCATTATCAGCATGTGCCAACACCCTAGCAGGCATTAGAAAAACACTACAATTCGTATGTTATCAACAAGCTTTGCACATGCTAACGAGCAATTCGTTGTGGCAATGCATAGCATTGCAAGTTGTCAACTTCCTTATGGCTCAATAAGAATTTTGTATTTTTGTAAAAAGTCCAATTCCTTTTTATAGTGTTCATTGGACGGGTCTTTTTGTACCAACGCATCCATAACAGCCAGCGCGCTATCAAGATAGCCAAGGGCTGTTTGCGTATCTGTTCGCTCTAAAAGGCGCGCCAACTGATAATAGCTCACTATCAAATCTCGTTGCCCTTGAACATTTTCAGGATCTTTTTCGGCAAGGACTAGACGAATTTCTAAGCACTCTTGATAATAGGGCAAGGCTTTATCCGCCTGCCCCTTTTTGGCTAACGCTTCACCAATCCTGTTTAAAGGGATGGAAACACCACGCTGCCAAGCTGTATTGCTGGGGTCATGGGCCGCAAGGATACGCCAAATACCAAGGCTTTCTTCATACTGCTTCAAAGCATCGTCTGCCTTACCTTGGCTAGCCAAAACATCGCCCACTCGTTCAAGTGATACCGCAACGTCCCGTTGCCATCCTGGGTTTTCCGGCTCCTTCTCTGCAAGAATGCGGCGAATTTTTAAACCCTCTTGGTAAGGCTCCAAAGCTTGCTCAACCTTGCCCTGGCTGGCTAAAATGTCGCCAATTTTTTCAAGCGATATGGACACATCCCGTTGCCACAAGCTGTTATCAGACTCCTTGGCCACAAGAGTTCGAGCAATGTCCAAGCTTTCCTGATAATATTCCAGTGCCTCGCCAATTTTGCCCTGGCGTGTCAAAATGTCCCCCATCCTTTCTAGAGGGATAGTAACGCCGCGCTGCCATCCTGTGTTGTTGGGGTCGTGCTTCATAAGCGCACGCCAGATGCTTGAACTTTCTTGGTACAGCTTTAAGGCTTCCTCTGGTTTGCCTTGGCTGACCAATATATCGCCAATCCCTTCAAGGGATACGGCAACATCGTCCTGACCCTGCATGGTGTTGCCTGCACGCTCTGCAAGGGCACGGCGGAGTTTTAAGCTTTCTTGGTACAGTTTTAAGGCTTCCTCTGTCTGGCCCTGACCGCGTAAAACATCCCCTTGTTGTTGCAATAGGGCAGCCTGCTGGCGTTGAATGTCAAGGGTTATTTCTTCATCGCCTTGCCTGTTATAGTAGGCTTCCAATTCTTTGTAGACGTCACCTAAAAGCGAAAGTCTTCCAAGAGGTTGAAGTTTGTCGCGCAAATCCACAAGCATATAATTGATAAGAGTTTCCGCGTCGTTTCGCGCAAGCACGGCCTTTTCTGACATCCGCCAAGCAATGCCACCGCCAACAAGGGCCAACACAAAACCCACAGCCAAAGCGACAAGGAGCATATAAAGCCGCTGCCTTTTGCGGTTGGCAAATTTTCTGGATGCTGCAATAAATTGTTTTTCGTCGTCTTGAAGCACGTTGTCATAATGGTCGCGCAAGGCTTCAGCATCCTGCAACGGTTTGCCTGCCGGTAAAAGTAAATCTGTATGCGCACCTTTGTCTTTTGCATGCTCTTCTTGCCACAAGGAAAGATCCGCCTTTAAACGCTGGCGGATGGCAAAATGTTCGCGCTCGGTCTCTAACCAATGAGTCAACTTTTCCCAATGGCGTAACAAGGCTTCGTGGGCAATCCAAACATAGACCACATCTTTATGTGCATTTTCACCTTGTGTTTCGTCGTGTGTTTCGTCGTGACCAATCACTAAAAGACGTGCCTCAATCAAGGCATCCACCAAAGCCCTTTCATTTGTTTGAGGCGCAAAAAGGGCGTTGGCTGCTTTTTGGCGGCCCAATACCGAATCTTGAGAAGCTGTAACCAGATGGCGCATGACCTTGCCAAACACAGCCTCTGCATCTGTGCACGTTTTGGCAAATTCTTTAAACGCTTCGTCAGCTTTGCTGGCAACAGCGCCTTTTAACCCTCCCATCTCTTCATAATGGGCAAAACGTAAACATGGGATGCCTGTGCCTTCTTTAGCTTTTTCATAAAGTTCAGACAGGGTAAATTCCAAAAGCGGCAAGGCTGTTGTTCCCTGTTCCAACGCGTCATAGCTGATGACCGCATCTCGGATGCAATCATCCAGCATGTCGCCGTGCTCGTTCGTCTCAAAAGAAACGCCGGCAGCCCTGGCAGGAAGGCGAATAATACGCGCAATATCATCTTTTGAAGGGGGGCTTAGATGAAAATAGCCTTTGCCGGATTTTAGGTATTGTAAATCTTCTTGCTCTTCACAAAAGCCCATACAGTCAATACGCATGGTGGCCACTACCACCACAAAACCGGTTTCAACCAAGGTTCGTAAATTGGCAAAAAATTGCTTACGGCTTTCATGCGTGGTGGCAGGATTAGTAAAAAACTCCTCCAATTGATCCAGCAAAAGGCACAGACGCACGCCAGGCCTTCCGTTAACATCTTCTGTCTTATGAATTTTTCTGGTTATATTTTCTAGGCAAAGCTCAATTCGCCCAATCACAGCCCCCATATCCTTGCGAATACGATTGCTCAATTCCTCAATGCCTACATTGCCTGATAAAAGCTCAGGCAAAGCAGAAGGGGCCACCAACCTAGCCTGTGGCCCGTCTTGTTTTACCATGGATATGTCGCGCTGTTGCGTTAAGGCCCTTGCCAAGGCACCTGCAAAATCCTCTTCCTCCGGCTCTTTGTCAGATGGGCGCAACTCAGCATAACGCCATTCTGAGGTATGCCATACTTCACGCGATTGAAGCAACAAAGGCAAAAGGCCGGCGCGCACAACAGAACTTTTACCCACTCCACTACTACCGCTGACCATCAAAAAGGGCTTTTTAGCCTCAAACTGCTCTGTTAGAAGCGTAAAAATCTCTCTCGTGACAACTTCACGCCCATGAAAGATAGGCGCGTGTTCAAAATCAAAATGCTCAAGCCCACGGTACGGGTTTTCATGCCATGTGATATTTTCGGCTTGTCCGGGCTGATTTTCAAGAAAGCCCTGTAAAAAGCTTCGCAAATAACTTGCAAGCCGCCCTTCAAAGTCAAACTCGTCTTCATAGGTATTGATGGCAGCACTGTACACGCCATCAAAAACAGGATCCTTTGTCCATTTATCCAAAAACGTTTGCACCGCATCATATTGGGCAATACACTCATCGCGCTTGTCCTTTGGCCTTGGCGGAATATAAGGTTCTTTCAGCTTATGAAAAACCATGATGCGCGGCGTGCCGTTGTTTTGCCTAAACGCTTCAATAGCACTTTCAAATTCATATTCTGTGCCGGAAAGGTAGGTGCTGCCATCTGCGCGTTTGTATTTTTCAGGATGTAAAGGTGTCCCAAAACGCGACCATAAAATGCAAAGAAACAGGTCAAATTCAGCAGGTGAGGTGATTTGCCCTTGATAATCCTGCTCCACAAAAAAAGGTTCATTTTCCCATAAAAACACTTCTATTTTAAGGCGACTTGCTAAATCTACTTGCAAATTTTGCAGCACTCGCTGCACGATATCTCGTTCAGCCCGAACATCACCGGGGGAAGAAACAAAAATTCGTGCACGGGGCAAAGCTGACGTGGCGGAAGGATTTTCAGGATGCATGATAAAACCTCTTCTATGGGGTCGCTCAAGTATGCATAAACGTTTTTTTTATAATGAAAATCTTGTATTTTCCATATAAAAGAATGGGCCGTTGCCTTACAACGCAACACCTTCTTTTACTGCATATCTTTGTTTAGCATTACGTACAATACTAACAAAGCTATTAGCGGTCAATATCGCTGTATCTTAGGCCCTTTATATTGTACTATTGTATGACTTCACGCCTCACGCATGCTAACTGAGGCCATACGGCATACGTATCATTTGGTCATAGAAACAATGGTTTCTCTATGTTCTTTACTTGCACAAAAACTAAATTCAGTATAAATTTAGTCATACAGGAGGCTAGATATGAAATTGTATTCTGCCATTCGCCCTATTAGTGAAGTAAAAGCACAAGCAGCAGAGATTATACGCGCCTTTCACGAGGACGCCGCCCCTCCGGTCATCATCACACAAAATGGAGAGGCCACTGCTGTGCTCATGAGCATTCATGAATATGAACGTATGCAAGAAACCATGGCTATGCTTAAAGGTTTAAGCCTATCAAATAAAAGCATAGACAAAGGCAAAGGGGTCCTTGCTAAAAACGCGCTTGCCAAAGTGCGCAAACGCACAAAAGCGAGGGATAGCAATGGCTAGCCAAAGATACGAAGTATTGCTGTCCCCTGAATGCCTTAAGGATTTAGAAGCCATTCACTCTGCCCTTAGCTCCCAAATGGGCCAAGAACATGCAGACGCGACTATCACCGACATTGAAGCTGCCATTGTTTCATTGGAAAAAACACCAACACAAGGCACGCCCCCTCAAGAATTACAGGGAACGGGTATAGATCGTTACCGTGAAACCTATGCAAAACCATGGCGTATTTTGTATGAAGTACGAAAAAATACCGTCTACGTGCACTGGATTTTTGACGCACGCAAAAGCGTCACCAGACAGCTATGCGAAAGGATGTTATGCTGATTGTAAAAAACAAAACATTTTTTGAGGTAGTGGGCTTTTTACCTGTAAAGCACGGGCATAACGCAAAACAAAAGGGCATGAAACCCCAGGCTGTGTCTACACGAGACTTGATATAAACTTACCTCAGCTAACAAGGGGTTAGTATTATGAAAAATATACAACGAAGACATGACATAACAGATGGAGCATGGTCGATATTGGCCCCTCACTTTCCAGGACAAAAAGATCAATGAGGAGGCATTCCTATGACAACAGATTGTTCATAAATGCAGTACGTTGGGTGCTAAGGACTCGTGCGCCTGGCGTGACCTTCCTTTTGAATATGGTAAATGGGGTATTGTACATCAAAGGTTTATTCGTTGGAAATACAAACGAATCTGAGAATTTTTTTAGAAAAAGTGATAGATGAGACCAACTTTGAATGATTAATGATAGACACAAGTCATTGCAAAGTTCACCCGCACGCAGCCGAGGCTAAAGATGGGAACCAAGGCTTTGGACACACGAAAGGGGGTTCAACAGTAAAATGCATTTAGCCGTCGAATGGTATGCCAATCAGAGTTATTATCCCCACAGCGGATTGCAAGCAAGCCTTAAATCTCATTGATGGAATACATCCTGAACACTTACTTGCAGACACCTGAAATGAATCGCAAAAAATGACGTAATTTTGATAAACATATATATAGCTTTAGGCATTTGGTTGAAAATGCGTTTCTCGATTTGAAGCGGTGACGCGGTATAGCAACAAAATATTCAAAACATGTCGAATCTTTCTTAGATGCCGTACAAATTAGATATCTTGCGATTTGGTTAAATGTAATGGCGTAATCTCGTGTAGACACAACCTAACGCGTCTGGGAAAACACGACATTATTTAAAGAGTGGAGGCAAAGCTCCTTGCTTGAAACGCGTAGTCATATTTTTTATCGTCTTCAGGCCTAGACTGTAGGCTTTTTTAACAAAAGGATAACATTTTTGATATTTGTAAAAAGCAGGCATGAAGGGTATAGCATGAAAAGAAGAACAAGCGTGCACAAAATAACCCCTGATGGTGAAAAACTTATCTCCCCAACCAAAGGATAAAACATTACAGCCTGTTTAAGCACAAAGGTAATAATTTCGATATAAAGTAAATGAGCGCAGTAAAAAAACAAAGGAACAGAGCCAAAAACAAGCAAGGCTCTAGGCCTTATGTCAAATCGCTCTACAGCGGCAAGCAAACAAAACATTACACCAAGTGTTATCAAAAAAAACTGCAACGAAGGTGGATACTTAGACACAGAAACGAACGAAGCTACAGTTTTCCACCATGTATCATAAAAAACAAACGCCATGCTGTCGCCATAAAAATGGAAAACCCGCAATGCAACAAAGGCCGCCAAAAAGGCAATCCCCGTACATATCAGAATTTTTTGACGTAAAAGGGTAGACTGTAAGCTAAAAACTTTGGCAAAAGCAAAACCAAAAAGCATAACTGCAAACCACGGCAACACAGGGTAACCAATAAAAAATGTAAATTCCGGCGTGCTTAAAAAATCCAATGTTCCGGTTGTAAAAAGTATGCGCTCTGCTTCTTCTGGTAAGTGAAGACTAAAGTACCCCAAACTATTACTTAAAAACGTAAGGAAAATGGCTAAGAAAAAAAGAATTTGTATCGGAAGCTTAGCTACCAAGGGGAAAAATATCATACTCACGCCAATGGCCCAAAGCACCCCCAGATACGCAATACCTTCTTGGCTCATAAGAGCTTTTGCATTGATGATAAGGTCAATAGCAACCAGAAAAAAGCCACGAAAAAGAAAATGTTTAGTGTACGAGCGATCTTGACCGTATTTTATATTCCAAAAGAAAACCCCTACTCCGGCCAAAAAAACAAAACTCGGCGCGCAAATATGTGTTACCCAGCGCATGCTGAATAGAAAAGGCGTTGTTACAGCAAGATTTGTCACCTCTCGCATGAGCAAGGCAGAGGATCCATAAAGCTGTACAGCAACATCTGTAAAAGCATAGCGCACATGGTCAATGACCATAAGTGCCATAACAAAACCTCGAACTATGTCTATAGACAAAATCCGTGTTTGAGTTACGCTTTTTTCCATAAACCCATGCCCCACACAATGTTACAGCAACACATATAACACTATACGTCACGGTATATATTGTACACAAGGTTGTCAACGGGAAAGGAACTTGAATTTAAAACTGTTCAGTCGTGTTTGTTAATAAAAAACGCATTCTTCAATATCCGCATGAAATATATTGCCACCGACGCAACCTTCCAAGGTGATAGAAAAAAAGCTTTACAAAGCCATAAAATTGTAGTCTTCTACCTCTTAGGCCAGATTTGTCACAAGCCATGCTCAAGGACAAAGCACCAATTAACATCTTATTATTATGAAATATACCTTATCAACCATAGCCCTCCAGTCGGTTTTAGATGTTTCAAACGATATTTATATTATCGTAGAAAAAGACACTCTAAAACTGTTGGACTACAACCCCGCGTTTATAAAAACAGGCTGTGGCAACATCGAACAAGATACAGAAATTTTTCTATCTAATAATCCATATCATGAACTATTTTCCGGCCTGAAAGAAATCATTACCATACAATCACAACTATTAGAACGTGGTGACAAGCCAAGCTCTTTTGCCTTGCTCCCCCTTGGAAAAGAAAGGCACGCACATCCCGCGTTTGCAAAAGTTGTACAAATTTTAGAAGAAAGCAACGCGGTACTCGTACAGATTTGCATGGGCGAAAACCTTGATTCCTCTTCCAAACTAGAAGACTTGGCACGCCGAGACATTTTACTTAAAGCGACAAGTAAAGCAGCACAGGAACTGCTTGCCGCTAACGAAGACTTTGACACCACAATCGATACGGTATTAGGTATTTTAGGCAATGCCACCAATGTAGACAGGGTTTATGTGTGGAGCATCCATGAAGCACCTGATCCATCAATAGATGACAGACTTTATACATCTCAGCTGTACGAGTGGTCAGAAGGCGCAGAGCCGCAGCAAGGCAGTGACATTGTAACCAACATGCCGGTAGAAGAAGGAATCCCCACATGGATAGGCACCTTCCTTGCCGGCAAATGCGTCAATAGCCTTGTAAAAAATATGCACCCAGGCGAAAGAGAGGTCCTTGAACCTCAGGGCATTGTTTCCATCTTAACAGCACCCATCATGTTTCATGGTCATTTATGGGGATTTATTGGCTTTGACAATTGCCATTCAGAGTATACTTGGAGTCGCCAAGAAGAAGACATTTTGCGCACAGCCGGAACACTGATCAGCACAGCCATTCACAGCCGGCGAACCAATCAAGCCCTTTATGAAGCACAAGAGCGTTTTCGTGGTGTTGAAGAAGCAACAGGCGAAATTATTTGGTCTGTAGATGAAAATCAGCGCATCGATTACATCTCGCAACGATTGGAAAGCGTTTTAAACTACCGCCCCGAAGACATTGTGGGCAAACCTTTTAACGCGCTCTTGCTTCATCCTGATGAATTTGCATATACTGCCACCCCTGAAAACTTTATTATGCGCGATTTTGAATTGCGAGCACGCTGCAAAGATGGGGCTATAAAGTGGCTTAGATCCTCTTGTAAATATGTTTTTGATGAAAACGGTAAGCTTCTCTACGGCTTTGGCTCTAGCTCAGATGTGACTAGGGTTCACGAGGCTCAAGAAGCATTGTATGCAGCCAACAAAGAGCTGGAAGAAGCTATTAAAATCGCAAATGATCTTGTGGAGTCAGCTAATAAAGCCAATAGCATCAAGGATAATTTTTTAGCCAACATGAGCCATGAAATCCGAACGCCCATGAATGCTATTATTGGCATAACGCACCTTTTAAAACACACAGATCTTGCACCAAACCAGCTTGAATACATAGAAAAAATCGATAACTCCAGCACGGCATTATTAAACACCATCAATACTATTTTAGACTTCTCTAAATTACAAAATGGCAAGATGCTTATAGAAAATAGCATCTTCTCCGTTAAAGATATTTTAGATGAAGTTGAAAAGGCAACCGCCAAATGGATTGATGAAAAAAGCCTCAACTTTTCGGTCAATATAGATGCGGAGGTGGGGACTCATTATGCTGGCGACGCCTTGCGCTTAAACCAGATTCTTACAAGCCTTGTAACAAACGCTATTAAATTCACAGATGAAGGCAGCATTCATGTGGATGTGCATGTTGAAAGCGAAAACAACCAGACTGCGTTGCTCCATTTTTCCGTACAAGACACAGGCATTGGCATTGCTAAAGAACAAATAGACTCACTTTTTCAAAACTTTACACAAGCAGATATCTCTAGCACCAGAAAATACGGGGGCATTGGGCTTGGGCTTGCCTTATGTAAAAACCTTACCGTCCTAATGGGTGGCGACATTTGGTGTACAAGCTCCTTAGACAAAGGATCAACGTTTCATTTTACCACTCGCCTAGAAAAAGACAATCAAAGCAATGAAACTTCCATTAAATCGCTGAATGAAATTTATATCCTGACCGCGCTGTCTGATAGCGCATCTTTTGAAACATTGCGTACAAAACTTTTGCCTTTAGGCTATACACATTTGCAGCCTGCAAGCGATGTTCTTTTTCTTAAAAGCCAAGCTGATTCCATAACCCCTCCTGATATTATTATTGTACACGAAGGATTTGAACAAGCGACAGCCCTCGAACAGATTCTTCATCAAACACCTGATTATTTAAACAATATTCCACTTATTTATGTTACAAAACATCACAGAGCAGGGCTTCCAACTGCCTACACTGTGATAGACACGCTAGAACCATCCACGCTCTATGACACGTTTGTGAATCTTTTAGGTGCATCGTTTAAGCCAAATCCGGAAATACACCAACAAGGATTTGAAGAGCTTTTGCGTGCAGCCCATAGTGGCAAAAAAGTATTGCTTGTTGAAGACAACGAAATCAATCAAATGATTGCACAGGCAATCCTTGAAGAAGTTGGCCTTGAGGTGACCGTTGCCAATGACGGCGTTGAAGGATGCGAGCTTATGCACACAGATTCCTTTGACCTTGTCATCATGGATATACAAATGCCCAGAATGGACGGATTGAGCGCTGCAAAAAAAATCCGTGAATATACCGAATTTGCCCACATTCCAATCATTGCCATGACAGCTCATGCTATGGAAGAAGACAGGGAAAAAAGCCTCAATGCCGGCATGAACGATCACACAACAAAACCTATCAATACCGCGCAATTATTCAAGGTTCTATTGTATTGGCTTTCAAGAGAAAAGCATGCTTGATCTATAACCAACTCACGTTCGCTCTGAAACCAATGCCGTTATAGTTAATACCAAAATCATACTTTCATACGCTAAAAAGATGCGCCTTGGGATTTTACAATCCTAAGGCGCTTCCTTTACTTACAGCACC
>CAYJIX010000007.1:0-47115 GCA_964370375.1 uncultured Desulfovibrionaceae bacterium | reverse complement strand
ATTGACCCTGTCAATACGTAAAGATGCGCCTTGGGATTTTACAATCCTAAGGCGCTTCCTTTACTTACAGCACCCCTTCCAGGGGCCTTCCGAAAATCTTTCATTTACGGCGAAGCAAAAGCTACGCCTATTCTAGATTTTCGGGTCGTATTGACCCTGTCAATACGTAAAGATGCGCCTTGGGATTTTACAATCCTAAGGCGCATCTTTCTACCAACCGCGCTCGGCTAAAAGCTCTTAAGCAAGGGCTTGGAGCAACAACAGAGCAACAATATTAATAATTTTAATCATGGGGTTGATAGCGGGACCAGCAGTATCCTTGTAGGGGTCACCTACGGTATCACCGGTTACGGCAGCCTTATGGGCTTCAGAACCTTTACCGCCATGGTTGCCATCTTCAATATACTTTTTGGCATTGTCCCACGCACCACCACCTGAGGTCATGGAAATAGCCACAAAAAGGCCTGTAACAATGGTACCCATAAGCATGGCACCAATGGTTGCAAAGGCGGCGGCTTGACCTGCAAAAGAGTTGATTACGATGTACACAATGACCGGAGCAAATACCGGTAACATGGACGGGATGATCATTTCACGGATAGCTGCCTTGGTAAGCATGTCTACAGCTGCACTGTAGTTAGGCTTGGCTTCACCTTCCATGATGCCTGGAATTTCGCGGAACTGGCGACGCACTTCAACCACAACGGCAGAACCTGCACGGCCCACAGCCATCATGCCCATGGCACCAAAAAGGTACGGAAGCAGTCCGCCCACAAAAAGGCCTACCAAAACGTAGGGGTCTTGAAGGCTAAATTGCACGTCAAGAGAGGGGAAATATTTGTGTAAATCTTCAGTGTAGCAGGCAAAAAGAACCAAGGCCGCAAGCGCTGCAGAACCAATGGCATAGCCTTTGGTAACAGCCTTAGTGGTGTTACCCACAGCATCAAGGGCGTCGGTGACTTCGCGTACTTCACTGGGCAAGTTCGACATTTCAGCAATGCCGCCGGCGTTGTCGGTCACAGGGCCATAGGCATCAAGGGCCACAACCATACCTGAAAGCGCTAACATGGTAGTAGCAGCAATGGCTACGCCAAAAAGTCCGGCATGGCTATAGGTAAACAAGATGCCTGCACAGATAACAAAGACCGGCAGGGCTGTTGATTCCATGGACACGGCTAGGCCCTGAATGACGTTGGTTCCATGGCCTGTTGTGGAAGATTCGGCAATGCTACGCACAGGACGATAGGCTGTGGCTGTATAATATTCGGTAATCCAAACAAGAAGAGCCGTTACGCCAAGGCCTGACAAAGCACACATGATGAGATTGAGGGAACCAAAGGTTTTACCCTGAATCTGCATGGTGGGTGCGTTCCAGAACATGATTACGGTAACAAGAATGATCAGCACAGCAGAAATAGCACCGGACATGGTGAGTCCACGGTAAAGCGCTCTCATGATCTTGTTGCTGCTGTCAAGTTTGACATAGCGTGCGCCAAAAACAGATCCAATGATACATACGCCGCCAATAAGCAACGGATACATCATCATGAGCTCTTGTACTTCACCTGTAAAGTAAATGGCAGCAAGCAACATGGTAGCCACAATCGTTACGGCATAGGTTTCAAAAAGGTCGGCAGCCATACCAGCACAGTCACCCACGTTGTCGCCCACGTTGTCGGCAATAACGGCAGGGTTTCTTGGGTCGTCTTCAGGGATACCTGCTTCTACTTTACCCACAAGGTCAGCGCCTACGTCAGCGCCCTTGGTAAAAATACCACCGCCAAGACGGGCAAAAATAGAAATGAGCGAAGCACCAAAGCTTAAAGCGACAAGGGCTTCCAGCAATTCTTTTTGGTTCACGCCAAGCAGGGTAAGCAGGCCATAATAAACTGCCACGCCCAAAAGACCGAGCCCAACAACCAAAAGACCAGTGATAGCACCTGCTTTAAAAGCAATATCAAGGGCAGGCATAAGTCCGTTTCTAGCGGCCTCAGTGGTGCGGACATTGGCGCGAACAGAAACATTCATGCCAATATAACCGGCCACACCGGACAACACAGCACCAATGACGAAGCCAAAGGCCACAAGACCAGAAAGAAAGACTGCCAAAAGAACAGTAGCTACAGCGCCCACGATGGCAATCGTTTTGTATTGCCTGTTTAAGTAGGCGTTTGCCCCTTCCTGAATGGCTCCGGCAATACGCTGCATATCTTCAGTGCCAGCACTTGCGGCAAACACTGATTTGGCAGTCATGTATGCATAATAAAGTGCAAAAGCACCACATGCAAATACCAGGATGAACGAGAACATCAAAACCCCCAGATACCGTTAATAATGAATATTTTTGTGGCGTACTAACACCCCGATGGGCCTTGCGAGCAGCATTGCGCACAAGACATCATATCCTCTGCAAACAAAAATAGTAATATTATTTTACTCAATTGGCAAGCTTATTCTACAAAGGGAAATACACAAGCCATACGCACGTGCTTTAACATAAGAGCACAAACATATTTTAAGCAATATCAGACTATTATTACGAATTCAAAATTGCAAACAAATCGAAACTTGCTGTTTTCTTGATGCATGGCCCTAGCAACACCAAAAAACAATGCTTGATCGAAGCATTCATAAAACATGCCTCGAACATAAAAAACTCGTGCGCAGAATCTTTCCGGCCTGATGCCAAAAAACGCACATCCACAATTAAAGCATGCTGCGCAAACTTGTACATATATAATGTTTATGCACTTCAAGGCTTGCATTTTGTAGCGAGTTATTATAGTTATTTTTTTACGTATCAAAGGTTTCATGTCTATAACAAAACCTTTATCTTAAAGGAGAGTATTCCAGCCTTTTTCCGCAGTATTGAGCTTAGACTTTCGCTTCTTTGTGTTATGAACTTCAAGCAAACTCAATAGATTACCAGAGGAGGATGTATGCGTTGGAAATGGCTTTCAGCTGCAATTATGGCAGTGTCGGTTTTAGGATTTTCAGGACTTGGGCACAGTGCCGAAAAAAAGACCATTATTATTGACTTGGTCAACGAATCGGCAACGCTTGATCCACATTTGCAGTGGAACCCTGACAGCTACAGCGTTTATCGCAATATTTTTGACAACCTTGTTACACGTGACAACTCAGGGAAAATAATCCCCGCCGTTGCAACCGCGTGGAAAACCCCCACTGATACTCAAATCGTTTTTACCATTCGTGATGACATTTCTTTTCATGATGGAACCAAACTTACACCGGAAGACGTTGTATACAGTGTACAACGTGTCACCAGCAAAGAACTTGCCAGCCCACAACGCAGCCAATTTGCTGCCATCACCCATGCAGAAGTTACCGGCCAAAATGAGGTGACGTTTACCACTGCAACACCTTACCCTGCCTTATTGGCTCAGCTTGTTAAGCTGTCCATTGTGCCCAAGGCTGTGGTTACACGTGTTGGCAAGGAAGCGTTCAATCTTCATCCTGTGGGAAGCGGACCATATGTTTTTAAAGAATGGCAACGCGGTGTTTCTATCACCCTAACGGCAAATCCCAACTATTGGGGGGTCAAAGGTCCCTTTCCTACCGCGGTATTTCGCTTTGTGCCTGATGCAGGTACCCGAGTGGCAGACTTGCGCACCGGCAAAGCAGACATAGTTTTTGGCCTTGATTATGATCTGGCTCAGACCTTCAAATCTGATAAAAAAGTAGCCCCTCGTTCTGCATTGACCGAACGGGTTGCCTTTGTACGTCCCAACAATGGACGCACTCCCACAAGTGACCCCCTCATCCGTAAAGCCATTGCCTACGCCATTGACAAAGAAGGCATCACAGAAGGACTTTTTGGCGGCATCGATCAGCCTCTTGATGCCATGCTGACCGAGCAGCATGCCGGCTGGACCAAAACCCAAGGCTATCCCTATGATCCTGCCATGGCGAGAGATCTCATCAAACAAGCAGGCGCTGTTGCACAAGAAGAAATTATCTTTGCAACCTCTCCTGCCTATGACCAGCGCGTGGTGCAAGCTGTCCAGCATATGCTTAGCGATGTGGGTTTAAAAGTTCGCGTAGAAATGATGGATCAACCGTCGTTCCTTAAAGCTGTACAAACAGGCCCACTTGAGAATCGCCCCCACCTTTCGTATGGGCGCTGGTCTTGTGCGTGTATGGATGCTGACGGCATTCTCTTTCCTCTTATCCACGAAGATAGCATATGGTCGTTGACACGTCGTCCGGACTTAGATGTTGAGCTTGAGGCTGCTCGTGCCACTTTAGACGAAGCAACCCGTGAAAAGCATTATAAAAAAGTCAATGACAGTATCGCTAAAGACACTCTGCTCCTTCCTTTATATCAGTGCACCATAACCTATGGTGTCAACAATAATCTGCAATGGGAACCCACAGCTGACGAAAGCTTGTTCCTTAACAGAATGCAATGGCAATAACATTGCGCTAGGGCATATCAAAAAAGGTTAGGCAAGGGGCAATGGCCTCTTGCCTAACTAAGATGAGCCACGAGCAATACCCCAACAGATCTATTGCCATATGAGCCTAAAACAACACCGCCTTTTCTAGCTTATTGTACCATGCCTTGTTGGTGCCGTTAGGCCTACGTTACGTTGACAGCCCATGGAGGTGTATGTGCTACACTATACATTAAAGCGTCTGCTTCAGTCTGCATGCGCCATCTTTGGTGTTTTAACGCTCCTTTTCTTTATACAGCGCCTTACAGGCGATCCAACAATGTTGTTGGTTCCAGAAGGGGCCACCGCCGAAGACATTGCGCTTATCCGCGCGAAACTCGGCTTTGATCAGCCACTTGTTGTCCAGTATTTTGATTATCTGCGCCAATTGAGCACGTTTTCACTTGGCGATTCCATTGTGCAACAGATCCCTGTAGGGGATATTCTTCTTTCACGCCTGCCCTATACCCTTATGCTGACGTGTGGCGCCATGTTGCTGTCCATTGGCTTTGGGCTGCCTATAGGTGTCATTATGGCCCTCAACAGAGGCAAAGCCATAGAGCGTATGTTGCAAGGCGTGGTCCTAACAGGGCAAAGCATGCCGACTTTTTTTAGCGGTATTTTACTTATTTTGCTTTTTGCGGTGCATTTGCAGTGGCTTCCGTCGTCAGGCTCTGAAGGATTAACGTCATTGATCATGCCGGCCTTTGCCCTTGCCATGTTGAGCATGGCAACCTTTGCACGTGTCGCTCGCAATGCGGTATTGGATGAGCTGTCTAAGGACTACGTGCGCACAGCACGCGCAAAAGGTGTTCCTTATAGGCGCATTGTTTTCAAACACTTAGCCCGCAACAGTGCAATTCCAGTCATTACAGTGGCAGCTCTTGAAATTTCCCATCTTTTAGCCGGAGCGGTTATTGTAGAAACCATGTTTGCCTGGCCGGGCCTTGGACAAGTTGCAGTACAAGCCATCAATGCGCGCGATTTTCCCATTGTGCAGAGTGTGGTTTTGCTTGGATCTATTGCCACTGTCGTTTGTAACTTACTTGCTGATATTTTATATTGCGTGGTTGACCCACGGATCAGCTTTCAGGGGACACCGTCATGAACACAACACCTTCTCCCTCACAGCCTACAGACTGTGGCACGCCTGACACAATGCAAGCTGACGCAACGCCAACCGTGCCTCAAGAAAGCTTTGCAAGCTTTATACGATCTATTCCATGGAATATCTGGATTTTTATCGGGATATTGGGATGCTTTGTCTTTATGGCGCTGGCATCACCTTTGTGTGCCCCCCTTGATCCTTTTGCGCAAAGCCTCATGGCGCGGCTCAAAGATCCCGGTTCTGTCATCCGCGGCAGTACCTATATTTTAGGTTCGGATGAATTGGGGCGCGATATTCTTAGTCGTATTATTTACGGTGCCAGAGCTTCCATGAGCGTTGCGTTTTTGGCGGTATTTATTTCCGGCAGCGTGGGCACAATTTTAGGCCTTGTTGCTGCATATTACCGCGGGATTGTAGATACTGTTATTATGCGGCTTGTGGACGTTGTTTTATCTATTCCTGCCTTATTGTTTGCTATTATCGTTGTTGCCGTACTTGGGCCAAGCTTTCTGAATGTTATTTTGGTTCTTGGTTTAACACGCTGGCCACGCTATGCGCGCATCGTTTATGGTCAATGCCTTGGCCTTATGAACAACCCCTACATCAAGTACGCTCGTTTTGTGGGAGTCTCAACGCCGCGCATTTTGTGGCGACATCTTTTGCCCAACGTTTTTGGGCAATTGATTGTTGTGGCAACATTAGAATTTGGCGTCATGGTCCTATTTGAAGCGGGATTGTCCTTTTTAGGACTTGGCGTTCAACCGCCTACCCCAAGCTGGGGTTCCATGATGAGTGTTGGCAGGCACTACATAGACTCTGCTTGGTGGATTGCCGCATTTCCCGGTATCTGCCTGTTCCTGTTAGTATTATCCATCAATATCACCGGCGATTTTTTACGTGACAAATTCGACCCACGCTTACGATAGCGACAATGTTTTCGAAAAAAACCTACAGCAATTTTCTTACCAACCAAAAAGGAGAGCACATGATTGACACCTCTGATCTTAAAGGGAAAAAGGTTGTTATTACCGGAGCGTATGGTGTTTTTGGCGTGTGGTTTGCTCAAGCTTTTGCGCAAGAAGGTGCGCAATTATGCCTCACGGGGAGCCGCATGGAAAAACTACAGGCGTTGGCTAAAACCTTACCCTGCGAGCAAGAACCGCTGCTCGTAACTGCTGATTTGAGTTCTGTTGATGCTATCACGGCATTGGCACAACGTGTTGAGCAAGAATGGGGATACGCCGATGTTATTATCAACAACGCCGGACTCTATCCATCCTCTTTCCTTCTGGATTTAGATGCAACAGAGTGGGATAGAATTTTTAATGTGAACCTGCGCGCACCATTTTTATTGTCTAAAGCTTTTGCGTTGTTGATGATAAAAAATAACATTAAAGGCTCTATCATCAATATCTCCTCAGGTGCTGCCCGTAAAATGCGCACCACATCAGTGCCCTATTGTGTGTCAAAAACCGCCCTTGACCGTCTTGGCCTTGGTTTGGCACTAGAGCTTGCTGAATATGGTATCCGTGTGAATACACTTGAACCTGGCTTTGCTGCCGGTTCTGAAAGCAGCCCTGTTACCGAAGAGCACGTGCGCACTGTTATTTCCAATATTCCTCTTGGGCGTCCTTCCGGCCCCAAGGATGCTCCTACAGCTGCGCTTTTCTTAGCTTCAGATGCGGCAAGCTTCATCACAGGTTCCACCCTTGCAGTAGATGGTGGCAATTCTGCAGGAGTTCGTGCCGTGTATCAAAACAAGAAAAAGGCGCTATAACATCCTTGCGTGTTTTTTTGCGACAGGCATGCAAAACTGTGCCTGTCGCAACGATAAGGAAATTTTAGGAAAAATATTTCAAGGAACGTATCCTTCAAACCATTACAAATTCAAGTATGTACAACTCAGGGATTTTTCGGAGGACGTATGCGCTACACAACGTGTTGGGATATCAGCAAACAACAACAAAGCAGCCAGCATGGCCTTGTGGCCTGTCAAAATCCTAAAGCAGCTCGCGCCGGTGCTGCCATCTTGGCACAAGGTGGCAATGCTGTAGATGCAGCTGTTGCCACTGCTGCAACGTTGAGCGTGGTTGAGCCGTGGCTTAGCGGATTAGGCGGTGGCGGCTTCATGGTCTATATGGATGCATCAGGTCAAGATATTCGCGTGCTTGATTTTAACATGGTATCCCCCAAAGGACTTGATCCCAAGGATTATCCTTTGGAATCTGGCCATGACGGTGATTGGTTTAACTGGCCCAAAGTTCAGGGAGAAAAAAACCTTCTTGGTTACACGTCCATAGGCGTTCCGGGCGCCGTTGCCGGCCTTAACGAGGCATTGCGCTGTTTGGGCACGCTGTCATGGGGTGAGGTCCTTGCGCCTGCACTGCGTGAAGCCGAAGAAGGGCTTGAGGTTGACTGGTTTGCAGCCCTTGCCATAGCCATGGACTCCAACACGTTGGCACAATTTCCCACAAGCACTGACATGTTTTTGCGCGACGGGCGCGCTCCGCGCCTTCTTGATGGTAAGACCGTGCGCCTGCCCATGGAAGCCACCGCCGCCATGTTGCGCAGGTTATGTCGTTATGGAGCAGAAGATTTCTATACCGGAGAATTGGGAGAGGCGCTTATACAAGAGCTTTCTGCCGGTGGTTCGGCACTTACTATGGACGACATGGCCGCTTTTCGTCCTGCTTGGCACTCTCCGTTACGCGGATCCTATCGTGATTGGGAGCTTGCCGTAATGCCCGGCCTTTCCGCAGGGCCAAGCCTCTTACGCACCTTACGTCATCTTGAAGATCTGCTGCCTAGCGCGCCACAGCGCCTTGATGCTGCAACGGCACTTGCCTATGCACAAGCTTTACGCGCAACCTATGAAGAACGTTTATCTTCCATGGGGCACGCTGCCCTTGCACCCGGCTGTGATACGTCGCCTAAAGGTGTTGACAGCGGCTGCACTTCCAATCTGTGTGTTGTTGATGCCGAAGGCAATATGGTTGCTTTAACCAACACCCTTCTTTCACGCTTTGGCTCCAAGGTTGTGGCGTCATCGGTGGGTTTGTGCATGAACAATGCCTTAATGTGGTTTGATCCACGCCCAAACCAACCCAATTCGTTGGCACCAGGGGTCAAACCGCTTGCAAACATGTGTCCTACACTTTTATGGAAAGAAGGTCAGGCGCGCTACGCATTAGGAGCAGCAGGCGGGCGTACTATTTTTCCAACCCTCACTCAGATTATCTCGTATGTCACAGACATGGGATATTCCCTTGAACAGGCGTTTTGCACTCCGCGCTTGTGTGCTGCCTCACCAACCATAAAAGTCAACGCAAAAGCAGGACAAGATACATACGAAACACTGCGTGCGCACTTTCCGACTGTATGTGTTGAAGATACGGTATACCCTGTGCACTTTTCTATTCCAACAGCCGTATCCTTAGACCTTACAACGCGCCAAAAATACGCCATGGCGCACCATAATTCGCCGTGGGCCACAACAGCAGAAGGATGCACGTTATGATGAATCCTCAGCATATGCCGCAATCGAACGCTTCTTTAGTGCCGCAGCCTGTACTTGATATTCGCAATTTAGGCATCACTGTTTACAACAACAGTGCCGTAGATAATGTCAGTTTGCACATCATGCCGGGCGAAGCTTTGGCCCTTGTGGGGGAGTCCGGATGCGGCAAAAGCCTCTCTTCACTGGCAGTTATGGGCTTACTTCCTGATGCAGCACGTATAGCGCATGGCAGCATAACGCTCCAAGGCACCGCAATACAAGAGTATTCACAAGAAGTTTATAATACCTTGCGCGGTAAAGAGCTTAGCATGATTTTTCAAGAACCGCTGACCTCTTTAAACCCTCTTATGCGTGTGGGAGAACAAGTCATGGAACCATTATTGGTTCATGGCTACACAGAAGATGAAGCAAGGCAACACGCCTTAGCTATTTTTGAGCTTGTGGGGATTCCTGCCCCTGAAACGCGAATGCAACAATTCCCCTTCGAGCTATCAGGGGGAATGTGTCAACGTGTTATGATTGCCATGGCATTGATTTGTCAGCCTAAGCTGCTGATTGCAGACGAGCCCACCACAGCGCTTGATGTCACCATTCAAGCACAAATTCTTGAGCTTATGCGCAACCTTATGCAGCAATCCAATACTGCCTTATTGCTCATCACGCATGACCTTGGCGTAGTTGCGGAAATGGCAGACCGCGTTGCTGTTATGTATGCAGGACGCATTGTGGAACAAGCAGGTGTTATGGATATTTTTGCACAACCACAGCATCCGTATACACAGTTATTGCTTGCAAGTATCCCCGGGGCGCACGCAACGCCAAAAACGCCTTTGGCTACCATTGAAGGTACGGTACCGGATCTTCGCCACTGGCCTTGTGCATGCCGATTTGCACCGCGTTGTCCTTATGCTGAAAGCATATGCACACAAAAGGCCCCATCCATGCAAGAGTATGCCGCAAATCATTTTGTGGCATGTTGGAAACGTACCAACAAACAAAGCGCATGCTGAGCAGCGGTGGATTAGATTTATGCCTCATTAAGGCAGGCAAGCCCTTGGGATTGATCATCCCCTAACGGCAAGGTTTTAGATACGGATTGACGTTTTCACTGTCAAAAAGGATATCGTATGACACACACATCCGCACCTCTGGTTCAGGTTGACAATCTTAAAGTGCATTTCCCCATTCGAGGTGGATTGTTTGGGCACCCTACAGGATGGGTCAAGGCAGTGGATGGGGTACATTTTAGCGTTGCTTCGGGAGAAACCTTAGCACTTGTGGGGGAATCTGGTTGTGGAAAATCTACAACAGGTTATGCTTTATTAGGCATGACGCCTCCAACATCCGGCCAAATCTTTTTTGAAGGAACAAAACTTGATCCGGCACAACCTGAGGTATGCATACAAGCGCGCCGCCAAATGCAAATTGTATTTCAAGATCCATACGCATCGTTAGACCCTAAAATGTGTGTTGGGGAAAGCATTGCAGAGCCGCTTATAGCTCGCGGCGCTTCTAAACAGGAACAACAACGACGCGCTCAAGAATTATTGCGTGTTGTTGGACTGCATCCGGAACACCATGCGCGCTTGCCCGGACAGTTTTCCGGAGGGCAACGCCAGCGCATCGTTATTGCTCGAGCTTTAGCGCTGCAGCCGCGACTTATTGTCTGTGATGAGCCTGTTTCTGCGCTTGATGTATCTATCCGTTCACAAATTATAAATCTTTTAATGGAACTACAACATACGTATAACCTTGCGTATGTTTTTATTTCACACGATCTGTCAGTAGTCAGGCATATTGCTGACCGTGTTGCTGTTATGTATCTGGGCACCATCGTGGAAACAGGGCCACGTGACAGTGTGTTGCAACATCCTGTTCATCCATATACCAAAGCGTTGCTCAGCGCTATTCCTTTGGCAGACCCCTTGCTTCAACGTCAACGAAAACGGATCATTTTGCACGGCGATATTCCAAGCCCTGCAAATCCACCAACAGGATGCCCTTTAGTAACGCGTTGCCCCGAATGCATACCATTGTGTAAAGAACAACGCCCTGAGCTTCAAGCAGTAGGGACACAACATTATACAGCGTGCCATAGAGCCGTTGCGTAACAGGCTGCCTCCAAAGCACTGCCTGTGGCGTTAGTTAAGCAAGCTAAACTGCTTGAACAACCTGTGAAAAATGTAAAATGAGTTTTTTATCAATTTTTTAAACAAATTTTTAAGGCAGGCTTATAACACCTTGACAGGCTCTATCAGCTAAAAAGGAGAATCTCTATGTCCTACACTTGGCCACAAGGCTATACTTCAGCATTTTCATTTACCATTGACGTTGATGCAGAAAGCCCTCAACTATGGCGCGCACGCGAACACGGTATACAGGGCCTCAATGAATTGGAGCAACGACGCTTTGGTTTACGCCAAGGGATATTCAATCTTCTTGAATTGCTTGAAAAACACGGTTGCAAAGCCACATGCTTTGTTCCTGTTTACGAAAGCACAACCCGTCCTTGGCTTTTGGAACGCATAGCGCAAGGTGGCCATGAAATTGGGTTGCACGGATTCTATCATGAAGTCCCTGCCCAGCTGGGCGCAGCACGTTTTCATGATATTACAGCACAGTGTTTAGACTTTTTTACAAAAAACCTTGGGTATACTCCTGTTGGTTATCGTTCTCCCTCTTGGGAACTTACACCAAGCAATCTAACGTCGTTAAAAGAATTAGGGTTACGTTATGACAGCTCCTTATCGGGATATGATCACCCATACCAGCTTAACGGAATTACAGAAATACCAATTCAATGGCCGCTTGATGATGCTGTTTTCATTAGATATGCTGGTGTAGGAAACGATCGTTGGGCCCCCCATTTCACCCATACTGTTACTCAGGGCTGGCTTGATTATGCACGCGGCGTTGCACAATACGGAGGCGTTGCCGTCTGCACAGTACATCCTTGGCTAACCGGAAGGCCGGGCCGCATAGCGCTTGCTGAAAAAATGCTTGAGTATGCTTTACAAGACAGCACCATCTGGGTTGCTTCAACGGGAGAGATAGCAGACTATCATCAATCTTCAATGAATTATAACACCTTCAACCATGACGCAGAGGCACCATCGCTACCTCCTAACTATTGTAGTTAATGCTGATACATAAAAACTATTGCTTTTCATTAATTGCGTACATAAAATTGCCAGATTCAAGAACATAATATACGTTCTTCTGGCAATTTTGTTTACGCAACCTTAGCTATAAAAGATGTTGTTTTAAATGGTTGCCATGTTTTTCAGCAACGACTAAGGAAGAAAAACCCCAGATGACAGCTCATTTCAACATAAAGGTTTGCGGGCGTTCTTGGATTCTTGAACGTCCTAGCGATTTAGAAAGCATGTGGGAAAGCATGACAGACTTCAACGATGACGAGCGCTTGCCGTATTGGACAGAGGTTTGGCCTGCAAGCATTGTACTGTGCAAGTGGCTGGAGCAAAACCGCTCAAAAATCCAAAACAACGTCTGCATGGATGTGGGATGTGGCATAGGCTTAACTGCCCTTGTAGGGCAATGGCTTGGCGCAAACGTTGTTGCCATGGATTATGAACCCGAAGCCCTTAAATATGGCAAACAAAACGCAGTGCATAACAACGTCCCAAGTCCACGCTGGGCAGCTATGGACTGGCGAAGACCGGCTTTTATGCGCCACGGGGCAGCCTTTGTATGGGGTGGAGACATTATGTATGAACAACGTTTTGCCGTTCCCATATTGAATTTTTTTGATCATGTGCTGGCTTTGGGGGGCGTTGCATGGATTGCAGAACCTAGCAGAACGATTTATGATACGTTCAGGCATGCATTGCGAAGCCGCCGTTGGACAGGACGCTGTGTGTTTGAGGCAGAAACACAAGCCCTTTATGCCCAAGAAAAGCCAGTACCCATCCGAATTTGGGAAATTGAGCGATAGCATATCCTCTTAAAATTTTTAAAGATATATGGATATCTGCGTATGCATATATTATATTCTCATCATAGCCATTGCAACGCAACATCATTATGAATATAATCTGTTTGCCATAACGTTTTACTACATTTTAAACGATCGTACATCGTATTAAAGCATTTATAAAAGTAAAGCCGCCCTGAGGAGGCTACAATGGGAGCAACCGCTCGTTTTGGAGTATCGCTGGACGAAGATTTGCTGGAAGCATTTGATGATTTCTGTGCACACAAAGGCTATACTAGTCGCTCTAAAGCGTTGCGCAATATGATCCGACAAGCCTTGATGGACGATGCCAAGGCCATTGCAGGGCATGAGACAGCAGGTGTCCTGACCTTAGTGTATGATCATCACAGCCGCGAATTGGCAAAAAAACTTACAAAAAAACAGCATGAAGATCATGACTGCGTTGTGGCGACATTACATATTCATCTTAGCCAGCATACATGCCTTGAGGTTTTGATGCTAAAAGGTGAAGCAGAACATATTACACGTATGGCCGATGCCTTACGGGCTATTAAAGGCGTCAAGCACGGCACCTTTACGTTATTGCCTGTTGAAAGCATCCCCTGTTGAGCTAAAAGGAAGACCATGAAAGATATTCAAAGCAGCGCCGCAGAAGTGCCATTGTCCATTGACAAGGTGGGCGTTAAAGGGCTCAGGATCCCTCTTACCGTGCTTGATCGCACGGACGGACGCCAATCGACTGTGGCCAGTGTAGACGTAGGGGTTGATTTACCGGCTGAATTTAAAGGCACTCATATGAGTCGTTTTGTGGCTGCCCTTGAAAGTTGGTCTGATGACCTTACCTATGCGTCCATGAAAAGCCTATTGGAAGAAATTCGCAAACGACTTCAGGCTAAACGTGCACATATGGTCATTGCTTTTCCGTATTTTGTGCGCAAGCCTGCGCCTGCCACGGGCATTGTCAGCCGCCTGCATTACGACTGCAAGCTCACAGGCGAACTTACAGACGACAAACCCATTTTTGAACTTGAAGTGTGTGTGCCTGTAATGACAGTGTGCCCTTGCTCAAAAGCCATCAGCCGTGAAGGGGCTCACAGCCAACGCGCCGTAGTTCGAATTGCCGTACAAACCACAAAGTTTTGTTGGATTGAAGATTTCGTAGAAATTGCAGAGAGTGCCGCCTCTTCGCCTGTATACAGTCTTTTAAAACGTGAAGATGAAAAATTTGTAACCGAAGCAGCTTTTGCACGGCCAACCTTTGTGGAGGATGTGGTACGCAATGTGGCAACAGCATTGTTGTCGCACTCGCAGGTGAACTGGTTTAGAGCTGAAGTTGAAAGCTTTGAATCTATCCATGCGCACAACGCCTTTGCCTGTATCGAGCACAATAAAATCTAATTCAATCTCCACTCTTTTAAACAAAAAGAGGCAACTATGTATGATAACGTAAGCGCATTAGAAGCCTATGGAATAGGCATGCACGCTACAGCGTATAACATTGCCAACATAAACACCCAAAACTTCCAAGCGTTGGACATTGCCTATATAAACGGCCCTGCAGACTCTGTACGTGCACATGTAACTCAGCCCGATGCAGGCTTGCCTGCTGGATATGGGCAAGACAGAGTAACCCTGTTTGAAGGTTCTGTATGGAACCCTTTAGAAGGCTATGCTGTGAACAACACAGTAGATGTTGCGCGAGACACAGTTGCCATGATTGAAGCGCAACGAGGTTTTGAAGCCAACGTGCAAGCAATTCGCGGACGCTCAGAATTGAACGATGCTGCCCTTGGCCTTGTGGTGGATAGACGCATTTAATGCGCACACGTTGCGTATACCAAGGGGATATACGCACAAGTATGAAGCTGTTCGTTGATTTTTGTTTTTTTGTGTCAGTCTATTGACACAACCATGATTATATACCACAACAAGAAAACCACTGCGTGGGGTTAAGACAGCAAAAACGCTGTCATAAGGACTACACGCAGTCTACAAAAAATCAAAAACGTTACTGCCTGAATGGAGCTGCCTAGATTTTGGCAACAAAGCTATCTTCAAGGCCTCACAACAACCTTGCATGCTTTTTTTCTTGTAATGATCTTGGGCCAATGGAGCATGGAACCTCGTGTAGATAGCTCCAAAATCGTGTCAATATTTTTTTAGAGGACACGGCTTTTGCAGCAGGAGTTTATATTATGAATGTGTTAAATGGGGAAATTATTGGCGAAAGCACAACTTTGCGCAAGGTTTTTAACGTGCTCACAAAGGTGGCCCCAACAGACAGCACAGTTTTGGTTACGGGGGAATCCGGCACAGGCAAAGAACTTTTAGTAAAAGCGCTTCATGCACACAGCACCAGATCTGCACAGCCTTTTGTGCCTATCAATTGTGGCGCCATTCCAAAAGACCTTTTAGAATCCGAATTGTTTGGGCACGAAAAAGGTGCCTTTACCCATGCCATTCGCTCCCGGGCAGGCCGATTTGAAATGGCCGAAGGGGGCACCATTTTTCTGGATGAAATCGGAGAAATGCCCCTGTCTCTTCAAGTCAAAATTTTACGAGTCCTTCAAGAAAAAGAAATAGAGCGCGTTGGCGGCACAGGCCCACGCAAGGTCAATGTTCGGATTGTTGCTGCCACTAACCGTGACCTTGAAGAAGAGGTACAAGCCGGACGCTTTCGTGAAGATTTGTTTTACCGCCTGAATGTGATTCCTTTACACCTTCCGCCGCTGCGCGAACGGGAAGGGGATATTTTACTTTTAGCAAGGCGCTTTCTTGAGCGGTTTTGCAAGCGCAGAGAACAACCAATACTTGATATGACCTCGGCAACATGCAAAGTTTTGATGGCTTATTCTTGGCCCGGCAATGTGCGCGAGCTTGAAAACTTTATGGAACGTCTTAGTATTCTAGTGGATGGCCCCTCCATTGAAGTACATGATCTTCCGCGTAAAGTTATTGACTCTGTAGGCCCATTGAAAGACCTTGCCGAAGCGGCTCCCATGGCCATGGACGGACAAAGCCAAGACGCACCCCCTGCAACTTCGGCATCAAGCTCTGAGGGGCGCTTCATGTGGCCCAACCTTAACGACATGCAACATTACAATATGGGGCTGAAAGAATTTTTAGAAACCATTGAAGATCGGCTGTTAGATCAGGCCCTTTCCCAATCTGATGGCGTCAAAAATCAAGCAGCCGAACTTTTAGGCATAAAACGCACAACTCTCATAGAAAAACTAAAAAAACGACGCGAAGAATAAGGACATATGTGCCTTCCCAAAGCATCCGTCACAGTGCATCGATTTTCTGGAATAAAGTTTGCATATTTTTATCAAAGATGCCCATTGTCACAAACCTTAACTATTCTAAAAAAAGTTTTCATACTCCTGTAACCCATGGGTTCAAAAAAACAAGCTACCATACTTCACACATGGCTAAGGCCTTTACGACAACAACGCATTTTTATACAACTATAACAAACGAATCCTTTTTAACAAAAAAACTGCTTTAGGCTATCAGCGTAAAACGCTGCCAAATATCGAAGCAATAGCTTCCAACAACTTTGAAAACGCGTTTTCAAAGACAACACGCTCTAGGTACAGTGAACACATTGATTGCTTTCCGCTACTCTACCTTTATTTGCTACCTTACCATATGCTTTTTTGGGGTCTTTTCAAACGCCTTTGCTGCATCATGGCAAGTGTCAAACTTGCCCGGGCGTGAACGCCTTGTTGTACGCCTTGAAAAACCTCTTTCCGGACAACAAGCTGCCAGAACAACAGAGAATGAACTCACCATCAACCTTGGTGAAACCATCACAAATACAGACGGCCCTGTGGGCTCACTTATTACAGCCGTTATTCCTAACGGAGAAATATTACGAATCCAATTGCGAGATGCAGCCTTTGGCTATGTATTGAGCCAGCCAAGCCCCGAAACCCTACAAATAGATATTTTCCCGGATCCTGTGGGCGCACGCTGGAGGCCTACGCCGGGTTCGGGCTCCCTTGTAAGCGCAGCACCTACGCCGTCTTCGACAACGGTTACGCGCCAATCGCCACCACCTCAGGCACCGGCAAGCGAGCCACCTCAAACGTCGTCCCAAACGTCACCCCAAACATCACCCCCTACATCACCCCAGACACAAACAAACGAATCGGCTCAACCCCAGACTGCTGCGCAAACACAACCAAGTCGCACTACAGAATCGCAAGCAACACCCCAGAGCCAAGATGTTCAAGAAGCTCCCAACCCGGCGACCACTGATCCTAGAACGCTTGGCAGTAACGTGCGTTCAGACGGGCGTGGGCTTATTGTGACGCAAACCCCTGTTCCCGGGCAAACCGCCCCTGCAACAACAGTTCAGGCTACAAGTCCTGCTGGCGCGCCCTCTTCGAGTTCTTCACCCCCTGAAACTGCGCCGCCGCCTCCTTTACCCACAAAGGACGACCTCACTCGAATGACGCAGCGTATCGACAAAATGCCTATAAACCCAAATCAAACAACGCTCCCTCCCCAAGCAAGCCAAGCACCGCTAGCTGCTGACGGGAGCACAACCGGAACCTCTGTTACAGGAAGAATCCCCATTCAGGGGCTTTCCGGCGCAGTGGCTACGCCAGACCTTACACAACAAAATCCCCCTAGCCAGGAGCCTCAAAGCACCCAAGCTACCGCAGATACACCGGATATCCTTACGCAACCAAGCGTTTCTTCTGAACAGCCTGAACAATCCTCTGTCCAGACAATTCCTCAAGGGCGAACCATCATCTCCGGACCTTCGGTACAGCTACGCGGACGTATCAACCCAGAAGGCCCTGAAGCGTGGCCCAGCGAATTTGGACTTGCTTCTCCTGCAGCTTCAGCCCTTGAGCCACTGCCTGAAGAAACCGAAACACCGGAAGATATTGCGCAAGAAGAACCATCACCGGACACACCTCCACGTGTGGTATATGTCAACGAAGAAGGACAAGAAGTCCCCAAACCGCCGGACTCTGCTGCCATGATTGAGGATGCCCAAACCAACCTTAACACCTATCAATTTCAAGAAGCCAAAAACATATTGGATGAGGTAAAAAACCATACGCTTTCGCCGGAACAACGCGAACGAGTCCTCTATATGTTGAGCGACGCCCTTTTTGGCCTCTATACCAACCGCTGGGTTGAAGGTTATGAACCCATAGCCATCAGCACCAATGAAGCCATGAACTTTAACCTTAGATCTCCCAAGGTGCCTGACGCGCTGTTCCGTTTGGGGCAGCTCAATCTCAACGTGGGAAATCAGCAAGATGCAGCCGGCTATTTTGAAGCCCTTAAAGCAAAATATCCTCAAGACCCTTCTGTCTCACACGGGCTGTATCTGCTTGGCAAAGATCAATTGAACAAACAGCAATACGCCGAAGCTACACAACAATTCCAGGCCATATTGGATCAATACCCCGAAAGCCCTGATGTGCGCGATGCTTCTCGATATATGGCTGAGGCGTTATATAAACAGGGGCATTATGACCGCGCTGCTGTATTAGTAGACTTTGTGGACCGCCGTTGGCCGCGCCTATATCTTGACGATCCTATGTATTTAGGTATGTCCGGCGATTTATATATGAAATTGCAACGCTATAACGAAGCGTTACAAATTTTTTGGACACATTACAACTTGCTACCAGAAGATCCGGAAAACCATCGTATTTTATTTAATATAGGTGATATATATCTGCTAGATAACCACGACAAAGGCGCGCGCGGAGTCTATAACGAAATTCTGCAAAGCTTTCCAAAATCAGAATCTGCACCTAAAGCCATTTTACGTTTGGGAGAAATGGAAATCTTGCCAACAATCCCCACGTTGCAAGAATTATTAGCTTTTTTTGAAAAACCCAGCAACAGCTTGCCCGAAGCAGCCTATCGGCGCGTCCTTTCCGAATATCCAGACAGCCCAGAAGCCGTCACAGCCGCCTTTCGCCTTGCCGCATGGCAGTTTAGGAACGCAGAAATTGCCGACGCCATGCAAAGGGCTGCTGACTTTATTGAAGACAATCCAAGCTCACCTCTTTCTTTACAAGCAGAAGAACTTATCCGCAGGGGTTTTGAAAAAGAACGTGCCCTCGCTTTAAGTGAAGAAAATTACGAACGCCTTTTACAGCTTTGGGAAAGGTACCCACAGGTTCAAGTTTCGGAGGACAAGCTAGACGATGACCTACGCGTTGGACTTGCTAGGGCTCACCTTAACCGTGGTGAAGAGGCCGCAGGCATGGCCCTTTTGGAGCCGTTTTTCTCTCGTCCTCAGGATCCAAAATACAGCGAATACGCCTACAACATTAAATTAGCTCAGCTACTTCGTACTGCAAATTGGGATGGAATCCTTGCCCTTGGCGAGCAGGTGGCATCTTGGGACCTTCCAAAAGAAACCCGTAGCCAACTGGATTATTCCATGGCGATTTCAGCAGAAAATCTTGGATTGCCTGAACGCGCCCTTACAATTTGGGAAAGCCTTCAACCTCGTAACGATATCCCTCTGTACCAAAAGGCCTATGCTACGTATTTTATGGCACGCGACGCAGAACGGCGTAAAGATTTGAACGCAGCCTATGACTATAACCTTGAAGCGCTTCAGCTGTTTACCGAACTGGAAAGTGAGCGATCTGATAAGGCTGACCCTGAGCGTATTCGCGAATCCTTGGCCGCACTGATGGACGTTACAGAAGTAGCCAACCGCTTTGCCGAATCGTTGGACTGGGCTTCTCAATACAAACGCTTTGTGACAGAGGAATCACCGGATTATGCCGGCCTTTTGTTCCGTGAAGCGCGTTTGCATAGGAAAATGGGGGACATGTCACGCTGGCGTCTTTTGCTTGATACCATTATCCAACGTGAACCTGATTCAGTATTTGGACGCATGGCAGCTTCAGAATTGCGCACGCAAGACGTGGCTCGCGATCTGACTCGATTTGTTCCGGACACACCGCCTCAAGAATAACCACTTATGTAAAAAATGGTTTAGAAAATAGGCAAAATTTTCTAAAGGAGATGCAGTATGCATAAGGAATATTTTATTTCATTGTTAAAACAAAATGCAAAGCCTGCCTTAGGTTGCACAGAGCCTGCTGCCATTGCCATTGCTGTGGCCAGAGCCTTTCAAGAGGTACCGGGGGATTTGATTTCTGCCAAGGTGACCATGTCAGGAAATATTTATAAAAACGCTAACGGAGTGGGCATTCCAGGCACCACAGAATATGGCATTCCGTTTGCTGTAGCACTTGCCCTTGCCTGTGGCGATGCATCCAAAGGCCTTGAAGTTTTTGCCAATGTTGATGAAAGCGCTGTTGAAAAAGCCAAACATCTGGTAAAAACTATACTCATTCAAGCAGGCGTGACAGAAAACGATTCCGGATTTTATATTGAAGCCATTGTAGAAAGCAGTGCAGGTATCGGTAGATGTATAATTCGTAATAGTCATACCAATATTGAGTTGGTCGAAAAAAATGGTCAAATAGTATACAAAAACACTGCAGCGGTAAGCGATACAGAGACATCCGCCCCTCATCATGACCCCATTTTAAAAGATATCAGCATTAAGCAGCTTCGCGAAGAAGTTGAAGCTTTTCCTTTAGAAGACATTGCCTTTCTTATTGCCGGCGTACCCATGAATTTTCGCATGGCAAAGGTGGGCCTAGAACAGCACCCTGGGCTTGGGCTCGGACATGCTTTGCAGTCGCTTATCGATAAAGGTGTGCTTGAAGCCAACTTAGTAAACAAAGTACGTTTGCATGCCGCAGCAGCTGCTGACGCCCGCATGGCAGGGCTAAAGCTTCCCGTCATGTCCAGTGCCGGCAGCGGCAATCATGGCATCACCGCTATTTTGCCTCCATATGTGGTCTGCCGCGAGTTGGGCCTAGACGAAGAAAAGCTAATCCGAGCTTTAGCCCTTAGCCACCTTGTGACCATAGCCATTAAAGAATTTTCAGGCCCCCTTTCTCCTGTCTGTGGCTGTGCCATTGCTGCAGGCATTGGGGCCGCGGTATCTGTGGCTTGGCTTCTTGGCTGTAACGATGAACAGATTGCAGGCACCATCAACTCAATGAGCGGCACCCTTGCAGGCATGTTGTGCGATGGAGCTAAAGGTGGCTGTGCTTTTAAGCTGTCTACTGCTGCTGGAGAGGCAACTTTGTGCGCTCTTTTGGCCAAAGAAAACGTGTTCATTACTCACGGTCAAGGCATTGTAGGAGTAACCCCTGAGACCACTATCCAAAACGTGGGCCTTATCAGCACTCAGGGCATGCAAGGTGTTGACAACACGGTTATTGGCGTGATGCTCAATGGCTAGAGCGACCAGTATGCACCTTGATAACGCTTGGCTTTCATACAATACATGACATAGTCACACATAACAAAACCGGAAAAAGCAAACACACTTTTTCCGGTTTTGTATATTTTTTTATCGACCAGTTACAATCATAGCATCGAAATGGCGATATGAATTGGAAGACTTTCTAAAACCTTCCTATTGCTTTCAATATAGCTCCAACAACCCTTCCGGCGGAGTTATGACAACACGTTCTTGCTCAAGGTCTATATCTGCTACAAATTCAGGCACCGCAGGTAAAAGGATTTCGCGCTGATCAGGAGTTTTTATGACCCACGTTTCTTGTTCTCCAAGAAAAAGTACATGCTCAATCACGCCAAGGGCATCCTGCTCTTCTTCAAGAAACACCACTAACCCTAGTATTTCATTAAGGTATATCTCGTCATCTTCAAGGGGGGGAAGGGCTTCTTCAGGCACATGAAGCGTATATCCGCGTATGGCTTCTGCGGCGGTGCGATCCTCTATTCCTTCAAAAAGCACCACAAGTTTGCCTTGATGAAACTTGCACGTTTTTGCACGAATTTCTTTAAATAATGAACCTGTATGTAAAAAAAGCTCACCCTGCAAGCAGTCGGTGGCTTCACCAAAATAGCGCACATAGACGTGCCCTTTAAGCCCATGAGGCTTGCCTACTATCCCCACTTCAATGGTTTTTGACACGCTTATCCTCTATCTTATGTCCACAAAACAGCTAACCACAGCCTTGCCCCGCACAAGCAGGGCAAGGCTCCAAGTGGTTATTCAATAATTTCAAGAACCACTCGTTTTCGTGCTTTTGAAGAGGCTGCGCCAAGTAATGTACGCAGGGCTCGCACTGTTCGTCCTTGTTTACCGATCACCTTGCCTAGGTCTTCTTTGGCAACGTGCAATTCAAGAATGGAGGCTTGCTCTCCTTCAACCTCGGTCACCTGTACTTCGTCCGGCTTATCCACAAGGGACTTGGCCACAAACTCCACAAGATCTTTTAACATGATCCACCTCTGGAAGTTAGTAGTGTGTAGCAGGGAAGCTGTGTTCGCGTCTTCGCAAGGAAAAATTTGGTACGAAATCGTAAAAGACTTTCCTCTGTATCCCAGACTTGGGAGCTAAAACAATCATCAAGTGGAGGTAAAGAACTACACCAAATCGAGCACATGCTCATATTATACCCGTGCTCCACATTGCTTGCAGTGTGGAACCCAAAGAAAAAAGTAGCTCTAAATCCTTTTTGACAATGTTTTATCAATACCACTGCTAATCCAAATTCGCCAGAGTGTTCGTAAATGTAAAAAGTCGCTATCTCTTGTTAGCAGTACGCATACCTTCTCCACGCTTTTTTAGGTCCTCTCCTGTACTATAAATGAACTCTACTGAAATAAGAAGACATTGTCTAGAGGAAACTCTACAGAAAATATGCTTGTTTTTTATATCACAGGCTTTTCTACAATTAAAAATCCGCTGTTTTGACTGTTATTGCTAGATTTGCTCGTTTTTATTAGGTGCACATGCGAAAAAAATATCTTGCTTTTTTTTGAAAAAGCTTCCGTTGTTGGCCAAAAAATGTATTTTCCATTTACTTTTCTTAAAGGTGCACTTGCGCAGGGCGCTTTTTACGTGTGTTCAGTGCATTTTCCTCTATTGGCGTAGTATAAACCCTTTTGGACTGCTTTTAGCAAGGGGTACATTAAAATCACATTTAATAACTATGAACTTAGCGGCATGCAGAGCTCATGATATGTATTTTTGATGTACTACTTCTTCAAGTTTTTACAAATTTTTTCTTGCTGAAACAATTGTATTGATTCCATATCAATTCTTGATTTTGAGCAATAGAAGGTTATTTTTTCAAAATTCTTCAATTTTTACAAAACATACTCAAAAAAGTAAGCTGTGTCGGCGTTCATCTTAAACGAACTACTATATTGCAGAGCTTATAAACACAAAGCCACACGCAATCATGGCCTAAAAATGGTACCAAGACACATAGTATAGCATTCATATAGAAGAAAAATCGCGTTCACATCTACGCAAAAAGCAGTCTTGGAAAAGTAAAAAAAAAGATATTGTTCTTAGGCGGGCCACTTGCTAATATGAAAAAGAGCGCTATCGCCTATCTTAAAAAATACAGCCAAAAGCCGCAATACCTGCCTTGCTCTATAAAAAGAGGCAAAGCAGATATTGCGTTAAAAAAGGCTTCAAGGGCTTCTTTTGCCAAAGGCAAAATATCAAGACCTTACGCTTGCTGTTTTCGTAAAAGCGCGCGCACGGTATCTGTCGGTGTAGCGCCAAGACCAAGCCATTTATTAAGCTTTTCCATATCGATTTTGACATCGGCAGGATTGGTATGAGGATTGTAGTAACCCAAATACTCTAAAGGACGTCCATCACGACGCGTTTCAGAATTTGTGGCTACAATGCGGTAAAAAGCCCGTTTTTTGTTGCCCATCCGAGTAAGTCTGATTTTTACAGCCATGGTACATTCTCCTAGGTATCATTATATGAAAAGTTGATAAAATAACAAGGCACCCTTGTTGTTCAATCATTATGAGACGATGTTATCGCTTCGCGTTTGGTGTTTTTACCGTTGACTTTACACAAATGCAAACATAAATTTACCGTTTTTTACGTTTGGCCTTGCGTTTGTCCTTGGTTTTCTTTTTTTTGGTGCTTGAACTGCCACTGCCAGGCATCCCGGGGAAAGAAGGCATGCCGCCCATACCTCCACCAAGGCCACCTAAACCGCCAAGTCCGCCTAGGCCGCCCATGCCGCCAAGGCCGCCCAATCCGCCCATACCTCCCAATGAAGGCATCCGCGGTGCACCGCCGGACCCTTTCATCATGCGCTGCATCATTTGGCGCATTTGTTCAAACTGGCGAATAAGCTGGTTCACTTGCTGCACGCTCGTCCCTGAACCTTTGGCGATACGAGCCTTACGGCTGCCATTTAACAGTTCAGGTTTTTTGCGCTCTTTAGCGGTCATGGAATTGATAATGGCTTCGGTTCTGGCCAGTTCTTTCTCAGGAACGCTCATGTTTCCGAGCTTGTTCGCCATACCGCCAAGGCCCGGAATCAACTTCATGATGGACTCAAGGGAGCCAATTTGCTTGACTTTACGCATCTGACTGCGAAAATCTTCAAAATTAAATGTTGCCTTTTGCAGCTTACGCGCCATATCGGCGGCTTCTTCTTCAGCAAAGGCATCTTGAGCTTTTTCAATAAGGCTGAGCATATCACCCATGCCCAAGATCCTGCTTGCCACGCGATCAGGATGAAAAGGCTCAAGGTCTGAAAGTTTTTCACCTGTACCCACATATTTGACACTGGCGCCTGTCACTGACTTGATAGAAAGGGCCGCACCACCACGAGCATCGCCATCCATTTTGGTCAGTACAACACCTGTCAGGCCAAGTTTTTCATTAAACGACTCTGCCACATTAACAGCATCTTGACCTGTCATTGCGTCAGCCACAAAAAGGATTTCCTGTGGGGCTACAGCACTTTTAATATGGACAAGCTCCTGCATGAGCGCTTCATCCACATGCAGACGCCCTGCAGTGTCAAGAATAACAACCGTTTGCTGATCGGACTTGGCTTGCTCTACTGCTGCCTTTGCAATGCTTACAGGATCCATCTCTGCATTAGAATTATAGCAGGGTATGTCCAATTGCTTGGCTAAGGTCTTTAGCTGGTCAATGGCCGCAGGACGATACACATCGGCAGGTACCAATAACGGGCGCATTTTTTGGCGGCGCAACACATTGGCAAGCTTTCCTGCTGTAGTTGTTTTACCTGAGCCTTGTAAACCCACCAGTATAATGACAGCAGGCTGTGCGCCTTGAAGCTGCAACGCAGTATCTTCACCACCAAGCAACGTAATAAGTTCTTCGTTGACAGCCTTAATAAGCTGTTGAGAAGGAGAAAGGCTTTTGTCTACTGCTTGGCCAAGACATTTTTCGCGCACGTCTTCCACAAAGCTTTTGACAACTTTAAAGTTGACGTCAGCCTCTAATAGTGCCAGACGAACTTCGCGTAAACCTTCACGAATAGTATCTTCGGTAAGCTGCGCTCTGCCGCTCATGGAGCGGAAAACATCTGTCAACCGTTTGGAAAGACTATCAAACATGCCATCCCCATATCCACCTAATTGCGCAAAAGCAGCAATTAGATTGCGTTTTTGTTACCTCACAAAAGATGAAGGTTTTTCTAGTTACGCCAAATTTTACATAGAGTCAAGTTTTTCGCTTTCTCATCACAAGAAAGCTGCATAAAAGAACTTTTTTTATGCTGTCCTTAAAAATCTATTGACAACGCTTGAAATATCAATGCATTATATCCCCAAAAGACGCAAAAGAAGTATAGGTATGATCATTGCATATACCTTCTTCACCGATGCAGTATTCTTAAAACTGCCATCTTTTTGACGTGCAGCACCATGTTCTTTTAGGTTATTGTAAGGAGCTTTTTTCATGGAACTTAACGGAACCCAAAAAATAGCGGTTCTCTTGTTAGCCCTTGGCGACAAATTCACAACTGAAATTTTCAAACGCTTTGATCGCCGAGAAATAACATCTGTTTCCAAAGCCGTTGTGGAAATTGATACCGTATCCAAAGAAGAGGTGGAAGACGTGGTGCGCGAGTTCCACCAATCACTCATCATGGGTCAAGATATCATCGCAGGCGGTCAAGACAGCCTTAAACGCATGCTCATGAAAAACCTCGATAGCGAAACCGCAAAATATATCATGGAATCCCTTGACCTAGAAACGGGCCCAGCGCCGTTCCGCGAACTTGAAAGGGTCAGCCCACGCCTTTTGTCACAAATGTTGCGTAACGAACATCCTCAAACCTTAGCATTGATTCTTGGTCACATGATCCCAGAGCAGGCTGCCGGTCTTTTAACCATGTTGCCGGCAGGTGTGCGCGCAGAGGTACTTATGCGTTTAGCCCGCCTTGAATCAGTGCCGGAAGACATGCTTATGGAAGTAGATCGCGTTCTGCAAACGCAGCTCATTGCCATGGGCGGCAAAGAAGGCAAAAAAGTTGGCGGCGTGCAGTCTGTGGCTGAGATTCTTAACTCTGTGGATCGCGCCACAGAAGAAGAAGTTTTGGCAGAAATCGAAGAAGATTCAGTCCAAATGGCCGAGGATATCCGCAACCTCATGTTTGTCTTTGAAGACGTTCGTGCCCTTGATGACCGTAGTATCCGTGAACTGCTCAAGGAAGTGGCCAACGAAGAGCTTATCTTGGCTCTGCGTGGTGCCAACGACAACCTCAAATCCAAGTTTTTCCAAAACATGTCCGAGCGCGCCGCCAATATGGTACGCGAAGAATTGGAATTTATGGGCCCAACCAAGCTTTCCGACGTGGAACAAGCTCAACAAAGCATTGTACGTATTGTGCGACGGCTTGAAGGAGAGGGCAAGGTGGTCATCTCGCGCGGCGGTGGCGACGAATTTATATAACATTAGCTAACAATATGCTTTTTAATAGGTTTATAAACGATAAGGTACACCATGGCACAGCAAGATGAACAAAAAAACCGTTGGGGAACTGTGTTTATGGGGCCCACATCAGATCGTGAGTCAACGATTGATAAGGTGGCCAATCGGGAACAATGTGAGCTTTGGAACAGCAAGACTGAAAACGAATACTTGGCTAGAGTTAGGGCTAAAGCGACATTACAAGGCCAACGCATACTAGAAAAAGCAGAACAAGAAAGCGCCGCTATCCGTAAAAAAACGTTAGATTGGGCCCACGGGCTCCGTGAACGCCTCGAACAATTACATCAAGAAACTGCCACAGCCCTACAACACGCCCAAACGGCTCAGGCAGACGCCGAACACAAACAAGCCATTGCCCACGAAGAAGGGTACCAGCGCGGCGTTGAACAGGCCATGTTGGAGCTTGACGAACACCGCGCCCAACTGGACGCGCTTTCAGCGTCGGTTTTAGCAACCATGCAAGCTCAATTTGGTCAGCTCTATGCCAGCTGGCGTGAACAGTTAGCCGCCTTATTGCGTGATGCGGTTGAAACATCTGTGGGCTGGGTGCTAACAGACGAAAAAGCCGCTGTGCTTGAATCGCTTCTGACAAATTCTGTACATGCCATAGGCATAGAGCAGCGCCTTATAGTCACCGTACATCCTGATGATATTCCAGCCTTTCAAGAAGTGCTTGAAGGCGCCTCAAAGCGTTTTGCTGAGGTCAAATCCTGGGAAGTGCAAGGCGACCCAAACCTTGAACAAGGAAGCCTAATCCTTGAAAGCCGCGTGGGACGGGCTGAAAACACTGCCCCTCAACGAAAACAGATTGTTGATCAAGTTTTACGCCACCTTACATTGCCCGAAACAGACACCCTTGCTCAAGAAGCCGTAAACGCAGCGGCGCATGAAACAGGGCTGGATTCTTTGGTGCAGGACGTCTTGCAACGCCAGCAAGCCGAAGCAGAAATGTATGAAAAAGAACAACAAGCATTGCGCGAACTAGAGCAACAAGAAGCAAAAGCTGCTCTTGCTGCTGAATCTAATATGACACAAAACGAGCAAGAAGAAACGGCACAAGGCATCATTCAAGACGCATCCGAAGAGAATGAAAAAGAAGCCCATTTTTTTGCAAGCGAACATGCCGAAGACAGCCATTTAGAACATTCTTTAGAAGAAACAGCCTCCTCTATGCTTTCGCTCCCTGACGCATCATTGGAAGAAGAAGCCCCCATGTTGCAAGAAGAACCTCTTTCAGACTCCCAAGAATCACAACAGATTGAACAGCTCCTTATAGAATCTGAAGAGCAAGAAAGCTTTTCTGCGGACGAATCCGCTTTTACTGAACAAGGTGACAGCTCTGCCCCCATATTACCGGAAGAACAAGATGTCCTCAGTGATACCGTAAAGGACACCCATGAGCTTTAGTCCTGAAAAATGCCGTCAATTACTGACCGAAGCACAACCTTTTCAGGTATATGGAAAGGTGCATAAGGTCGTCGGGCTTGTGGCAGAAGGTTCTGGTATCAGTGCCCCCTTAGGTTCGTTATGTCATTTATTGCCAGGAGACCATCAAGAAGCCATCCCTGCCGAGGTGGTAGGTTTTCGTGAAGGCAATGTCTTATTTATGCCTTATGGAGATTTACGGGGCATAGCTCCCGGCAACCTTATTCGCAATTCCAGCCTACCTCCCACCTTTCCCATGGGAAAAGGCTGTTTGGGACGTGCTTTTGACGCCTTTGGCAATCCTCTTGACGGGGGCGAACCCGTAGTACCTGAACTTATGCTCCCCCTTTACACGCCTCCCCCAAGCCCGCTACAACGTCCACGTATCAGCGATCCTTTGGATGTTGGAGTACGCGCCATCAATGGTTTGCTCACCTTGGGCAAAGGGCAGCGTATGGGGATTATGGCAGGCTCCGGCATTGGTAAATCCACACTCATGGGCATGATGGCGCGCTACACTTCGGCTGATATCAATGTGATTGGCCTTATTGGCGAGCGTGGACGGGAAGTTGTGGAGTTTATGGAAAAAGACCTTGGCCCTGAAGGCATGGCCCGTTCTGTGCTTGTGGTTGCCACTTCAGATCAATCACCACTTATCCGTATGAGAGCAGCGTATGCTGCCACAGCTATCTCTGAATATTATCGAAATCAGGGCAAAGATGTGCTTCTTATGATGGATTCGGTCACCCGTTTTGCCATGGCTGCACGAGAAGTGGGGCTGGCTGTGGGCGAGCCTCCTACCACCAAAGGCTACACGCCAACGGTATTTTCACAGCTTCCTAAACTGCTTGAACGGACAGGACGCAGTCAAGAAGGCACCATTACCGGTATTTACACCGTCCTTGTGGACGGGGATGATTTTAACGAACCCATTGCCGATGCTGTACGCTCCATCATTGACGGGCACATTGTGCTGACTCGTGAGCTTGCGGATATGGGGCATTTTCCGGCCATTGACGTGCTTAAATCCATCAGCCGCTTGCGCAACGATGTGTGTTCTTCTGAACAAGTGCAAGCAGGGCGCGTGGTTACCAAGAACATGTCGACCTTTCGCAAAATGGAGGACATGATCAATATCGGTGCCTATGCTCAAGGCTCCAACCCTGACGTTGATAAGGCCATTGCCGTGCATGGCCCCATCAACGAATTTTTGCAACAAAATGTGGCCGAAAAACAAAGCCTGGCAGAAACCTTTAGCAAGCTTGAAGCATTGGCCGCTTTATAGTGATATGGTTGCGTGTAAAAAATACGTGACTGCTTGTTTTTTAGCCCAAAAAACCGCTTCCCTGCCCCCTTCATGAGGATGCCATGATAGCTGTCAGTATTATTGGCTTTAGCAAGTCAGGAAAAACCACACTTGCAGGGCTTCTTGCAACAGAATTTGAAGCTCGAGGCCTTACTGTGTGCATTGCCAAACACACTCATCAGGCCCTTGATAAACCGCATACCGATACAGCTAAGCTCATGAGCACTAAACGTACTGTTGTGGGCATTGGCCCTGACGAAAGCATGCTTTTTTTAGGGGGCAGGCGTTATCTGGCTGATCTTTTACCCTTATGTAACGGTGATGTGCTTTTGGTGGAAGGGGGGAAATCTTTAACGTGGCTGCCTCGTGTGCTTTGCCTACGCACCCCTGAAGAAGCTGCAGAACTAGGCCCTGACCTTGCGCTTGGCAGCTATGGCGAACACCCTTTGCCAAACATGCCGCATTTTGACAAGACAACGCTTTCTAAGCTGGCTGACCGGATTATAGAAAAAGGCTGCACCTTGCCCGGACTTGACTGCGGAGCCTGCGTACAAGGCTCCTGCCGCGCCCTTATGGGCCACATCGTCAAAGGAGAAGGAGTATTGCAAGACTGCCGTGCGTTTCCTGAACATATCCATCTTCGCATAAACGGGCAGCCCGTAGGGCTTAACCCCTTTACAGCCAACATGCTCAAGGGGGGGATTCAAGGCATGCTAAAGGCCCTTAAAGGCACCTCTTGCGGTACGGTTGAAATCACTCTCACCACAGACTGATATTACTTTTTTTTACAGCGTTATCGCGCAAGGCTTTTGCGAACACTTGCGGCAATCCCTGTTGCATCAAGGCGCATTTCGGCTCGCAACACCTTTTGCGGCCCATGTTCAATAAACATATCGGGCAAACCAAGCCGCTTTATAACCTTGTCCGCCAGCAGGCCATTATCGGCAAGGACTTCAAGCACTGCCGACGAAAACCCTCCTGCAAGGGCGTTTTCTTCCACAAAAATAAGGTGCGAATGCTCATCCACAAGGCTTTTTATCTGCTCAAGGGGTAAAGGTTTGATCCATCTGGCGTCAAACACTGTGGCCTTGCAAACCCCTTCTTCGGCAAGGTGCCTCGTAGCTGTAAGAGCCGGGTGCACCATGCTGCCTATGGCCATAATGAGCACATCTTTCCCTTTTTGCAACACTTCACCGGTAAAAGGCAAAGGCGGCAGCAATTCTCCGTCTGGATGCTGAGGAATCTCTAGGCCAAGCCCTGCCCCCTTGGGGTAGCGAATAATGAACGGCAGTTCATGCTGCAACGAAGTATGCATGCCTTTTACCAATTCCACTTCGTCCCTAGGCGCCAGCATAACCACATTGGGTATGTTGCGCACAAACGAAACGTCAAAAACCCCATGATGAGTGGCTCCATCTTCACCCACAAGCCCTGCCCGATCAAGACACACTGTAACAGGCAGCTTTTGCTGGGCCATATCATGAATCAATTGATCATAAGCCCTTTGGGAAAACGTGGAATAAATAGCCACAAAGGGCCGATACCCTTGAGAAGCCAGCCCTGCTGCAAAAGTTATGGCGTGCTGCTCGCAAATACCCACATCCACGAAGCGTTTGGGAAAACGCTGGCGAAACTGTTCTGTGCCGGTTCCATCAGGCATGGCTGCGGTTATGGTTACAACACGTTCATCAACCTTTGCCAAATCGCAAAGCGTTTCACCAAAAATCTCTGTATAGGTAGGAGCAGTAGCGGCGGCTTTTGCAGACAAACCCGTTTCTACATCAAAACGCCCAATACCGTGAAAACGCGACGGTTCCTTTTCTGCCGGGGCATAGCCTTTGCCCTTGCGCGTGAGCACGTGCAAGAGCACAGGTTGGTCATCAATGGAAGCTGCTGTGCGCAAATGCGCTTCAAGGGCTTGCTGGTCATGACCGTTTACCGGCCCTATGTAGTTAAAGCCAAAGGCCTCAAACAGCATACCGGGAGTAAAGACATTTTTTAAACTGCTATGGGTTCTGTGGGCATAGTTTGCCATTTCATCGCCAATACCGGGGATGGATTTTAGCCAGTCTTTGACTTCGCGGCGCGCCCTTCTGGCCCAGCCTTTGGACATGTTACGGCTTAAAAACAGCGACAACGCGCCGACATTGCGTGAAATGGACATTTCATTGTCGTTGAGCACCACAATAAGGCGTTTACCAAGCTGTCCTGCCTGGTTAAGCCCTTCAAATGCCAGCCCAGCGGTCAACGAGCCGTCGCCGATAACGGCAAGGACATGATGATTTTTCCCATCAAGGTCTCTGGCCATGGCCATACCAAGGGCTGCTGAAATTGAGGTTGAAGAATGCCCCACGTCAAAATGATCGTAAGGGCTTTCGCTGCGTTTTGGAAAACCGCTAAGGCCACCATGGGTTCGTATGGTATGAAAGGATTCAGCCCTTCCTGTAAGCAATTTCCAAGCATAACTTTGATGCCCCACATCCCAAACTATTTTATCCTCTGGCATGGTAAAAACCGACAATAAAGCCAAGGTTAGCTCCACCACGCCTAAAGAAGGGGCCAAGTGTCCGCCATTGTTTGCCACGGTTTGGATAATAGCTGAACGGACAGCTTGGGCCAGCTTTTCTTTTTCTTGTAAGCTCAATTGAGCTATGTCTGAAGGCTGCCTGATCTTGGTCAGACATTCGTCATAAGAAAAAGGAGAGGGGTGGGACGACGGGGCGTTCATGTATGCCTGCTTGTTGTATGTTGTATTAAGAAAATGCTGATTTAATCAGCGTTTCCTTAAAAGGTGCGCTCAAGAAGGGTTATAGCCAATTGACGCAAAAATTGAGCTTCATGGCCGTCCATTCCTTCAAGAGCAGCCATGGCTTTATCTGCTTCTACTTTGGCCATGGCCTTGCTTGTATCAACCCCAAGTAAAGACACGTAGGTTATTTTTCCTTGACGCTCGTCACTGCCAACAGGTTTGCCAAGGGTGGCAGAATCAGACAAAACGTCAAGCAAGTCATCTACAATCTGAAAAGCCCTGCCAAGGGCATTGCCGTAGGTGCGCAAGGCGTCAACGTATGCGGGACTTGCGCCTGCCAATAAGGCACCGCAAACGCACGACGCACGAAACATCGCGCCTGTTTTGCCTTGATGCATAGCCTGCAAAGCTTCAAGGCTTACATTGCCGGCCTGCCCTGTTTGCTCCATGTCCAAAACCTGCCCTCCAACCATGCCCATGCTTCCGGCAGCGTCGGCCATTTCGGCAAGGGCTGCCAACACTCTTTCTGCAGGCAGAGGGGTTTTAACCATAAATCCAAAAGCATCGGTCAAAAGCGCATCACCTGCTAAAATAGCCGTGGCTTCATCAAAGGCCTTGTGATTTGAAGGGCGCCCCCTGCGCATGTCGTCATCATCCATGGCAGGTAAATCATCATGGATGAGCGAATAGGTGTGGATCATCTCAATACCGGCGGCAAAGGGCAAAACAGTATCACCATCAACACCGCATAATTTTGCTGTGGTTAAGCACAACACTGGCCGCAGCCGTTTTCCTCCCGCGCAAAGGCTATATTCCATGGCGCTTTGCAAGCGTGGCGGCATGGCATGTTTTTGTAAACAAGTTGCCAGATAGGCTTCAACCCTTTGTCCGCGTTCGCGCAATTCTTCTTTAAACATGTTATTCCTCTTCCGTATCGCTATCAAAAGGTGCCCAACGGCCTTCTTCTGTAAGAACTCGCACATCATGACGCGCCTTTTCCAACTGTTCGCGACACGCCGTGGATAGGGTCAACCCTTCTTTATACAGATTGATACTTTCCTCAAGGGGCAGGGTCGGATCTTCTAGGCGGTTCACAATGGTCTGAAGTTTTGCAAGGCGAACTTCAAAGCTTTCGTCCTGAGCCTTGGCAGATTTGCGTGCAGCCATTATTTTTCCTCAAAAAAAGCTTTATACGCCAACATGGTAGCGTATACATCCACTTTTGAAACCAATTCAAAAGGACTGTGCATGCCAAGCAAAGACGGCCCACAGTCAATAACATCCATACCATAAGCTGCCAGATACAAGGCCACGGTTCCGCCGCCGCCAAGGTCAACCTTGCCAAGCTCAGCCATTTGCCAAGGGATTGAGCGCTTATTAAGGATCTTGCGCAGCCACCCTATATATTCGGGGTGCGCATCGTTGGCTCCGTACTTGCCGCGTGAACCTGTAAATTTACAAAAACACGGGCCATGTCCCATGAGTGACGCGTTGTTTTTTTCGTGCAATTCCTGCCAGTCCGGATCTATGGCACCATGAACATCTGCGGATAATGCTTTGGACTTTGTAATAAAATGCCTAAAATGTGTGGCTGGCTCCCACGCTTCTGCCAAATCTTGCAAGCAATTTTCCAAAAAGCGCGACTGGGCACCGGTGGATCCTTCAGAACCGATTTCTTCTTTATCCCAAAAAATAAGGCAGCTTGTATATTCCGGTTGTTCAGCCTCTAAAAGAGCTTTAAGCGCGGTATACACACAGACTCGGTCATCGTGTCCATAACCACCGATAAGCGATTCATCAAGGCCCACAAAACGAGCAGGCCCTGCAGGCACAGCTTGTATTTCTGCAGAAAAAAGGTCCTCTTCGCGGATAGCATAACGTTTGTGCAAAAGCTCTAAAATATGGCCACGTACAGGCAAGGCTTCTTTTGCCTCTTCACGTTTTTTGCTTGCCTTGCCTGCTTCTCCTTTGGGGCTGTGCCCCATGATGACGTTAAGCTTTTCTGCTTCAAAGGCGTCGGCAAGGGTTTTGGTGTTTTCTTTTTGCGCCAAATGCGGCAACAAATCGGCAATGGTAAAGACTGGATCTGCGGCGTCCTCACCAAGGCGCACATCAATGCGTGTGCCGTCTTCACGAACAATCACGCCATGCAAAGCCAAAGGCCGCGCGAGCCACTGGTATTTACGAATGCCCCCATAATAATGCGTTTTAGCCTGACCAATACCCACTTGTTCAATGAGCGGGTGCTGTTTAAAATCAAGGCGCGGCGAATCCGTATGAGCACTGATAAGGCGTATCCCGTCAGCCAAAGGTTTTTTGCCACGCCTTGCCACAAAAACGGCCTTTTGGCGGCATTCACGAAACACTTTGTCAAAGGCAAAATCGTCACTATAGCCTGCGGTTTGCAACCTAGTGATCACATCCACCACTGTTTCGCGCTCTGTCTTGCACGTGGAAAGAAAGTTCATATAGTCACGGGCCAGTGTATTCATGGCCTTCATGTGGGCTTTACCGGTATAGCTTTCCCATGCGTTTGTTCCGGAAAAAACCAATGAATCTTGTTCTTTAGTACTACTCATACATATATTCCTAGTGGACTATGGTTTTAGCCTTGGCTTGTATCAGCCAAGGCCTGTTCAAGGCAAGATACAACTTCATCCCATTCTGCCTCCGTTAAGGTACGAGGATCAAGACAGAAGGCGTCATGTTCTAAACGCCCCAACAAAGGAGGCGAGGTTCGCAGCAAACGCTCTTTAAGCTCTTGCGCGCTTATATGTTCAGACTCTATCCGCACCAAGGTTGTGGGCAAATCGTTTTCTGGAAACGAGCCCCCCCCCACGCGAGACCCCCCGTCACAGGTGGAAATGTTAACCTTAATGTTTGTTTGACGCCGCAACAATGCAGATAAGCGGTCGGCACGCTGCCGTAAAACGTCTGAAGAAACCAACAGCATATCCAAGGTGGGCACCTGTGTACAGGCCCGCTTTTCGTCAATATACAACCGTAACGTAGCCTCAAGGGCTGCTAGGGTCATTTTATCGATGCGTAACGCTCTGTTGAGGGGATTTTTTTTAATTTTTTCCAGCACTTCGCGCTTGCCCACAATGATACCGGCTTGAGGGCCGCCAAGCACCTTATCTCCGGAAAAGGTCACCACATGAGTGCCTGCGCTGACCACAGAACGCACGGTGGGTTCCCCGGGCAATCCTGTAATGGCAAGGTCAATAAGGGAACCGCTCCCCAAATCCTCAATACAGTATAGGCCATGTTTTTCTGCCATGGCCACAAGGTCCTCAATTGCCACATCCGACGTAAAACCAATAACTCGATAATTGGATGTGTGCACACGCATGAGGGCAGACGTTTCAGAAGTGATCGCTTTTTCGTAATCATGAGGATGCACACGGTTGGTGCAGCCAACTTCGCGCAGAACCGCGCCACTGGCTGTCATAACATCAGGGATGCGAAAGCTTCCGCCAATCTCCACAAGCTGGCCTCTGGCCACAATAACTTCGCTTGTTGTGCACAGACTGTTTAAAGCCAAAAAGACAGCTGCCGCATTATTATTGACCACAAGCGCAGCCTCTGCCCCTGTAAGCGTGCACAAAAGCTGCTCTACATGGCTGTATCTGCTGCCCCTTTCCCCTGTTGCTAAATCCAACTCTAAATTGGAATAGCCGGAACAGGCTTGCACCACTGCCTCTATAGCCTCTTGAGCCAAGACGGCACGCCCCATGTTTGTGTGCAATACCACGCCTGTAGCATTGATCACGCGCACAAAATGCGGCTTGCTCCCTATCGTGACAGCATGGCGCAAAGCAGGCAAAAGAAACGGCAAGGTCAGCTCTTCGGGAGACGCTATGTCGTTCTGGCGGATCCGCTCACGTAGCCTATCCAAAAAATTATTGATGAGGCTCTTTACTAAAGGACGAGGGATGGCGGCGAACCAAGATCTATCCCCCTCTTCAAGGGCGGCAAGGCAAGCGTCCACAGACGGCAGGATGCGATATAAGGTGCTCATGAATCCAAAGCCTCCGGAAAAAACGTAAACCACTCACCCAAAAGATACAGCGAACCGCACACAAGAACAAGCTTTCTTGGCTGCCCATACCGTATGGGGTGCTTTGAGGGTGATGTGTTCGCGCCAGCCTGTGCAAAATCAACCAATTGCAAAGCCTCCAAAGCACTGCCAAGCCTCTCAAATCCATCTGCCCTCATGCCAAATTGCCTAAGCTTTATTGCCAGCTCGTTGCCAATCATGGCGCGCTCGTTATCTTGGATAGTGGGTATATACAACGGTGCCCCCCTTGCCACATCCTTAAGCAATGGCAACATGGTATCCAAATCTTTATCAGCCAAGCACGAAAAAACAACAGCATCGGGTACAAGGCCTGCTTGGCTTAGGGCGTCACGCAAAACAATAAGCCCTTGTTCATTATGCGCGCCGTCAAGCAAAAACGGTGCATACCATTGCAACCTGCCGGCAATATGGGCTTGTTGCAGCCCCTTTGTCACAGAACTATCAACAGTTGGAACGTTCAAAGCCTTGCTTATATGATCCCACGCTTGCAGAGCCAATCCTGCATTTATTTTTTGGTGAGGCCCTGCAAGGCCTAGTTTTTCGCTGTCAAAGGCAGCTGCTTGGTATAACATGGCACTGTGGCTTGTTGAAGCGCGTTGCAATGCATCAAACGCTTCTGCTTCTTGAGGTGCTGTACAGACGGGAGCAGATCCTCGAATGGCCCCTGCTTTATCAGCGGCAATGGCAGATAATGTTGATCCTAAAACCTGCTGGTGGTCAAAGCTTATTGGCGTATAACACAAAAGATCTGCGGGCAAAGCTGTGGTGGCATCATGAAGCCCTCCAAGGCCTGCTTCCATGATGGCAACATCCACCTTAGCCTTGGCAAAGCCTAGGTAGCCCAAGACCGTAAGAAATTCAAAATAGGTCAAATCTGTAGCCGCTGCATACACTTCATTGGCAAGCTCTGTCCAAACGCTCGGCGAAAGCATGTGCCCTTTCACGCGAACCCGTTCGCGAGGAGTTACAAAATGCGGCGACGTATATACTCCTACGTTTAAACCATGGTCCTTACACAAAGAAGCCAAAAAGGACGCTGTTGAACCTTTGCCATTGGTCCCAAGAACCTGCACCGTATAACAATGCTGGCGTTCTAGGTTAAGACTTTTTAAGGCACGCTGTATGCGATCAAGCCCAAAATCCATATGGAACATGCCCAATTTGTCGAGGTACGCTTGCACGTTGTCAAAGGATCGAAAAGCAGGTTCAGTCATGATAACGTCTCTTATAGTAACAAGGCATTTTTGCAACAAACATCATAGGCCAGAAGATTGCTGTTTCTTTCTTGTTTTCTGTATCAGCTTTCATGCAGTTTTGGTTATTCAGCTTTTTTTTCAAGGTCAAGCAGTGTTTTTTTTGCCGTCAGCCCGTGGGCAAAGCCTGTTAAGGCACCGCCTGAGCCAACCACGCGGTGGCATGGGATGATAAGAGGGATGGGATTTAAAGAATTTGCCATGCCTATGGCGCGCGCCGCCTTGGCATTGCCAATGGCTATAGCAATGTCTTTATAGGTGCGCGTCTCTCCGTAAGGAATGGAGCACAGCGCCGTCCATACTTTTTTTTGAAAGGTTGTGCCTTGAGGGTTTAAGGACAACGTAAAAGCTGTACGTTTTTTATCCAAGTATTCAAGAATTTGTTGTTTTGCTTCAGCAAAAAAAACATCGTTTTGTACCCATGACTCCTCAATAAGGAACGTGCGTTTGCCTTCTTCTGTTACCATGTGGGCATGGGTTATGCCTTGTGCATCCCCTGCAAGGATGATCTCCCATAATGGAGAATGAAAACGGGTATAATAAAGCATGGTTTTCTTCCTTAAAAATACCATAGGGTCAGTTTGTAGACGCGCTAACATACGGCATACATTGTTTTGCCTTTGTTACGGATTGATAGCACCAAAGTGCGCGATTGAAAAGCTTTAGAGAGACGGCAAAGCATTCACTGTTCTTTCCCTTTTTTCTTCCAGTCTTGACGGCACGTTGGATCCGCAGTATTACTAAAAAACAATGCGGAGGCGTTTCGTCACCGGTGTGGCGCCTGGTCTTCAAAACCAGTGGCGGGCAGAGATGTCCGTGGTAGGTTCGACCCCTATACGCCTCCGCCAACGCGCAATTTTTCTTTACATACAATAGTATACACGGAAAAGGCCCTTACAGAATCTACTGTAAGGGCCTTAAAAATTTCTGGCGCGGCTGAAGAGATTCGAACTCCTGACCTACAGGTTCGTAGCCTGGTGCTCTATCCAGCTGAGCTACAGCCGCAACCAAGTGATGTACATACCGAAGTACAAACATTCCGTCAAGCATAAAAAGCATGTTTTGCATTTTTTTTTGCTCTACGCTATACAAAAAGAGGAGGGCACCTGCCATGTCAACAACATTAGAAACCTTACCTGCAAGCGAAGCAAGCCTGCGTCTTGAGTGTTGCCGCGCTTTATTGCGCGAACAAGCCGCACAAGCAGCTCAGCAAAAAACCCCTGCTCCTGAGGGCTTGCTTGTAACTTCAAAGGTCAATATTTATTATTTTACAGGTACGCTTGGTGTAGGTCTTTTGTGGATTCCTCTGGAGGGCGAACCTGTGCTCATGATCCGCAAAGGTGTTGGACGTGCAAAAATGGAATCGCCTTTAGTGCATGTTGAGCCTTTTCGTTCCTATGCTGAAGTGCCTCTTTTATGCGCGCAGCTAAAAAGCCCGTTGACGCCTGTGCTTGCCATTGAAAAAAGCGGACTAACCTGGGAAGCGGCAGATCTTTTGCGCCAACGCCTTGGCGACAGGCACTATATTTCAGGTGACAAGCTTATTCAAACATGCCGTATGGTAAAATCAGAATGGGAACTCAACAAGCTGCGCCTTTGTGGCGCTCGCCATCACATGTGCATGCATGGCCTTTTACCTGAATCTATTCATGCAAATATGACAGAGCGTGAAATAGGCATAACCCTGTTAAAACTTTTTTATGAACATGGCTATGGTGGGCTTGTTCGCCTTAACCCCCAAGGTGATGAAAACGTTTTAGGCAACGTTGCTGCCGGTGTTTCTGCGCTGTACCCCACCAGCTTTGACGGCCCTGTAGGATTACGCGGCATGCATTCGGCATTGCCCTATATGGGGGATGCAGGTACAGTATGGCAACAACATGAGCTTTTAACCATTGATGTAGCCTTTTCCCTTGAAGGGTATCATACGGACAAAACACAGGTTTACTGGAGCGGCCCCGGCCCTATTCCAAATGAAGCCCTTGAAGCCCACGCCGTATGTATAGAAGTGCAGCGCATGGCTGCTTCAATGCTTACACAAGGGACGCTTCCTTCAGATATCTGGAAAGAGACCCTAAACATCGTGGCAGCCACACCCTTTGCCGACACCTTTATGGGCATGGGCGAAAACCAAGTCCGCTTTTTAGGACACGGCATTGGCCTGCATGTGGCAGAGCCTCCGGCCATTGCCAAGGGCTTTGATGCTCCGCTCCAAAAGGGCATGGTTCTGGCCCTGGAACCTAAAATTTCGCTACCAGGCCTTGGCATGGTTGGCGTTGAAAATACTTTTGTGGTCACGGCAGAAGGCGGTCAAAGCCTTACGGGTGAACAATATGAGATCCTTGCGCTTTCCTAACGTTTCTTAACCTTGCGGAGTCGTTGTGCGTGTCCTATTTTTCCTCATAGTTGCGGTACTGGCATCCAGTGCCTGCGCCAGCAGGCAAGAAAACGAAGCCTTGCGCCAGCAGGCCATTGTTTTAGAAAATGAACAGCAAGAAATGGCTTTGCGCCTTGCAGCCTTTGAACAACATGTAGAAGAGCTGTATAACCAGCTTGAACCGACGCCTTCATCGCAAAAATCTTCCACCGCTGCTACTGCTCCTGCCACCGGCAATACGGAGCAGAAAAAAGCTGTGGAACAACACAAACCCGAAGCGGTTTCCCCTGCGGCGGCTGCCTTGGCTTCGTTTCCGCCACGCTATGCGCAAAGCTATACCCCCCAAGCTGCGCAAAAAAAAGCGCCCCCTGTGGCAAAGCCGTCTACTTCTGTCACCACAGCAAACAATGTGTCAGAATCCATTGCCGCTGTTCCGGCCAATGACGAGCAAGCAGCTTATCGTAAAGCCCTAATTAGCTATAGCAAGCACGATTATGGCAACGCCCTGCAAGCGTTTGAGGCCTTTATTGCCGCGTACCCCAATTCAAAGCTACGGCCCAACGCCTTGTACTGGCAGGGAGAATGCCTGTACGCACAAAAAAAATATGTGGACTCGATTTTTTCATTCAAACAGGTCAACGCCGCCTATCCTAAGCATTCCAAAGCGCCTGACGCTTTATTAAAAACAGCCATGGCCTATAAAGAATTGGGAGATTATGACAACCAAACCCTCCATGCTCGCATCCTGCGCGAAGATTTTCCCCATGCTCCGGCCACGGCAAAAATAGCTCCCCTAGGCCTAGAACAATAACCCCTTTATATCATGCCCTTTGCCAATGCTTTTGAAAAATTGAGCGAAACGGCTCGCCGTGAATTTTGGGCTTTGCTTGCGCTGAAATATACGCCAAAGCTGGGGCTGCGCTCTTGCAAACGCTTGTTGACCACCTTTGGATCTGCCTATAATGCCCTGCAACAAAAACACAGCTGGCACGAAGCGGAGGTAGCCAAAGACAAGGCACAGTCCCTTGCTTCAGAAGCCTGGCGAAACCCTGCTAAGCAAGAATGGCTGGCAGCACAAACCATGGCAGGCGACATTGTATTGTGGACTGATGCTCGCTATCCAAGCCCTTTGCGCGAACTGCCTGATCCGCCACTTCTTTTGTATTGTCAAGGCGACACGTCCCTGCTTTTAGGCCCTTGCGTTGCTGTTGTCGGCATGCGCTCTTGTTCTGATAAAGGCGCACAATTGGCGGCCTCCATGGGCAGTGCCCTCGCTGCCCATGGCATTACTGTGGTTTCAGGCTTAGCCCTTGGCATAGACAGTGCAGCCCAAGAAGCCGCCCTCACCCTTCCCGGCAGGACCATTGCTGTTCTTGGCAATGGCATTGCACATGAATACCCACGAAGCAACGCAAATCTTCAACGAACCATTGCTCGTCAAGGCCTTCTTGTCAGCGAATTTTCGCCATCCATGAAACCCGATTCGAAAAACTTTCCCATACGAAATCGCATTATCAGCGGCCTATCCTTGGGTGTGCTTGTCATTGAAGCTTTTCAACGTAGTGGCAGCTTGATTACGGCACGTCTTGCCCTTGAGCAAAACCGTAGCGTATACGCTATTTCCGGCACTATTGGCGACCCAAAATCTGCAGGTTGTCAAGAACTTATCCGACAAGGCGCGCAGCCCATTTTTTCTTCACAAGACATTATCAACGACCTGGCTTTACAGTTGAAAGATTTTGTGCGTCCAGATGTGGCATCTTGTACTGATCAAAAACCTAGCACAACATCACCAAACGCTGTTTCCAAAAAACCTTTTGCCACGCAAGATAACGCGCCCAAAAACCACGAAGCGCCCAACGTAACACCCACAGATCACAGTGAGTTGGTAAAACTTCTTTTGGTTGCCCTAGCCCAAGATATTCACGATATTGACGCCTTATGCCAGCACTTGAACCAGCCTCCAGCTATCATTATGAGCACGCTTGTGCAGCTGGAACTGCAAGGGCGTGTTAGGCGGCTTCCCAACAACAGGTATGGTTTACCATGAGTTCGCGTTTTGCTTTGGCAGGGGGATTGCGTAAAAAGCCCCGTCCACAATCAGGGCAACATAACGAAGAGGAATCAAGCCTTGCCAAGGCTCCGGCCTTGAAGGGGTTGCCTGCGCCTGCCATGGCTTTTCTTGGTTTTATCCATATGCAAAAAGGCCTGTCAGACGCAACCTTTGCAGCCTACGAAAATGACATGCAACAGTTTGAAGAGTATTTGCAAAGTGTTGCCGCTACATTGGCTCGTCCTGAACACATCGCACGCCACCATATCAGCGGCTTTGTTGCAGACCTGCACCATAAACAACAGGCCAAAACATCCATCGCCCGTAAACTTTCTGCCTTGCGCTCATTGTTCGACTATTTGGTACGCCAAGGCAAGGTCAAAACTGATCCCACCCAAGGGGTGCGCAATCCCAAGCAAGACACGCATCACCCTAACATCCTTAACGTAGATACGGTCTTTGCCCTGTTGCAACCTACTAAGGAAACACTAGACGTTGCAACAGCAGCGTGTGATACGCAGCAAAATGCCGTCTATACCCTGCGCGATAACGCTTTGGCAGAACTGCTGTACGGTTCGGGATTGCGGATTTCTGAAGCTTTAAGCCTTGACCTTTTGGACATTCGCCAGGACGAAAATGTCTTGCGCGTCCTTGGTAAGGGCAACAAAGAACGCATGGCGTTTTTAAGTACCAAATCATCACACGCCCTGCAAAAATGGCTGGCTGTACGCGCACAAGTGGCAGAATTCGGCGAAAAAGCTGTATTTGTAGGCAATAGAGGCAAGCGCCTGAACCGCCGCCAAGCTGCTCGAATTCTCAAATATATGGCCGAATCCAACGGACTGGTTCAGCATGTGGCCCCACACGACCTGCGTCACGCCTTTGCCACGCACCTGCTTGAAGGCGGGGCAGACCTTAGGGCTGTGCAGGAATTGCTTGGCCACGCAAGACTTTCTACAACGCAAAGGTATACCCATGTAACCTTAGACGCCTTAACGCGAGTCTATGACAACGCGCATCCCAGAGCAAAAAGTACACAAAGGCCTAAGGATCCGCAAAAAACGCAAGAAAAAACCAAGGCCGAAGGGAATATAACTTTAGAACCAACACATATCGATAACGACGATATATAAAAGGCATGGACATAGAGCATCCATGCCTTTTTACTTTTGCCTTTAGGCTTTCCTGCTTTTACACACTATCGGCATTTTCGCTAAAAACTCTTGCCCTTTTCCTTGCGCAACTTGCCAATGGTGTCTGTGGCTTTAAGGCCGCTTCCAGAAAGCAGAACCGCTGCGCATTCGTTTTCGCCAATTTCTCCTTCAAGCACTGCTTGTTCTAGGGCTGCGGCGGCAATGGCACTTGTGGGCTCAACATATAATCCTACAGAAGCCAATTGGTTAAGAGCTTTCCAGATGGCATCTTCTTCAATGGCCATCCATTTGCCCTTGCTGGCATTGACAGCGGCAAGCACTTCTGTATCCCGTACGGGTGTTGCCGAGGCAATGCCCTCGGCCAAGGTGCTGCCCTTATCAATCGGTATAAATGTATTGGATTTTTCAGCCCATGCTTTATAAAGGGGCGCGCATTGCACGCTTTGCACGGCAAGAATACGCGGCCTATTTGATATGGAACCTGCTGCCAACATTTCGTTAAACGCTAGGTGCGCACCAATAACAAGGCTGCCTTGCCCTGCCGGAACAATAATGACATCAGGAGCGCGCCCAAGCTGCTCCACCAACTCAAAGGCATAGGTTTTTATGCCATGGGCAAAATAGGGGCTCCAATTATGCGAAGCATAATAGATGCTATCAGCGGCTTTTTCAGCGGCATGGGTTGTGTCTTCGCGTGTGCCGGGTACGCGCACAAGCTCGGCTCCATGCATAGCAATTTGGACGCACTTTCCTTCTGACGTATAATCAGGCACAAAAATTTGACAGCGAATATTTGTAGCGGCGGCATAGGCTGACATGGCAGCTCCGGCGTTTCCGGACGAATCTTCGATAACTTCTGTTATGCCAAGTTCACGCAAGCGATTCATCAAAAGCGCCATGCCGCGATCCTTATACGATCCTGAAGGGCATAAGTAATCCAACTTAAAATGCGCTTGGATGTGCTTGCCCCCAGCTTGCCATGAACGATGCACAAGGGGGGTGCTTCCTTCACCAAAAGAGACCACCTCGTCAGGACGCTCAATGGGAAGGGACGATGCATAACGCCATAGGCCCTGGCGTGAGGCATCAGGCGCAAAAGGCATATCCCAGCCGGTTAGCTGGAGCGGCGCTCCGCAGTCACATCTCCATTTCTTATCCGATTCAGGATACGACACCGAACACGCTTCGCAAAACAACATAACCTCTTACCTCCGCATATTTTGGGAACCATTAGGGCACCTTTGTCAAAGATTGTACTTTTCGTCACAACCAAAGCGCCTCATAACCACAGATTTTTATGATCTTTTGCAAAAAAATCCATACGCAAGCATTGCTGTACTTTATAGTAAAATTTGTACCTTGCATGACTGTTTGTTGTAAAGCGGAACTTTTCCGCACATACCCATACAAGAGCTTGATTTATAAATAAAATGTAAAAACTGTTTTTCGTTATATTTTTTTCCATGGTTGGTCAAGTACTAGCCTTTACTTTTTTAGTTTGATATTGAGAAAAAAGACGTTGTACAGACGTTCGTGTTCCTATCGTGTTACATCTTTACTAACTTTTTGCAGCACAGGCCGTAAGGCCAAGGAGCTAAGACCATGGCTAGCAACCCTTCGTGGAAGCACTATTCCAGCCTAACTGAAATTTCCCGCCTGCGGGCTATTGCCGAATCCATGTTTAACAACCGCAACGATGGCACCGGGCCTCGCATGGTAACCGCCGCCGAAACCTATACCTTGGCGTGCAAACTGCCCTGGATTACGGTTACTGATTTGCCCATGGACCGTCATACCATCAAACGCCTTGGCCTGCCTGATGATGCCAAGGTCATTAACGACAACAACGGACGTGTTGTAGGACGCAGCGCCGATGCGCGTATTTTTTACAACCGCTCAACAAAAGCCGAAAAAGACAACCTTGAAGGCCTGCTACGCGAAGCCATGTACCAGATGCAGTGCAACCATAAGCTTATCATGGCCGAAGCCGTTGTGGGCGTTGCACCTGATCTTATGATCAAAGCACGCATGATTGCCCCAGAAAGTGATGCCAACAACGTTTTCCACTGGTTGGCCAATTTCAACCCCTTGTCTGCAGTGGCTGATTATGACAAGTCAAAGCTTCTGCCCATGCAGGACATCCTTTTTGTATCGTTCCCTGAATGGTCGTCCACAGATCCGCGCTGGGCTAAAGGCTGCGTTGCTGTTGACGAAGAACACATGACCGTCTTCAACCTTGGCATGCGCTATTTTGGCGAACGCAAAAAAGGCACACTGACCATGGCTTGGACAGCCGGCATGCGCCTTGGCATGGTGGCAGCACACGCCGGAATTAAAGAAATTGACTTCAGCCGTGTTCCGGAATACGCCCATCGTGGCAAACAAGTTATTGCTTTTTATGGACTTTCAGGGTCAGGAAAGTCTGCACACACCAATTCATTGGACAATGCAGGAACCCTTCCCAAAGGATTTCGCCGCCGCATTGCCCACGACGACGCCTTCCAAATCGACTACAAAAACAAGGTTTGCCACGTATGGGAACCTTCTATGTACGACAAAACGGACGGACGCGACCTCAAACACCCTGACTGGAAATACTGCATCTGCACACAAAATATGATGGTCATCAATAAAGATGGCAAGCTTTTGCCAGTGGGGCAAGATGTGCGTAACAACAACGGAAGAGCCCTTTTTAGCCGCGAATCCCTTGGTAAAACTGTCAACAGCATCGGCTTTCCCAATGCCATTGGCTGGCTTATGAAAGATTCTACCATGCCGCCTTTAGCCAAGATCAGCAATCCATATCTAGCGGTAGCCATGGGCGCAACCCTTATGACCAAACGCACCGCTGCTGAAAACGTGGCTCCGGAAGAAATGGAAAAGCTTGTCTTTGTGCCCTTTGCGAATCCTTTCCGCATCTATCCCCTGTATGAAGACTGCCTCGGCTATGCCGAAGTGTTCAAATCCGGTTGCGATGCCTATGTGTGGTCAGGCGGTGGCGGCGGCATGTGGAACGGTGCTGACGATAATTTGAAAAAAGTCCCCCTCGAAGCGTCTCTGGCACTACAAACAGCCGTCCTTGAAGGAACGTTGGAATGGGAAGAGTGGGACCTTGTAAAAGGCATGCAAATCCCCACCAAAGCCAGTGTCGAAAAAATCGTGCCCGGCTTTTATGACGAATACAACCCAGCTACCGTGCCCAATAAAAAAGAATTTGACCGCATCCTTAAAGACCGCTTTAAGCAACGCTGCGACTTTTTGACCAACAGCGATGTGAGCGAAAAACCTGAACTGCTTAAACTTTTGCTCGACGCTCTGAAAGGATAAGCGTTTGTAAATTCAAAAGATTAAGCTTTTATGAAATAAAAAAGGCCCGAAAAACAATGCGTTTTCGGGCTTTTTGGTTGTGGGGTGGGGGCAAACATCAAGCGGATCAATCAAATCTTAATCGCGGTAGTTTCAATCCACGCCCCCGCGCGGGGGGCGACTAACAATTTATAAGGAGCATTGAAAATGGCAAAAGTTTCAATCCACGCCCCCGCGCGGGGGGCGACACACCTCGGCCCTTGTTCGTATGAGCCCTATGTTGTTTCAATCCACGCCCCCGCGCGGGGGGCGACGTTACATGTTTAGACATATTTTTTGATGTGCCAAGTTTCAATCCACGCCCCCGCGCGGGGGGCGACGCAGATAGTCCCCCAAGGATAATAGACCATCCTTGGTTTCAATCCACGCCCCCGCGCGGGGGGCGACTTTCAACTTGTACTGTGGCATATCTGCAATATAAAGTTTCAATCCACGCCCCCGCGCGGGGGGCGACGTCGTAAATTTGGCTTGACCTTT
>CAYJIX010000006.1:0-71628 GCA_964370375.1 uncultured Desulfovibrionaceae bacterium | reverse complement strand
GGTTGCTTGGGTAAACTTCATGGTGTCTCCTTAACAGGATGTCCCAAAAGTGCACTTGCTTTGTCAGGATCGTTTTCCTCGTATCTTGCACTTTTTGAACTGCCTGTGGCTAAATGATGTCGTAAACTTTTTTCAAAAGGTTTTTGAATCTGACTGTTAAAAATTCATAACACCTAGAAGTATACCATGGGTTTTTTGCAACTGTTCGATAGGGATAGGCTAGGGACGCGTTGGGATACGGTAGGGGTGGGTTGACAGGGTTTTGAAGAAAGGCGTTGTTTGATGATTTTGTCTTTTTAGGATCTCTTTTTTAACCACCTGCATCTCCTTGGTATCATTTTTACACGGCGAAGCTTTACTTCGCTAAATGTTAAAAAATGATCCCGACGGTGCAGGCAGAAAAAAAATTTTCAAGCAGACAGGCAAAACAATAAGGCAGCTTCATTGCCAGACAAAACCATTTTTCCTTCACTTTTGTACTATCCATCCAGCATTTTACGGCCTGTATTTTTGCTTTTTTTGTTGTATGAAGCTTTGCATACAAGACTTGCCCACAAGGCAATTTTAAGGCACAAACAAGGGCATCACATTCAAGGAGCATCATATGTCAAATCCCATGGTATTGTTAGAAACGTCTTCCGGAGACATTCTTTTGGAACTGTATGCCGATAAGGCCCCTAAAACAGTAGAAAATTTCCTTGCCTACGTGCAGGACGGCTTTTATGAAAACACGATTTTTCATCGTGTAATCAAGGGCTTTATGATTCAAGGCGGTGGCCTGACCATGCGCATGGATGATAAAGAAACAAAAGCCCCCATTGAAAATGAAGCTGCCAACGGCCTTAAAAACGAACGCGGCACCATTGCCATGGCGCGCACAAGCGATCCGCACAGTGCCACTGCCCAGTTTTTTATCAACACGGTGGACAATGATTTTTTAAACCACACCTCACCTGACATGAACGGCTATGGCTATTGCGTGTTTGGCAAAGTGGTTGAAGGCATGAATACGGTAGAAGCCATTGAAAAACTTAAAACCCGTCCAGTAGGCATCCATGATGATGTACCCATTGATATGGCGCTTATTACGGGTGCTTCGCGGTTTGAATAATTTGCAGTCAAAGAGCTGAAGCCTTCTGTATGTCATTGGCATCTTGCCAATACAGTCCATACATTTGCGTTTGGTGTATGGAGGGCTTTAGCTCTTTTTGGCTATAAGCATGTGTAACACGAACTTTTTACAAAAATCTTCAACCACTCCGCTAAAATAGCGGTAAGGATTCCTATGGCAAGGCCAGAAATTTTGGCACCGGCAGGCGATACTTCGTCCATGCTGGCTGCCTTTGCAGCAGGTGCCGATGCGGTATACATGGGGCTGAAACATTTTTCAGCGCGTATGCAGGCAGAAAATTTCAGCGCGACGGACATGTCACGCGCGGTGGAGCTGGCCAATCAAGAGGGCAGGCGTATTTATGTGGCGTTCAACACCCTTGTTAAGCCCAATGACATTGCCTCTGCTGCCGGTCTTTTGGCACGCTTGCAAGGCGACTATCAGCCCCACGCGCTGATTGTTCAAGAGCCGGGAGTTGTTGAGCTTGCGCGTCAGGTAGGCTATACGGGTGAAATTTTCTTGTCCACGTTAGCCAATGTAACGTCGCCTGAAGGTCTTTTGGCGGCGCAACGTCTTGGCGTTGATCGCGTCATCTTGCCGCGTGAGCTGTCTATTGATGAAATAAAACAGATGGATGAAGCTTGCCCAGAAGGCTTAAAGCTTGAAATGTTTATCCATGGGGCGTTGTGTTGGTGTGTTTCCGGGCGTTGCTATTGGTCAAGCTACATGGGCGGCAAAAGCGGTTTGCGTGGACGCTGCGTTCAACCTTGCCGCAGACGCTATAGCCAAAACAAATACAATGAGCGGTATTTTTCCTGCCTTGACCTGTCCCTTGATGTGTTGACAAAAACCATCAGCGACTTGCCAAACCTTGTGTCGTGGAAAATAGAAGGCCGTAAAAAAGGCCCCCATTATGTGTACCATGTGGTGGCAGCCTATAAGATGCTGCGCGATCACGGTCAAGATGCCAAAGCCAGAAAAGACGCTGAAAAAATCTTAGAGATGGCCCTTGGACGGCCCGGCACTCACGCGCTTTTTTTGCCTCAGCGTAAAGCGGATGTCACTTCGCGAGATGGGCAAACAAGCTCCGGCAAGCTTATCGGTAAGGTGCAAAGACCGCCTGAGGGCAAGCCTTTTTTTAAACCCTACATTGAACTTTTAGCCAAGGACTATCTGCGCATAGGTTATGAAGACGAAGCATGGCACAGCACCCTGCCCGTTACCAAGCGCACACCAAAGGCCGGAAGCTTTACGTTAAATGTGCCCAGGCACAAAACCCCCAAGGTGGGCACGCCTGTTTTTCTTATTGACCGGCGCGAACCTGAGCTTATGCGTATTTTGAACGATTGGCGCAAACGCCTTGATGCTTGCCAAGGCAAATCTCCCAAAGCTGTTGACCCAAGCTTTGCCATGCCTACTCCCATCAAAGGGGGCAAAAAATACCCCAACATGTGGCTGCGAAGTTCCCTCCCCACAGGAGCAGAAACTAAACGCCGCCGCGACGGCATGGTGGCGTTATGGCTTTCTCCGCGTTCAACGCGCGTGGTTTCACGCACTGTGGCACCACATATGGCCTGGTGGTTACCGCCTGTTATCTGGCCGAATGAAAGCGCGTTGTGGGCGCGTCTTGTACATGAGGCTGTACGGCTTGGTGGTAAAACCTTTGTTTGTAACGCTCCGTGGCAAGTGCCGCTTTTTGAGCGGGTTATGAATAACGTCAGCCTGATTGCAGGCCCCTTTTGCAACATTGCCAATGCGTATACTTTACAGGCTGTTAAAAATCTTGGCTTTGCTGCGGCCTTTGTCAGTCCTGAACTGACCCGTCAGGATTTTTTGTCGTTGCCCTCAAAAAGCCCTATTCCTCTTGGCATGGTGCTCTCAGGCTATTGGCCCATGGGGATTGCCCGTCATGAACCTTTTGGGATCCAACATGATGCCGCGTTTAGCAGCCCCAAGGGGGAAAGTTTTTGGATACGCAAATACGGGCAGAATTCTTGGATTTACCCCACCTGGCCCCTTGATTTGACCGAACACCATGCAGAACTTGTTTCAGCTGGGTACAGTTTTTTTGCCCATATGAAAGATGATCCCCCAAAAGGCGTAGAAGGCCGTTCGCGTCCCGGGCTGTTCAACTGGAATGAAGACTTATTGTAACAGCTCAAGCTTTTGCACGCTTGCCTTTTCAATACCACAAAGACAAACCTCTATAGAAGGAGATCGACCTTGAATCCTCTAAACCGTGTACGCATGCCTGCCTTGGATACTATCGTAGAGGAACTTTGCACCCCAGAATCCCTAGAAGGGGTCTGGCATACATCGCTCCATGACGCGCCCATGCCGTCATTGAGCCTTTTAACCGAACTGGTTGACCGTTTAAAAGCAGCCATTTTTCCCGGGTATTTTTTGACCAGCAAGGTGCATAAAGAGTCCATGCGCTACCATTTGGCTGCAAATTTGGATTCAGTATACCGAATTTTGGCTGAACAAATTCGCCGTGGCGGTTGCTTTACCTGCGCAAGCTATGCAACAGAATGCAACCAGTGCGATACTTTTTCTCATGACGTAGCCATGCGCTTTTTGGAGCAACTTCCAAGCATTCGCAAGCTTTTGGCTTCAGACGCACAGGCTGCCTATGAGGGCGATCCTGCCGCTACAAGCGCAGGAGAAACTATTTTTTGCTACCCTTCTATGCTGGCCATGATCCATCACCGCATTGCCCATTGTTTGTACACCTTGGGCGTGCCTCTTATTCCACGTATCATTGCCGAAATGGCCCATTCACGTACAGGCATTGACCTGCATCCGGGCGCGCGTATCGGTAAAGAATTTTTTATCGACCACGGAACCGGCGTGGTTATTGGCGAGACCTGCATCATTGGCGATGGCTGCCGCATCTATCAAGGCGTGACCCTTGGCGCCTTATCCTTTCCAAAAGATGCCAACGGGGTCTTGGTCAAAGGCATTGATCGCCATCCTATCCTTGAGGATAATGTCACTGTTTATGCAGGGGCAACCATCCTTGGCCGTGTCACCATTGGCAAAGGTGCGATTATTGGCGGCAATGTATGGCTCACTGAAAGCGTGGAACCAGGGGCTCGTGTGATCCAACAACATTCACCAAAACCCACAAAACAACAACTTACCGGACGCAAAGAAGACTAGAATGTGCCGCTTCATTTCTTGGGTGCAAAATTTTGTATCTACCCTTGCCTGCCTTCTGCTGTTTGTATTGCTTATGCTAAACGGTTGTGCGCCACACAAGGAGCAAACAAAGCCCCAGATAAGGATTCATGGACAGTGGGATTTTGGAGTCGAGAAAACAGGCAATCTACGCTAGGACCAAAATTTTTTACTCCTAACAAGGCTCTTGAAAACAGCTATTTTTTGCAACATGTCGTTTTTTAACGATTTTTAAAAACACATCCGAAAAAACATCCTGTGGCACGCCCCTTGCAATAAGAGAATTGTACGATACAATACCTCCTTCTTTAATTTGTCTGCATTACCCTTCTACGAAAAACCCGCCATTGTGGCGGGTTTTTTGTGTGCTTTGCTTTTTTGGCATTTTTGCTGTTATTTGCTGTTGTAAAAAATATACAATGTGAATTTGTAGCGTTTCCATTTTTCTTGGGCCATTGCTTTGAGCAAGACTATCAAAGATTTTACACCTTATTTGTCGTTATAATGCCTACCACATTGAATCACTTTAATGGCTTCATCTTCTATGCAGTAAATCAGACGATGTTTTTCATCAATGCGCCTGCTCCAAAACCGGACAAATCGCCTTTTAGCTCTTCAGACTTACCAACACCTTCATGGGCATTGCGCTGTATATCTTTGAGTAGCATGTTTATGTGTTTAAGCGTCTTTTTATCCTGTATTTGCCAATTAAGGTACTGCTCCCATGCCTTTTCTTCAAAAAAATCCTAGCCATTTTCCATGGCCTCTAATTCTTCCATCGTTTTATACACGCCCTTGCCAGCATGCATATTCCCAATAGAGCGTTTTAGCCTTGCCATATTTTCAGCATCATAAAAAGGGTCGTATTGTCAACACAATAGACACATTTTAGAAACACACAATGAATTATACCTATAACAGCTCGACTCTCTGATCTTGAAAAAAACGACATGATCGATTGGCTGACTGTTACGCGCTACCAGTTGGGCAGTACAAATTTTTCCATTATCTGTTTGGCAATACGGTACATATCCTAAGGGCGCTTCCCAATAAAATGGACAGCTCAAAACATCTACAAGGCTAGTAGGCATTGCTTTCAATCATTTTAAGAATAAAATCCGAGGCCGGTGGGATTTTGGAGTCGAGAAAACAGGCAATCTACGCTAGGACCAAAATTTTTTACTCCTAACAAGGCTCTTGAAAACAGCTATTTTTTGCAACATGTCGTTTTTTAACGATTTTTAAAAACACATCCGAAAAAACATCCTGTGGCACGCCCCTTGCAATAAGAGAATTGTACGATACAATACCTCCTTCTTTAATTTGTCTGCATTACCCTTCTACGAAAAACCCGCCATTGTGGCGGGTTTTTTGTGTTGGTGCCAATAAAGTCACTCTATTGTTTGAGGCTAAAGCGACATTTCTCAACTATAATGCGGGGCGTGTCTGCCTTTGAGTGGACCGTTAGGATGGCGAGAACAATTTCCCCCTATCAAACTTTGAACGCTTGCCCCCCTGCTACAAATGCTACATTTTGCCTTAGGAATACAGGAACAAATAAGACTACACGGGCTAAAAATCTTCTTGACAACCCACCCCGACATCACATAATCTTGTTTGTTGCAGCATGCGCCAGCGTAGCTCACTTGGCAGAGCAGCTGATTCGTAATCAGCAGGTAGTGGGTTCAATTCCCACCGCTGGCTCCATTTTTTGGACCAAAATGCTGTTACAGGAGCAATTTTTTTGTGTACCGATTTTCAAACCTTTGCCATAATGACACGATCTGCGACGCTATGTCCCAGAACCTGTACATTGCATATCAAGGCACCCCGTTACCAAGCGGCTGGGTGCCTTTTGTTTTTTTCTAGGACCTTAGCAGGCTGTTAGGCGATTGAAATGCATCAGCTAGAAATTATCAATACCATTGAAGCTATCGCCCCCTTAGCCATTGCCGCGCCTTGGGATAGTTCGGGCATACAGGTGGCAAGTGAGCGCGAACACATTGAGCATGTGGCCATCTGCCTTGATCCTACACCTGAAAGTGTGCAGGCAGCCCTGAACGCCAAGGCGGATTTTATCCTTTCGCACCACCCTTTATCCATGGACGCCTACCGCCTTGCAACCTTAGGGCCGCTCCATACGGTGATACGCGCCCTTATGCAAAAGGATGTGCCCCTTTATGCGGCGCATACTTCGCTAGATGCCAACCCCAAAGGACCTGTATCGTGGCTTGCAGATGAGCTTGGCCTTGTCGATCGCGCACTTCTTGAGCCTTTGTGCAGTCATGTTTTTGCGGATGAAACGCGCGAATGTGGTTTTGGCATAGCAGGCGCATTGCCTAGCCCCATGCCGTTTGAACAATTTATCGAACGGCTCAGCTTTTGGATTGACCGATCTGCTATACGAGCAACCAACCCTGTACCCCAAAAAATAGCGCGTATTGGTATTTGCCCCGGCTCTGGGAGCTCCCTTGCCAAGGCCGCTAACAAACTTGGTTGTGATGTGCTTTTGACCGGTGATGTAAAATACCACACCGCCGTTGAATCGCCCTTGTGTCTTATTGATGTGGGGCATTTTGCCCTTGAGGAACACATGATGCGCATTTTTGCCGACCATCTTGCCGCGGCTCTGCCAAAGGTGAAGGTCAGCTTCATGCCGTCCTGTGATCCTTTTATGTATCCATAATTTTGCCCAAAACAATCCTTGCATGAGGAGTATTTATGAGCCTTTACCTTGAGCATATTCGTCAACTTGTTTCTTTACAAGGCGTTGACGACGCCATCCACTACATTGACCTTGAGCTTGAAAACGCTCCCAAGGAAGTAGAACAATTGACTGCCAACTTTAACAGCGTCACGGCAGAACGAGACAAAATTCTGGACAGGCTGACACATTTGGCAGAACAGCAACGCCGCATCACCAACGAAATTGAAGATGACGGCAACCGCATGAAAAAAAGCAAGAACAAAATGATGCAGGTTTCCAATGCTCGTGAATACAACGCCATAGCGCGTGAAATGGACAGCATGGAACGCCTTAGCCGTTCTCGTGAAGAAGAATCAGATGCCTTAAACAAAGAAAAAGAACTTCAAAACGCCGCTCTTGAAGAGATTACAGCCACTTGGAACACCCTGAAAGAGCAACTGGAAGAAAAGCAAAGTGGCCTTGCAACACGCCTTGAAGAAGCGCGTTTTCGCCGCTCTGAAATGGAAAAAGTGCGTGTGGTTACAGGGAAAGAAATCCCTCGCCCCGTGCTTGAACGCTATGAATTTATCCGCCGCCGCTTGGCCCATCCGGTTATTGTTCCGGCAACGGCAGGGATTTGTAGCGGTTGCTGCATAGCCATCCCACCTCAGACCTTTATTGAGCTGCAAGGCGGACATAAAATCATCAATTGCCCAAATTGCCAACGTCTCATCTATTGGAATGAGCACTTTAACGAATCTGAAAATCAGCCTGCTACCGAAGAAGCTTAATATCGCTGATTCTAGCTTTTTCGCATAAAGGATGATCAGCCAATGCTAGGAGCCAAACGGGCTGTCGCGGCATACATGTCGAGGAAAGTCCGGGCTTTATAGGGCAAGACGCTGGGTAACGCCCAGAAAGAGTGATCTTTGGAAAGTGCCACAGAAAACAAACCGCCAAGCCGTTTACGGCCTTGGTAAGGGTGAAACGGTGGGGTAAGAGCCCACCAGTTGCAACGGTGACGTTGTAAGCTAGGTAAACCCCGTTTAAAGCAAGACCAAATAGGGAAGCGGATCGGCCCGGTCATAACGCTTCCGGGTAGGTTGCTAGAGGGTACGGGTAATCGTACTCCCAGAGGAATGACAGTCGCCCGCAAGGGAACAGAACCCGGCTTATAGTTTGGCTCCTAACGTGCCTATTTCATACGAAATAGGCACGTTTTTTTGGTGCGTCTTCACATAGACACCTTTACACACAACGCAAAACAGGCTACACATTTTTTAACACACTAGGGGAGCCTTTTTAGGCTGAGAGTGGGACAGTCCCAGACCCTTTGAACCTGACGCAGATAACGCTGCCGTAGGAAAGTGGCCAAGGCTCAAAACACGTGCTTGCTACTTGCCATATTCGATAGCCAATGCGCGCAACTTGTAGGAGCCCTCATGAGCCTTTTGCAAAACAACCCCATACTTGCCAAAATATGGAAAGCCCACCAAGAAAGCCTTAGCAGCACAGAACAACTCTCCATTTCCTGCATTGAAGAAGCCCTTGAGCAAGGCACCATGGTGCTACTTGCCAACCCTGCCCATGCCAATGTGCAGCCACTTTTAGTGGGGCAACCCTCACGGGTAAAAATCAATGCCAACATTGGCACTTCCCCCTTATGCCACTGCCCTGCCACAGAACAACAAAAATTACGCACAGCTTTAGAGGCCGGCGCAGATACTGTTATGGATCTGTCCATTGCAGGAGACTTGGACAAGATCAGACAAGACATGCTGGCAGCCTGCCCCATTCCCTTAGGTACGGTGCCCATGTATGGCACAGCCCAACAACTGCTCGATTCTGACACGCCTGTAAGTGCCATGGATCCAGAAAGCCTTTTTGCTGATATTGCGCGCCACGGCGAACAAGGCGTTGATTTTATTACTGTTCATTGCGGCTTGAGCAAGCGTGGCGCAGAACTGGCAATGAAACCCATGGCAGGTGCCGCGCGCCACATGGGCATTGTTTCACGCGGAGGATCGCTCCTAGCCCGTTGGATGCTGGACAATAACCGCGAAAATCCTTTGCTGGAAAACTTTGACCGTCTGGTAGACATTGCCCTTGCCCACAACATGACCTTATCGCTTGGTGACGGCCTTAGACCAGGAGCCGGTATAGATGCTGGCGATGCAGCCCAATGGGAAGAAGTCATCAACCTTGCCCAGCTGGCAGCCTATGCCCATGAAAAAGGGGTACAGTGCATGATTGAAGGGCCGGGACACGTACCCTTGCATCACGTCCGAACGCAGATTCAGGGCATAAAACGCCTGACAAACAATGCGCCCCTTTATGTGCTTGGGCCCTTGGTTATAGATTCAGCACCCGGCTATGACCATATTGCAGGGGCCATTGGCGGAGCAATTGCTGTGGAAGCAGGAGTGGATTTTCTGTGTTACTTAACCCCTGCAGAGCACCTTTCCTTGCCCGATAATGACGATGTGCGAGCAGGGGTTATGGCCTCAAGGGTTGCTGCCCAAGCAGGCGAGGTGGCCCTTGGCCGCGCCCATGCCCTTGCCCGTGAAGCTAAAATGAACAAAGGACGCGCTGCTCTTGATTGGCAAACGATGCGCGCAGCAGCTCTTGACCCCATAGCGCTTGACACGCGCCGCGAACCACACCGCCATGAGGATGTCTGTGCCATGTGCGGCAAATTTTGCGCGGTAAAAATGCTGCAACAGCCCAGCGAAAAAGAGTAAACAGGCTGTTGAAAATTTTCGTTTCAAAATACTTTTAATACTTTTGATGAAAATCTCATCATATTATTTTTCTACAGGCTAGAAGCTAGTTCCAGCTTGTCTTTGACTAGCTCCGCTGCGCGGCTTCTGCTACATCCTGTAGCAGACAGTGCTTTTTCAACCGTCGCTAGCGGCAGGCTGTTCAAAAAGGGTTGGATGGTAGGAAGGAGGTGTTTTACAGGGCGGCATAGGACGCTTTGGTCCATGCCGTTCTGAAAAACGCCTTCTGACACCCCAGGCAGCCCTTTTTCATCAGCCTGAAAAAACGGCATGCCCATACCTGCGTGCAGCCATTGATCGTGATTTTACAAACTATTCATATACGTGGCTAAATCCATAAGCTCCTTTTGGCTCATGGGCTTGAGCAAGGCTTGCATGCGTTTATCGCGCCCTTTGGTAAAGCTTCCTGTTTGAAAATGCTGCATGGCGCGCACAAGCTTATCAACCGGCTTTCCGGCAACCCATTTGCCTTGTGCTGAATGGCAGGACACGCAGGCGGCAAAAAGTTTTTTACCGTTGGCTGGATCTGCTTTTTGTGCTGCCACGCCATAGGCAGCTACGCTTCCAAGTAAAAGCACCGTAACAAAGGCCATGGCCCATACTTTCGCTTTGTTCATACCTGTCTCCTTTGCCGCAACGGGCGTTATTACACTATTGATATACGCGTACTTTGTGCCAAAGGCAATGAGTATCACCACCTCATGCGTCCAAACCACTTGCAAAGCTACCACATAAGCGCAGCCCATTCTCCGGATATCAAACGTCTGGCCGGGCCAAGCTCAGCATAAGCGGCTTCCACTTGGTCAGCCTGAAGCTCTAAAAGGCCTGAAAGGATCAGCCTTCCTTGTGGCTTCATGCAGGCTTTGATTTGTGAAGCCATGCTTTTAAGAGGGTCTGCCAGGATATTGGCCACAACCACATCAAACACCATATTTTGGACAAGCTCCATGGAACCTGCTTGCACAGCAAAAGCCTGCCCTACGTTATTGATGTGGGCGTTCTCACAGGCATTGTCTATGGCCACGGGGTCAATATCCACTCCTAAACCGTTCAAACCAAGCAACGCGCAACCAATACCAAGGACGCCTGACCCTGTGCCCACATCCAAAAAGTTCATAGTAGGGAGCAAAAGACCTTCATCTGCAAAAAGTGAGAGCGCTTCAAGGCATAACACCGTGGTGTTATGATGACCTGTGCCAAAGGCTGAGCGCGGCTCGATGATAATAGGCAGTTTTGGCGCAAACAGCTTGCTTTCATGCTCAAGCCATGGCGGTATCACAACAAAACGCCCACAAGGGACAGGCGTAAAAAATTCACGCCAAGCAGCCGTCCATTCCTGATTGGCTATGGTACTTGTTGTCATGGTGACTTCAGGGGCTTTTGCGCGAACATTTTGGCAAATAGTTTCTATAAGTTCCGTATTTTCACTATGGATACGAAAGCGCGTATCGCCTGTTGGCAAACTTTCCTCTTCCCAACCATACGATACCATTTGAAAAAGAAGCCCGATTACCATATCCACATCTTCTTCTTTCACGTTCATTTCAAGCCGAGTCAGCTGTGACATAACTACCTCATAATATTTACTCATTCAATTAGCTATCATAAAGCCTTAGTGCAAAATAAAACCTTGTGCTTTCTGTGATAGTTCGCTAGATTTTTCACATTATTGACACAGATTGCTGCAGGACTCAACCTCTTTTCTCATGCCGGTGCTGCGCTTAATGCATCACATAAAGGAGTTTTTATGCGCATTCTTGCAATCATTCCTGCGCGGTACGCCTCAGAACGCTTGCCCGGAAAGCCGCTTCTGCCTATTTGCGGCAAGCCCATGATTCAACATGTATACGAAGCGGCAAAGCAAGCAACGGCACTAGATGACGTTATTGTGGCCACCGATGACATGCGCATTGCCCGTGCGGTACAAGATTTTGGCGGCAATGTGCGTATGACCTCACCCAGCTGTATCTGCGGCTCCGACCGCGTGTACGAGGTTGCTTGCATGGAAAAGGCCGATGCCTATATCAATATTCAGGGCGACGAACCGCTATTGCGGCCCGACGCTGTGCAGCTGTTGGCGCACGCACTGCGCTCTGATGCCAGTATTCAGGTGGCAACTTTATGCAGCCCCATTGAAGAGACTGAAGCACAAAAAACCCATTGTGTTAAAGTTGTTTGCGACAATCAAGGCAATGCCCTGTATTTTAGCCGCGCCCCTATCCCTCATGTGCGCGACCCTAACAATAACACCGCGTACCTAGGCCATATCGGCGTGTATGCCTACAAGGCCAAGGCTTTACAAACCTTTGCCTCACTGCCGCCAAGCCCCCTAGAACAGCTGGAAAAATTAGAGCAGCTGCGCCTTTTGCAAGCAGGTATCCCCATACGAGTTTTTACAACAAAAGCGTTTGAAAAAGGCGTTGACACAGCAGAAGACCTTGAAACTGTGCGTACTATTATGGGCCATTATGACAATCCTGCTGACTCAAAGTAGCTTGCCTGAAATGGATTTTTCAACAGGCTCTATGGCTCCTAGAATATTCAAACAAATACAGAACGGAATGACCAATGCAAGATAACGTCAAACACAATGTCATGGACATAGGCAAAAAAGTCCTACGTCAAGAAGCCCAAACAATCCTGAGCCTGGCAGACAACCTTGACCCTATTTTTGAAAAGTGCGTAGAGCTATTGCTCAACATCAGCGGACGAGTGGCTGTGTCCGGCATAGGAAAAAGCGGACATGTGGGGCGTAAAATTGCTGCCACCTTTGCCTCTACAGGCACACCTGCCTATTTCATTCACCCCACTGAAGCAGCACACGGTGATTTGGGCATGATGCTGCAGGATGATATTTTGCTTGTGCTTTCCAATTCGGGCAACACAGAGGAGCTTGCCCCTCTTTTAGGCTATGCCACCAAAAAAGGCATGCTCATTATGGCGATTACAAAAAACGCCCAAAGCACCTTGGGCAGGCTGGCTGATTTTTGTCTTGTTTTGCCGCCACTTGGCGAAGCATGCCCCTTTGGCTGCGCGCCCACATCATCTACCACAGCAACCCTTGCCCTTGGCGATGCTCTTGCCATGGCAGTCTTGCAAGTTCGCGGATTTGATGAAAAAGCCTTCAACACCTACCATCCAGGCGGCGCACTTGGTAAACAATTACGCTCTGTTGCAGAAATCATGCACACGAAGGAGGCCATGCCTTTAGTCTGTGTGGGCACGCCCATGAGTGAAGCTATCTACGTCATGACAGGCAAGGGCTTTGGCTGTACAGGTGTGCTTAACACCAACAATGAGCTTGTGGGCATCATCACGGACGGCGATTTGCGGCGGCATATGAGTGCAGACCTTATGCAAAAACACGTGCAAGAGGTTATGACAGAAAACCCCATTGTTGTGGAAGCAGATTGCGCGGCAAGCAAAGCCGGTTACATCATGCATTCACGAACCATCACAGGGCTATTTGTTGTACAAGACAAAAAACCCATAGGATTTGTGCACCTTCATGATTGCGTGTAAACAGTCTAAGGACCGTTATTGCGCAACCAGATAGCCGATGCTGAAAATGCAAGGAGTGTCACCCTAAAAAACAGTGAACCCACATCACAACTTTGCCAGAAAATCGCATTACGCGCTCTTGCTTTACGGCACTTTTTTTGTGGGTTTTTAGCTATAAACGAATAGCACTTCAAATTGTTCTCATGTTTTTTTAGTGTCAACAAGATACCAAGCGCCTCTTACAATTTTTCACTTGAAAGCAGCTCTGATAGGTGCGCGCTCAACGTAAGAGCCCTACCCCAGGCAGGCCTTTCATAGTCTCCGTTTTGTAGCAATAGATGAAGGTAGCTTGAAAAAGGCCGTGCAAGAGGCGGCACAGTGCTCCAAAAATCCTCACCCAGTACCTTGCCTTTATGACGTAAGGAAAGAGCCAAGGCGTTGTTCACTCGAACAGCAGTTCGCAGCAAGGGCTTGTACAGGTGCGAAATGGGTTCTAGCTCTTTAATGGGGTTGCCAAGACCATGGGCTTTCTGCCCTAAAACCTCTAAAAACCACGATTGCCAAAACCTACTTAACGCGTAACGCGCTGTATGGGGCGTTAAACGCACGTTGCTTTCATGTTCTGTATAAACAATGTCATACAGCCCGTTTCGCCGTGCCGTGTACCCAAGGCGCACCCCCGGTATCTGAAAACGCTGCACCGCCTCACCGCGCAATAAGGCCTCTATAAGACGGGCCACTCGGCTTGGCAAAAAAGCGTCTTTACAACGAAACGTGCCGTTTTTACAAACCCAGCAGCCTGCACAGCTTCGTGCAGGAGTTAACACCCAATGCCCTGGCGGCATGGGCCCTGTTTCCCATGGATTAACAGGCCCCATGGATATGTTGAGCACAGGAACCTTTGCCCACGCAGCAAGGTGCATGGGGCCTGTATCCGGCGTGATCATAAGGTCAAGTGTTTGCACAAAACCCGTAAACGCTGCCAAAGAAAAATGCCCTGCCAAATTGTTATGCCCGGGCAATCCTGAATGCAGGTTCGCCTTGGCAGCCATATCCTTATCACCGGGCCCCCCCAAAAAAACAGGGTGCAAGCCTTTTTTATACAGCTGCTTGGCTAAATCCCCCCAAAACGCAGGTTCCGGACGCTTGCCCTCTTCACTTGCGCCTACAAACAAGCCCACTTTACCTCTTCTACCCATAGGTTTAGGCGTAGGCCATACCCCTTCTGACAAAGGATTTGGCGGTTCAAGGTCAAGCATGTGCAAATCTGCCCAGTGAAAAAGATTGTGCCTGTTGTTCTCCACAATGGACTGCCTATAAAGAGCCCAATCACCTCGAATATGATTCACGTTATTACGAGTGCAAAGCCCCACAACACCATGTTCGCTGGCCTTTTCCAAATTTCCGGCAAGGGCAAGTGCCTTATCACGGTGACTTACATTGATGATGCTGTGTAAAGAGGATGTGCCTAAGGTTCTAGCAACATCATACGGCACATACGTTACCCCTGAAGGCGTTAAAGGCAAAAGCTCATTAAAAAAATGAGGCTCTGCCACAACCCATAAAGGCCTATCGGGGTCACGTGCCACAATGCGTTCCATCAATGGAAAGGTCATGACCAGATCGCCCATGCGCTGCATCTGAATAAGAAGTGTTGGGGCTAACGACATACAAACACCAAAAAAAGTTACATAAGCCATGGAATAAGGCGTTTGCACGCCGACGTATACACGGCTCCTAGTATACGGCACAAGTCCGCTATCCTTTCAGGCTGTCCAACAGCCATTGTAGAAAGGCCCTTTGCCTGCCTGAAATAATTACCTACCACAGTTATACATATAAAATCATTGAATATATATATGCATATACGGTTTTTATGATGAACCTATCAATACGTTTTGCACAAAAACCATGCTGAGTCATGGTACTCAATCGGAAATTTTTTGTCATCCCACAAAAAATGGTAGGAAAAAAACGCCATACCGATGTCTAGATAATATTTAACATGCTTACATTACAACTAAAAAAAAGCTTTGGCACTGTGGTTGCTTAGTTGTTGACAACCACTAACTTTAAGGAGAATTCCTATGGCTTTGGTCATTAATAACAACATGATGGCAGCGACAGCGGCCCAGAACTTGAACAACAGTTACGATAACCTAAGCGTTTCAACACGACGCTTATCCTCCGGTCTTCGCGTAGGGACCGCAGCTGACGACGCTGCAGGCCTTGCTATTCGCGAACTTATGAGGGCAGAAATTTCAACCATGCAACAAGGTATTCGTAATGCCAATGATGCTATTTCTATGGTTCAAACCACAGATGGTGCTCTTGGTATTATCGACGAAAAACTCATCCGCATGAAAGAGCTTGCAGAACAAGCCGCAACAGGCACGTACAACTCTACTCAGCGTTTGATCATTGACTCTGAATATCAGGCCATGGCTTCAGAAATTACCCGTATCGCCAACGCCACAGACTTTAACGGTATTAAAGTTCTGGACGGCACACTCTCAGGCGCTCACGATGGTTCTGGCTTAAACAGCACCGGAGCTCTTAAAATCCACTTTGGCGTGGGTAACGACTCAGCTGAAGACTATTACTACATTGAAATAGGCTCCACAACAGCCTCCTCATTGGGCCTTGGCAATCAATCTTCAAGCCTTGTTGGTGAAGAAGCCGGCTTCAGCGTTTCAACCCAGTCGGGCGCGCAGAACGCACTTACAGCCATTGACCAGGCAATTATTTCCAAGGACAATATCCGCGCAAGCCTTGGTGCCTTGCAAAACAGGTTGGAAAACACCATCAGCAACCTGCAAACACAGTCCTTGAACCTTCAAGCCTCAGAATCACGCATATCTGACGTGGACGTGGCTACTGAAATGACCGAATTTGTGCGTAACCAAATTCTCACCCAGTCTGCGGTGGCTATGCTATCTCAAGCTAATTCTCTGCCTCAGATGGCTATGCAGCTTATCGGCGGCTAAGCCCATCTTGTAGGCTAAGGCAGACCAAAGTCAAACGATCTAAGGAGGATTTCCTCCTTAGATCGGATACTTGGTTTACTTTTTCTGCTTTTGAAGTATGGCAGCAATTTTTGCCGAGTCGTCATCTGAGCATGGAGCAAGGTTTGTATAGCTACAAAAAATACTATGCCTTTGGTTCAAATATCGTCAAAGCCAACTTGGCTGCTTCTTGCTCTGCACGTTTAAGGCTTGGCCCTTGCGCTGTAAAATCTTGCCCCGTAGGCAAGGTCACGCGCACGGTAAAAACACGGCTGTGTTCAGGCCCATCAGATCCCACTAGGGTATAGGCAGGTAGGCCTCGTTCTTTAAGCTGCTGGTCTTGCGTCGCTTCTTGGAGCTGAGTCTTATAATCCTTTTGTTGGGCTACCTGCGATTGTTGCGGCACAAGCTCCTTATATAAGGAATTGATGACATGACGCGCCTTAATAAAGCCAGCATCTAGATACAACGCGCCAAATACTGCCTCCATAGCATCGGCAAGCAGAGCATCTCGCTTGCGCCCACCTTGGCTTTCTTCCCCTCGTCCAAGGCGTAAAACGCCCTCCAAAGACAGCTTTCGAGCAAGCGTAGCTAAAACCTGTGTATTGACTAAGGACGAACGCAAATTTGTCAGTTCTCCTTCCCTAGCCGTTGAAAAACGTTGATACAATTCCGTTGAAACGGCAAGCTCCAGCACCGCATCCCCAAGATATTCCAGCCGCTCGTTATGGCCTGATTTCGCGCCATGCTCATTGACCCATGAGCTGTGCGTCAATGCCATCTGTAGCAAGGATTCATCCGTAAAACGATGCCCTAGCTTTGCTTGAATTTGCTGTAATGCTTCTTGTGTATCCATCCACCACCTCATGATGTATCAATAAAGCCTGCTCAACTACATGTTTGATGCGCAACTATGCCTGCACATGTATGTTATTCTTGAGCCAACGTGCTTGCCAAAGGTACGACCTCTTGCTGATAAAACACATCTTCATTACTTAAATGCTTATCTATATCTTCGACAAGTTCCGGAAAATGCCCTCGAAATGTTTTGCGAGCGTTCATAAAGCTTTGTAGCCGCTCTTGCTTAGTACAAAGGACGCTGCGCAACCGCACATAAAGATCCGCCGCCAGTGCGTCTTGTTGGTGCTTTTTAGCTAGCTGCCATAACATTTTCATGATACTTGGCGACGCATCCATGGCGCAGGCCAAACTTGCCACTTGCATGGCAGCATCTGCATTTCCTGCTTTATCTTCATAGTCGGCCAACCAGAGGTATCCGTCAAACCAAAAAGGCTCTTGCCGGATCAAGTCCAACGCACAATCCCTACTTGGATTTGCTTGCAAGGTTCTGTGAAGCATGTGTACAGTCCTTATGGGCGGCGCAATCATAAACGTATGCCACGCAGTAAACTTGAGCCTATACCCATCAGCCTGAACCAGTGCGTGTTCATCAGCCGTGAGGATTGAGGAGCATTGCTCAAACAATCGTTCGGCATTGGCTTGATCATGATCATTTCGTCCCGGCGTTTGGCTGCACAAATGATAGATGCGAGAATCAGAAACGCAGGTCATGGTATGACCACTAGCTTTTAATTGTGCGCATAAGGCAAGATCTTCAAATCCGTTAATATAGCCTTCATCAAAGCATCCCATTTGCTCAAATAACGCCAAGGGCATGAGCAAGGCAGCGGCAGTTATGGCCTGAAAACTACGTGTTTTGTGGCATAAAGGGTGATTCGCAGGAAGATATTCATACAAATGCGTAACAGAACGCCTTGGCGTTAACGCTACGCCTAAATGTTGCACCCTGTCTTTAAAGCCAAAAGCGTCAGGATAGAGCAAAAGCGGCCCCACAGCAGAAGGGCGCAGCCCATTGGGCAGGCCATTCGTAAGCGCCTTAAGCAAAGGTTCATACCAATTTTCCAAAAGCACAGTATCGTTGTTCAAGAAAAAAACATAACGACCTTTGGCAGCTTTTGCACCTCTATTACAAGCCCCTGCAAAATTATAGTTCATGGGCATGCGAAGGTAATGAAATCTGTCATTAAACAAAGCACTGCCAAAATCGGCGCACATAACGGCTGTTGCATCGCTTGAGGCATTGTCAACCAGCAAAACTTCCAAATCATCAAAGCCTTGCGTGGTTATGGCAAGGGAGGTGAGGCATTGCTTGGTAAGTTCCCATTTATTATAAACAGGAATAACAATGGAAAGAGTCTTCATGCTTTACCCCCTATTTTAACGCAGAAATAAGCAAAGGCTTTGTGCTTTAATCCAGCCGGTGCAACGATACGCTTTTCTTTACATACGCCCAAGCAAAACCCTTTGACAAGAACTCTTTTACAAGTTTTTGTGATGCCTGTACAAAACTAAAAAAGCCCCTCAAGAGGGGCTTTTTATCATCATTGGATATAACGTTATTCGCTTTCAGCGCCTTGTCCTGGCTGACGCGTCCACTCCATGATCACCATGGGAGCGCAATCACCTTTACGCGGCAGTGCAAGTTTGGTGATACGGGTATAACCACCGGGAACGCCTGCAAAAACAGGGGCCACTTCATCAAACAAACGTTTTACAATCTGGTGATCGCCAAGCTTTTTATAGGCAAGACGACGTGCGTGCAAATCGTTGCGCAAAGCTAAGGTGATCAAAGGTTCTACAGTACGGCGCAGGGCCTTGGCTTTCGCTTCAGTTGTGCGAATTTTGCCATAGGTGATCAGGGCAGTAGCCATATTGCTGAACAGAGCCTTACGATGGGAAGGCGTTCTACCAAGCTTTTTGCCGGAATTACTATGCCTCATGGTTCTGCTTCCTTTTCCATTCTTGATATTTCTTGTCAAAATCGTCCACTTTAGTGCCAAAATCGAGGCCTAAGCTAGCTAGCACAGCCTTGATTTCGTCAAGGGACTTTTTACCAAAGTTTTTCGTCTTGAGCATTTCTGATTCGGGCCGCTGTACAAGCTCACCAACCGTAGCAATGTTAGCACTACGTAAACAGTTGGTTGCGCGTACAGACAATTCCAATTCATCAATACCCATAAATAGCTTGGCGTCTATGTCAGAAACATTAGAACCGCCAGAACTATGCTCACCTGAAATGCGCTCATCAAAATTGATGAAGACAGAAATTTGCTCCTTGATGATTTTTGCACTGTAGGCGATGGCATCTTCAGCAGATACTGAGCCGTCAGTCCACACTTCAAGGATCAATTTGTCATAGTTGGTCATTTGACCAACACGAGCCTGCTCAATCACATAAGCCACCTTGCGAACAGGTGAAAAGCTCGCGTCTAACTTGATCAGGCCGATTTCGTCCGAAAGTCCTTCGTGCATATCAGCAGGCACATAGCCTTTGCCCATGCGCACTTCAAACTCCATGGAAAGGTTCACATCTTCGGTAAGCGTTGCAATATGTTGTTCCGGATTAAGGATTTCCACATGCTGGTTGCCTTGGATATTGGCGGCAGTAACCATGCCCTTACCGGAAACATTAAGGGTAAGAAACTGAGGTTCGTCGGTATCCATGGCCAGACGCACCTGCTTAAGATTGAGCACAACATCGGTTACATCTTCAAGAACACCTGAAATAGTGGTGAACTCATGCTGCACACCGATGATTTTTACTGATACAAAGGCCGCACCTTGTAGCGACGACAAAAGGACACGACGCAGAGCATTGCCGATGGTAATACCATAGCCGCGCTCAAGGGGTTCATAAATAAAACGCCCAAAAGAAGTATCGTTTGCATCAGAATCGCATACCCCATGTTCGGGGCGTACAAGTTTGACCCAATTGCGTGAATTGATCAGTCTGTTGCCTTGTTTAAAGAGCATGTAGCCCCCGCTTATTTGGAGTAAAGCTCGACAATCAGATGCTCATTTATGGGGAACTGGATATCGTCACGCTGCGGCAACGCTTTAACCAGACCTTTAAAATTGGGAGCATCCACTTCTAGCCAAGTAGGACAACCACGTCGAGCCACAGCTTCTTGAGCTTCGGCAAGTACAGGGATTTTCCGTTTTTTCTCAGGAACCTCAATGCTGTCGCCAACGCGAACCTGCATAGAGGGAATATTTACTTTACGCCCGTTTAAGGTAAAAATACCGTGACGAACAAGTTGACGGGCCTGATTGCGAGAATTGGCAAAGCCTAAGCGATAGATAACATTATCAAGTCTACGCTCAAGGAACATGAGCAAATTGACACCGGTCACACCCTTGGCCATGTCCGCACGCTCAAAATAGCTGTGGAACTGGTCTTCAAGGATGCCATAGATACGGCGGACTTTTTGTTTTTCTCGCAACTGAACGGCGTAGTCGCTTAATTTTTTACGCATACGTCCATGCTGCCCCGGAGGGTGAGGACGACGGTCATAAGAACATTTGTCAGTAAAGCAGCGATCGCCTTTCAAAAAAAGTTTGGTGCCTTCACGGCGGCACAAACGGCATTTGGCATCATTATATTTGGCCAAGACGGTTTCCTCCTCAAGCAGAGCGAAATCAGATCAAGCTGATTGCCTCTGGAGTTTACACCTAAAGGTTATACATGCATATGCCCACATAAAGGGCTATATGATCCATTGCATTATTCCTAAAATTGCACACGTACAATGTAAGCTGAGCGTCAATGTTCTATTTTAGCCTTTTTAAAAAAAGGGTTAAGAGAACTTGTATGCTACAGTAGCCTGTTAGTGCATGCTTGTTTTAGAAAAATTAGACGCGGCGGCGTTTGGGGGGGCGACATCCATTATGAGGGATGGGTGTCACGTCACGAATAAAAGCCACCTTAAAGCCAGCTGAATTCACAGCGCGCATAGCAGCTTCACGCCCAGAACCCGGACCTTTTACGTAAATACCCACTGTACGCATGCCATTGTCCATGGCTTTGCGAGCGGCTGTTTCAGCAGCTACTTGCGCGGCGAAAGGGGTTGATTTGCGTGACCCTTTAAAACCACTTTGCCCGGCACTAGCCCAACTAATGGCGTGTCCACGGGTATCAGTGAAGGTCACAATGGTGTTGTTAAAAGAGGCCTGGATATGCACAAGGCCTACAGGGACATTCTTTTTTTCTCTTCTTTTAGCAGATCTTCTTGGTCTAGCCATGTCTTTGCTTCCGTTTGATGAACGTTTTGTATGGCACCAGTGTATACTTTAACACTGCCATACCGGAAGGGTAAATTCAGTTATTTTTTCTTGCCCACAGCACCACGACGCGGGCCCTTACGGGTACGTGCGTTGGTGTGCGTACGCTGTCCATGGACAGGTAAGCCACGACGGTGGCGGAGCCCGCGATAACAGGCAATGTCCATAAGGCGTTTGATATTGGCAGAAACTTCGCGGCGTAAATCACCTTCTACCTTAAAGCTTTGTTCGATTTCCTTACGGACTTCGTTCAGCTCTTCGGAAGAAAGGTCATCAATGCCACGGGTCCAATCAATACCAGTGGTATCAAGAATTTTTAAGGCCGTAGCACGGCCAATGCCATAGATATAGGTTAGCGCGATATCAGCACGCTTGCCTCTGGGCAGGTCAACACCAGCTATTCTGGCCACAGTCTTTCTCCTGACAGATTAGCCCTGGCGTTGTTTATGCCGGGGGTTTTCACAAATGACCCTAAGGACGCCTCTACGCCGAATAACTTTGCACTTGGGGCAAAACTTCTTCACAGATGGTCTGACTTTCATGTCAAGTCTCTCCACAAATAGTTGTCCGTTACCAAAAAGGGTAACGGAATCAAAAAGACTATCGCTTTTTTTTGGCGATGTCAATACATATTCCAATGCGGAACAATTTTATCTGCCACTGCACTACATTCTATCAAGAATAAGCGGCCCTGAAGGAGTGATTGCAACGCTGTGCTCAAAATGGGCTGCAAGGCTATGATCTTTTGTTATTGCAGTCCATTCATCAGACAGAATCTCTACCTCAGATGTGCCTAGTGCTACCATTGGCTCAATAGCCAATACCATGCCAACTTTTAAAGGAAGTCCGGAACTGTTAGCCGGAACAAAGTTGGGCACTTCGGGTTTTTCGTGCAATTTTGTGCCAACTCCGTGACCAACAAAGCGTTTGATCACATGCATATTGGCACCTTCAACGTGCTGCTGAACAGCTCGTGAAATATCATCAACCAATTTTCCTGGCCTAGCTTCAGCGACTGCTAATGCCAAGCTTTCTTCGGTTATGCGCATGAGGCGTGTGGCTTCTTCACTGATGTTGCCAACCGCAAAGGTTCGAGCGGCATCACCATAAAAACCTTCGTAAATAACGCCTACATCAAAGCTTACTATGTCGCCTTCTTGTAGTCGCGTCTCAGAAGGAAAGCCATGCACAATGGCTTCATTTACCGAACAGCATAAGGCAAAAGGGTAACCGTATTGACCAAGAAAAGCAGGTCTTACTTTAAACTCGCGGCACATTTTTTGAACAATTTCTTCAAAGTGCAGCGTTGGAATTCCTGGTTTTACAGCCTTTCCAAGCTCATCCAGTATACAAGCTACCATACGGTTGGCTTCACGAAGAAGTCCAATTTCACGCTCATTTTTTAAAAAAACGCCTCGAAACTTCTTCACAAATAACTCCAATAGGGCAACACCGTCTGCCTAAATATTAGGAACGGCCCTTAATCCTTGTTTTGCCCATAAGCCCTTCGTACTGACGTGAAATAAGGTGCGATTCAATCTGTGACATAAAGTCCATAGCCACACCCACCATGATCAGAACGCTGGTTCCGCCAAAATAGAAAGGAACATTAAATTGTGCAATAAGCATCATGGGCAGTACAGAAATAATGGATATATACACGCCGCCCCATAATGTAAGCCTTGACAGAACACCGTCAAGGTATTCTTGAGTCTTTTCACCGGGACGAATACCGGGGATAAAGCCTCCGCTCTTCTTCAAATTTTCAGACACATCATTGGTATCAAAAATGATTGCCGTATAGAAAAAGCAGAAGAAGAAAATAAGCACTATAAAAATAATATTATAAACAATCGATGCCGGTGAAAACCAAGAAGCTAAGTTGCTAAGCCATTCAGACGTGGCAAAGTTAGCAATGGTCGCCGGAAAAAGCAGTAAGCTGGATGCAAAAATGGGGGGAATAACACCGGCTGTATTGACGCGCAAAGGCAAATGGGTGCTCTGACCACCGTACATTTTACGACCAACCTGACGCTTGGCGTATTGAATGGGAATCCGCCGCTGGGCTCGTTCCATAAAAACAACGCCAACGATAACCGCTAACATAAGTGCAGCAAGGATTACAGCTACAAAAATGCTCATATCACCAGCAGAAATAAGCTGACTTGTCTTAACTAAAGCACCGGGGATACCCACAACAATGCCCGAAAAGATGATCAACGAAATACCGTTACCAATGCCGCGCTCGGTAATCTGCTCACCAAGCCACATAATAAGTACAGTACCTGCCGTTAATGTCAAAATCGTCATGAGCCTAAACGTCCAGCCTGGCTCCATAACAACCGGAGATCCCATGGGGCTAACCATGCTTTCAAGGCCAACAGCAATACCAAAACCTTGGATAACTGTAATAAGCACAGTGCCGTAACGAGTATATTGGGTTAGCTTTCTTTTGCCTGCAGATCCCTCTTCCTTTGCCATACGTTTAAGGTCAGGGCTTACAACCTGCAAAAGTTGCATAATAATAGACGCAGAAATATAGGGCATGATCCCAAGGGCAAAGACTGAAACATTGCTCAGACCGCCACCGGAAAACATATCCAAAAGGCCAAATAATGCACCGGCTGCACCCTCAAAAAAATGGGCCAACGCGCCGGCGTCCACACCTGGCACAGGAATATGTACACCAATGCGGTACGCGCATAAAAGCCCGATGGTCCAAAACAATTTTGTGCGCAATTCCGGTGAGCGCGCTAAATTCTCAGCTCCGCCTAATGCCACGGTTCACCTACCTACTCTGTCGTGTGCTATCACACCCACATGGGGCATTTGTATGACGAAAAAACGTCGTCACCATAAGCCTATATTTTCATGTTACATACGCTTAAAAGCACTATATAAACAAATGCGCCCCGTCCCCCAGCCTGATAGCTCAATGGAGAATCCGGGGCGCATATATTTGCATGTGCTTTCTATTCAAAAAGCGTAATCTTTTATTCCGTGGGCTCTGCCAAAAGTTCCCGAGCTTCACCGCCAGCCTTTTGCAGTTTTTCAACAGCAGAACGGCTAAACTTGTGTGCTTCAACTTTCAAAGGAGCAGAGATATCCCCTTGTGCCAAAACTTTAACCAAACGGCCAAAGGGCACAAGACCACGATCATATATATCTTCTAAAAGGATTTCGGTCTTGCCTTCAAATGCGGTTATAAGGCGATCAAGATTGAGCACTTCATAACGCACTTTAAAAGGAGCGTTTTTAAAACCGCGTTTGGGCAAACGACGCTGCAAGGGCATTTGACCACCCTCAAAGCCGGGGCGTACACCGCCACCTGCGCGAGAGTTTTGACCTTTATTACCTTTGCCCGATGTACAGCCAAGGCCGGAACCGGAACCACGTCCTACACGTCTGCGGCTTTTGCGATCTTCAGCAAACGGATACAGTTCATTCAAATTCATGATTTGGCAACCTCAACAACCAGATGTGAAACTCTGGCAATCATGCCGCGAACGGCAGGGTTATCGGGAAAGGTTTTGACCATTTCACGACGGGTCAACCCCAAAGCGTCAAGGGTCTTGCGCTGGATAGGGTTGCAGCCGATACGGCTTTTAATTACTTTTATGGTGATTTCAGCCATGCTATCACTTCCTAGGAGCTTCGACTTTTTTGCCGCGAACTTCGCTAACATCTTCAGCACTGCGAAGTTCTGTCAAACCAGCCATTGTTGCCCTAAGCACATTGTGAGGGTTATTGGTACCAATAGCTTTGGTCAACACGTCATTCACACCGGCTGCTTCCATAACGGCACGCACAGCACCGCCTGCAATAATACCGGTACCGCGAGAAGCAGGTTTCAACATAACGCGACCTGCGCCAAAACGGCCTAGTATTTCATAGGGAAGGGTTCCTTCAACAAGAGGTACCTTCACCATGGTTTTGCGAGCATGTTCAGTAGCCTTGCGTAAAGCTTCGGGTACTTCTTGGGCTTTGCCAAGTCCAAAACCTACGCTTCCTTTCCCGTCACCAACAACTACCAAAGCACTGAAGCTGAAACGACGTCCGCCTTTCACCACTTTGGCAACCCGGTTTAGGGAGACAATTTTCTCAATGAATCCAAGTTCATTCTGTTCCATGATTCTGCCTGTCCTTCCGGGTTAGAAGACGAGACCGCCCTCACGGGCGCCGTCTGCCACGGCTTTGATCTTGCCGTGATAAAGATAACCGTTACGGTCAAAAACCACCGATTCAATATTCTTTTCTTTGGCAAGGCGAGCCAATTCTTGGCCAACTTTTGCCGCACCTGTCATATTGCAATGGACCTTTTCAGCACCCTTGGAAAGCGCAAGGGTAGAGGCTGCAACAAGTGTTGCCCCTGAGTTATCGTCAATAACCTGTGCATAAATGTGCAGGTTGGAACGAAAAACTACTAAACGTGGTCTTTCGGCAGTACCGGAAATTTTTTTACGGATACGAATTTTTCTGCGCTTTCTGGCTTCATTTTTGGTTATACTGCTCATGGCGCACTCCGACTATTTTTTGCCGCCGGATTTGCCGGCCTTACGCTGAATTGTTTCAGTTTCGTACTTAATGCCCTTACCTTTATAAGGTTCAGGCTTACGAATACGGCGAATCCTTGCTGCGGTTTCGCCAACCAGCTCTTTATCAATGCCCATAAGGGTCAATTTTTGGCCCTCAACCTTAGCAGTGATGCCCTTTGGCAATTCCACAATAACAGGATGGGAATAACCAACAGCAAGCTCAACTACATTGCCTTTTACAGCTACGCGATAACCCACACCAATGACTTCCAATGTTTTTTCAAAACCTTTGGAAACCCCTGTTACACAGTTGGCAAGAAGGGTTCTGCGTAAACCATGCTGGCTGCGGCTTTCGCGTGATTCTACACGGCGAGTCACAACCATCTGGCCATCAACCATTTCATAGTTGAGTAAGGAACTTGTAGGTGTAACAAGTTCGCCCTTAGGGCCCTTGATCATAATTTTATCTCCGCTAACCTTCACCTCTACACCTGAGGGAACAGCAACGGGTTGTTTTCCAATACGTGACATAAAAAACCCCCGTTTACCAGATCTCGCAAAGAAGTTCGCCGCCCACCTTAGCCTCAGTAGCTGCAGCGCCGTCAATGACGCCACGTGAGGTGGACAAAATACAAATGCCAAGGCCGTTTTGCACGCGCGGAATACTGCCTGCGCCCACATACTGACGACGCCCAGGCTTACTAATCCGCTTTAAACCCATGATGGCGGGTTTACCTTGGTAATACTTCAAGGAAATAGTAATGGCCTCATCAGTAGTGGATACGTCATCGACGTAGCCTTCCTGCTGTAAGATAGCTGCAATGGCAACTTTAATCTTTGAGCGCGGCACACTCACTTCCTTGTGCAGGGCCAAATGTGCGTTGCGGATACGCGTAAGCATATCTGCAATAGGATCAGTCATCATCGAATGGACTCCTTCTACAGGTTACCAGCTGGATTTACGAACGCCGGGAAGTTCTCCACGGTGTGCCATATTACGAAAACAAATACGACACAGGCCGAATTTGCGCATATAAGCACGAGGACGTCCGCAAATAGGGCATCTATTATAGGCCCTAGCCGAAAATTTGGGTTTACGTCTTGACTTTACTTCAAGGGATGTGCGCGACACAATGGGCTCCTTACTTTCTGAAAGGCATGCCAAGTTTTTCTAACAAAAACTTGCCTTCTTTATCTGTTGTGGCGGTGGTTACGATGGTAATATTCATACCCTTAGGATTATCAATGCGATCCACTTCCAATTCAGGGAAGATGGAATGTTCCTTGATACCTAGGGTGAAATTGCCACGACCGTCAAACCCTCTGTCTGCAATTCCGCGAAAGTCGCGAACGCGAGGTAAAGCAAAATTTACAAGCTTGTCAAGGAAGTCCCACATGCGCTCCTTTCGTAAGGTCACACGAGCACCAATGGGCATGCCTTCACGTAACTTAAATGCAGCAATGGATTTTTTTGCACGGGTTACCACAGCTTTTTGTCCGGCAATCAGAGTGAGCTCATTGATCGTTTCTTCCATGAGCTTGTTGTTCTGGCTTGCGGCACCAAGGCCAATGTTCAGCGAAACCTTTACAATTCCAGGGATCTGCATGGGAGATTCATAAGAAAACTCCTTTTGCAATACTGGAACTACCTGTTCGCGGTACATAGTTTCAAGACGGGTCATGGGATGTCACCTATAGTGTTGCGTTGCACTTTTTGCAGAAGCGGATTTTGTCTCCGTCCTCCGTGCGGCGATAGCCTACACGGGTGGGAGCAGAGCAGGAAGGGCATACAACCATGAGATTAGACACATGGATTGGCATTTCCTTGTCAACAATGCCGCCGGGTTCACGACGATAGGGATTGGGTTTCACATTGCGTTTAGCCATGTTCACCTTTTCCACAACTACTCGATCATGCTTGCGCAGGATTTTCAAAACCTTACCGATTTTGCCTTGATCCTTGCCTGCAATGACCATCACTTTGTCATCTTTATGAATACGAAACTGTTTCATGTTGATTTCCTACAGCACTTCTGGTGCCAATGACACAATCTTTGTAAAATTGCGGGCACGAAGTTCGCGCGCCACAGGCCCAAAGATGCGCGTTCCAATAGGTTCACCCTGCTTGGATAACAGCACAGCAGCGTTTGTATCAAAGCGGATGTAGGATCCGTCAACGCGACGCACTTCTTTGCTTGTGCGTACGATAACAGCTTGCATCACATCGCCTTTTTTTACTTTACTATGCGGTATGGCTTCTTTTACTGACACCATTATGATGTCGCCAACTGTGGCATAACGTCGGTGTGAGCCGCCAAGCACCTTAATGCAGGCAACTTTTTTGGCACCGGAGTTATCGGCCACCTGAAGCATGGATTCTACCTGAATCATGATATACTCCTACACGGCCTTTTCAAGAATAGACACAAGATGCCAGCGTTTATTGCGGCTCATGGGTCGAAATTCTACTATTTGCACCGTATCACCAATGCCACATTCATTGTTGGGGTCATGGGCTGTAAACTTGGTACGACGGCGAACATATTTTTTCAATAAAGGATGCTTGATCAAGGTTTCAACGCGAACAACAATGGTTTTGTCGCTTTTATCGCTGATCACAACCCCTGTGAGCATCCGCCCTTTGCGGTGTTCCATGGCTTCAGACATGGCTATTCCTTTTCCTTCAGGATGGTCAAAATCCGCGCAATCTTCTTCCTGGTTGCAGGAATCGAAGATGTTTTTTCAAGCTGCGCTGTGGCATGCTGAAAGCGGAGGTTAAACAATTCCTGCCTTTCAGAGGCAAGCTTTGCAAGGAGCTCGTCCTTGCCAAGCCCTTTAAGTTCATTGGCTTTCATTATAGCCCCTCCCGCACTACGATGGTGGTTTTCACCGGCAGTTTGTGCGATGCACGAATGAGGGCTTCTTTTGCAAGTTCAAGGCTTACACCTTTGATCTCGTACAAGATACGCCCAGGTTTAACAGGCGCGCACCAACCCACGGGGGACCCTTTACCACTGCCCTGACGAGTTTCAAGGGGTTTGGCTGTTACGGGACGATCAGGAAAAACCCGAATCCACACCTTACCACCACGGCGGATATGACGCATCATAGCAATACGAGCGGCTTCGATCTGCTGGCTCGTCAGCTTGCCGTGTTCCACAGTTTTTAGGCCAATGTCACCAAATGAAATGGTAGAGCCACGAGTGGCAGCACCACGAAGGCGACCTTTTTGCCATTTGCGAAATTTTACTTTCTTGGGGGCAAGCATTACCTTTCAACCTCTTTGTCAAGGATTTCACCTTTGTAAATCCACGCCTTGACTCCGATGATCCCGTAGGTTGTACGGGCTTCAGCAAAGCCATAATCAATATCGGCGCGAAGTGTTTGCAGCGGCACGCGGCCGTCACGATACCATTCCGTCCGGGCTATTTCAGCACCGGCAAGGCGGCCGGAACACGTAACTTTAATGCCTTCAGCACCAAATTTACGTGACATGGTTACCGTGCGCTTCATGGCGCGACGAAATGCCACACGACGCTCAAGCTGCATGGCAATGTTTTCTGCCACAAGCTGAGCATCCACTTCCGGACGGCGGATTTCGTTCACTTCAAGCGAAAATTCTTTATTGAATTTTTTGCTCAAATCACCACGTAGCTTTTCAATTTCCACGCCTTTACGCCCAATAACGATACCTGGACGGGCTGTAGAAAGAATCAGACGTATTTTTCCACCGGCACGTTCAAGCTCAATCTTGGAAATACCGGCTGCATACAACAACTTCTTCACGTATTTGCGGATTTCATGGTCCTCAAAGACGAAGGCGGGGTAATCTTTTTTGCTAAACCAGCGTGATTGCCAGTTTTTGTTATACCCAAGCCTGAATCCGTATGGATGTACTTTCTGACCCATGACTATTCCTGTCCTTCTGCAAGTATCACGGTGATGTGGCTGGTGCGCTTACGAATATGCGTTGCGCGCCCTTGGGCACGAGGCATAAAGCGCTTCCAAGTGGGCCCTTCGTTCACAAGGATTTCCTTGATACGTAAAGAGTCCACGTCCATGCTGGCATTGTGCTCGGCGTTAGCCAAAGCAGAACGCACCACACCAAGAATGATGTCTGCCGGTTTGTTGGGCGTGAAGCGTAAAATGTTCATGGCCTTTTCAACTTCCATGCCTCTTACGTTCCGGGCAACAAGCCGAGCTTTGCGCGGCGATACACGCACGAATTTAGCGATAGCTTTTGATTCCATAGCGTCACCCGTTACTTTTTGGCCTTAGACTTTTTATCGGCAGCATGACCGTAGTAGGTCCTTGTGGGAGCAAATTCCCCAAGTTTATGACCTACCATATTCTCTGTAACAAACACAGGCAAAAACTTTTTGCCGTTGTGCACCGCAAAGGTGAAACCCACCATTTCCGGAAGCACCGTTGATCTGCGTGACCAAGTTTTGATCACGCGGCGGTCATTGCTTTCAACCGCCTTGTCCACCTTTTTCATAAGGTGGTCATCCACAAAGGGACCTTTTTTTAGTGATCTGGGCATGAGAGGCTCCTACTTCTGGCCGCGACGTTTAACAATCAGTCGCGACGAGGGCTTTTTCTTATCACGGGTCTTGTAGCCCTTAGTGGGCACACCCCACGGCGTCACCGGATGGCGACCGCCGGAGCTTCTGCCTTCACCACCGCCTAAGGGGTGGTCAATGGGGTTCATGGCAACACCACGAACCTTGGGGCGACGGCCAAGCCAACGATTACGGCCGGCCTTGCCAAGTGATATATTTTCGTGCTGCACGTTACCAACTTGACCAACCGTAGCTAGGCCCATGGCAAGGACTTTGCGCACTTCACCAGAGGGCATACGCAAAAGGGCGTATTTGCCTTCCTTGGCGACGAGCTGCGCATAGGTTCCGGCAGAGCGGCAAAACTGACCGCCTTTGCCCGGATGCAACTCAATATTATGGATGATGGTACCAACAGGGATACTGCTCATGGGCAGGGCGTTACCCGGCTTAATGTCAGCCTTTAATCCTGCTTGCACCTTATCGCCTTGTTTGATCCCATGGGGAGCCAAAATGTAGCGTTTTTCACCATCTTTGTAATGCAAAAGTGCAATACGCGCCGTGCGGTTAGGATCATATTCGATATGCGCTACTGTGGCTTCGATGTCCACTTTGTTACGCTTAAAGTCGATGATTCTGTACCGACGTTTAACACCGCCACCGCGACGACGGCTGGTGATACGGCCATGGTTATTACGCCCGGCTTTTTTATTGATGCCCTCGGTGAGAGATTTCTCAGGCGTAGTTCTTGTGATTTCTGCAAAATCAGAAACCGTTTGGAATCTACGTCCGGCCGAGGTAGGTTTAAGTTTCCGCACAGCCATGACTATACTCCCTCAAAAAACTCAATCTTTTCGCCGGGTGCAAGGGTCACATAGGCTTTACGTGAACCAGCAACATGCGAAAGACGGCGGTTTTTCATACGTACCATGGGACGCTTGGTCACCACGTTTACATCAGCTACTTTTACATTAAAAGCCGCTTCCACAGCCCGCTTTATCTCTATCTTGTTGGCCTCGGGGTGCACGTAAAAAGCTACCTGATTGGCAAGCTCACGCACGCTGGTCGCTTTTTCCGTCACAACGGGGCGCAATAAAATTTGTGTATAATCCATGACGAACCTCTTATTTCAGCCGGGCTGTAATAGGTTCAACAGCCCCTTCCAAAAGCACCAAGTGTTTGTGCTTTAAGATTTCATAAACACTGAGCCCTTCAGGTGTGGTCAGTGTAAAGCCGGGCAGATTACGAGAAGACAGCGCAAGGTTGCGGTTTGCTTCAGGCGCAATGATCAAAGCTTTTTCTAAACCCAAGGTGCTTGCCACTTGAGCAAACAATTTGGTTTTAGGTTCAGCCAAGTCAATGGCGTTGACAACCACAAGTGAACCTGCGGCAAGGCGTGAGGACAAAGCCATACGCAAAGCCAATTTTCTGATCTTCTTGTTCACCTTAAAGCTATAGTCGCGAGGCTGAGGCCCAAAAATGATAGCACCACCGCGCCAGATGGGGGAACGGTTAGAGCCAGCACGAGCACGGCCTGTACCTTTTTGACGCCAAGGCTTTGCCCCACCGCCTGATACATATGCACGTGTTTTGGTTTTATGGGTTCCTGCCCGACGAGCAGCCAACTGGGCTCGTACCACGAGATGGAGAATTTCCGGTCTCACCGCGACTTCGAACACTTCAGGAGCTAAGGTCACATCCCCTGCTTCCTGCTTGTTCTGATTGTACATTTTCACGACAGCCATTGTTTTTCTCCCAACTACTGCTTACGCACAAGAACGAGACCGTTCTTGGGGCCAGGTACAGAACCACGGATAAGGATCACGTTGTCTTCTGCGTACACGTCTACAACTTCAAGGTTTTGAACAGTTACCCGTTCATTTCCCCAGTGACCGGCCATTTTTTTGCCTTTAAACACGTGGCCCGGAAAGGTATTGTTACCAATGGAGCCGCCGGAGCGGTGTACCTTTTCGCAACCGTGTGTATCCTTAGAGCCTTTAAAGTTCCAGCGGCGCATAACACCTTGATAGCCTTTACCAAGGCTTGTTCCGGTGACCTTTACGCGCTCGCCAGCGGTAAATAATGTGGCTTCAAGGGTATCGCCAACAGCCATTGTGGGTGCACCTTCAAGGCGTATTTCACGCACTTTACGGAAAAGCCCCTTGCCGGCCTTGGCAAAATGTCCTTGCAACGCCTTATTAACATGCTTAGCTTTGCCTTCAACAAAAGCAATTTGCAATGCATTATAGCCGTCACTTTCCACAGTCTTGACCTGGGTAATAGGGCAAGGACCTGCTTCAATTACTGTGACAGTAACCGCACTGCCATCTTCTGCGAAGATGCGGGTCATGCCAAGCTTTCGACCCAAAATTCCCATTTTCTCAGCCATGACATTCCTCGCTAAAGCTTGATTTCCACATCCACACCGGCAGGCAGACTGAGTTTGCCAAGGGCATCCACAGTTTGCTGCGTGGGTTCAAGAATATCCATAAGACGCTTGTGGATGCGCATTTCAAACTGCTCTCTAGACTTCTTGTCCACGTGCACAGAACGGTTTACTGTGTATTTATGAATACGTGTGGGCAAAGGGATTGGCCCCGCCACGCCTGCGCCCGTGTTCCGCGCCGTATCGACGATTTCCGCCACAGCCTTGTCAAGGATGCGGTAATCGTAAGCCTTGAGCTTTATACGGATACGATCACTGCTCACTGTCGTCATGTTCGCTTACTCCGTTATCTGGCAATACCCCCCAACTGCCTGCTGAAATAGCAGCAATATCAGGGGAACCATTGTTCCTAACCAAGTGGTCAAAAGGCATCTGCTTCTTGACCGACCCAAGCTAAAGACCAAAAAAATGGCAAGCAAGTTTACCATACTCATCGGGGAGTATGTCGACGTTTTGTGCGGAGAATATAGGATTGAGCAGCTGGCTTAAATCCGGTTCCATCACAATACGTCACCCTTGTTGCCAGCCTGCCCTTATTGGAATGGATCCAAAATGACAGGTGATCTAGCAGGGTCACCTTAGGGCCGAAGCCCCACACAAGACCTTTACAGCAAATTACTTGCTGAAACGGCTTGACATCCTTACGGCATTCAGTGACGCCTGCAAAATGTCAAAACTAACTATACAGTTAGTGTCGCAGAGCAGTGTAAAACTGCCCTTCCCTGCCGCCCAGGGATTTGCTCACTCGAAGTGAGAAAAAGATTTATACGGCAAGATGCTTGAACGAGTCAAGCTTTTTTTTCAACTTTTTTGAATGTTTTTTTACTATCGGCATATATAGTTTTTTCGCGTTATATTCTGAACTATTCATGTGCGTAAAAAAAAGCGGTTTTCATGAGCCTATGCTAAAAAACAAGGCACGTGTTTACAATTAAACTGTGTCGTATTGATAAACCAAAGGCAGCGCGTCAGCCAATTGTGAGGCCGTATTGCCGCGCAAAGGGTATGTTTTGGCCATGAATGAACCTGCCATGGCATGAAGCTGCACAGCGGCACACGCTGCGTCATAACCTTCTATCCCTTGGGCAAGTAAAGCACCAATACAACCAGAAAGCACATCGCCGGAACCTGCAACAGCAAGGCAGGGATTGGCATGGGGCGAAATGGCCCCCACCTTACCCTTTTGCCCCACAAGGGTTCCTGCGCCTTTAAGCAGGCATACAGCAGGACTTTTTTCCATTAGGGCATGCAAGGCTGCAAAACGGTCTGCCTGAATTTGTGCACTTGTGGTGCCAAGCAGTCTGGCAGCCTCTCCGGGGTGCGGCGTGATCACATCGTCAGATCGAAGGCATGCAAAGCCATTGTCAGACGAAGCATCAAATGTCAGTGCATGCAAAGCATCGGCATCCACCACCGCCGCTGGACGGTTTTTATGCTGTAGCAGTCGCTGCACAAAGGCAACGGTGTTGACACTGCGCCCAATACCCGGACCTAAAACGAGAGCTGCGCATTGTTCAAGCTTGGTAAAAACGGCCTCAAGCTGGTTATGGTTCCATTCATTCCCCGGCAAGGGCAAACGCATGATATCCGGCCAATCGCTACCGCACTGCTCAAAACAACCCTTTGGTGCAGCATGCGTTACAAGGCCACACCCGGAACGCAGAGCTGCTTTTGCGGCAAGCATGGGCGCGCCCATAAGGCCTTCACTGCCACCTACAATAAGTACATGTCCGGCACGCCCTTTATGCCAATCAAATCGAGGTTGGGGCACAGCCCTTACACAGGCAGAGGATATGAGCTGCCACGAAGCCGGAGCAAGTGAACGAATAACCCGTGGAATACCAATGGGCCGCACGTGCAAATCACCCACCCATGGGCGAGCGTTTGGCAGGACAAGCCCCGGTTTTGCCGCTTCAAAGGTTACAGTAACCTTTGCACGCACAGCTTCCGGCATTGGTTCTCCTGTGCTACCGGACAAGCCTGAGGGGATATCCAATGCCAATACAAAGCTCCCAGCGGCCAGAAGGTTGATCTGTTGAATAAGAGCTAATTCTGCCTCGCGCACATTTCCGCCAAGCCCTGTACCCAATAAACCATCCACTACAATATGTGGAACAAACGCCGGCGCGCCCTTAGCCGTCAACCACGATTGCGCCGATTGAAAGGCAACACCACAGCGTTTGGCTAAGGTCAAATGCTGTTTTGTTATGCCACTATATTTTGCCAAGGGGCGACTATGGACAACCAAAACTTCTGCTTGTGCATCAAGAAGGTGCCTTGCAAGGGCAGCTGCATCACCGCCATTGTTGCCACTGCCCATAAAAAGCAGGACCTTTGCCCCTTCTAAACATCCGTAGGCACTTGCAAGCACTGCCAGGGCTTCGCGCGCTGCGTTTTCCATAAGTGCAAAAGGCATAAGGCCCATATCTTTGGCGCGATTATCCCATTCGTTCATTTCTGCTGGTAACGGTAGGGGGGGGTAGTAGGACATATATTCTCCATACCTAACAGGCTGTTGAAAAAGCGCAGTATACTTTGTTAAGCTTGTTTTTTCTTCCGGCATGGACCGAAGAGTCCTATGCCGTAAGAAAAAAACTTCGCTTGCCGCGCCTCCAGCACTTTTTGAACAGCCTGTCCAGACGGTCGACTGAAAAGCGCATAGCGTTGCTGTCTGTCTCCGTAACGTTCCTTCCTCGCATCGTTATCGAAGAGGGAATTTTTTGATAAGCCTGCGGAAAAATGATACGCTGATATTTTCGTCAAGCTCTTTTACAAAGGATTTTTTCAACAGGCGGCTACGGTATTCTTACAATAAATCATGATCATTAGGGAATTTGCACAATTTTATGCAACTGCAATCCCAAATGCCACACGGGGTGCTGTAAACAATAGGTGAGGCATTGCATGGTATTTTGCTGCACGCAAGGCCCGTCACACGGCTGAAGAGTAAAGTATGCAAAATCCAAATTTACAAATTGTTCGGGCGTAAAGTCTGCTGCAGCGTTCGGTTGCGGCCAAACAAGCTTGAGCTCGTGGCCATGTGTGACCACGATTTTTGTACCTGCCTTGGGACTTACCGTAATCCAGTCAAGACCATCCGGTAAAGGCAAGGTTCCGTTGGTTTCTACACTCAGTTCAAAGCCGCTATGCCGCAGACGCGAAAGCAGGCTGGCCGTTAATTGCAACGCAGGCTCACCCCCTGTAAAAACAAGGAGTGGGCGCCCTTTTTTTGTCTGATCATGCCCAAGCCCCCTTGGATGCATGGCGCAGAGTGTCTTTACAAGTTCCTCTTCTGTATAACTACCGCCCTTCTCTCCTGTTGCACCTATAAACGTGGTGTCACAAAAGCGACATTTTGCTGTGGCGCGGTCTTCTTCGCGGCCTGTCCATAGATTGCAGCCAACAAAACGGCAAAACACGGCAGCACGTCCTGCATGGCGTCCTTCACCTTGTAAGGAGTAAAAAATCTCTTGCACCTGAAACACAGAACGATCTTGGGCAGCTAGGTTCACGCTCATGCCCCCTCTGCTCCTGTGTGCATACCTGCTACATACTGCTCCCAGCCTTTGGCGCGCAATGTACAAGCAGGGCATGTGCCACAACCATAACCCCACGCATGGCGCGTATCTCTAGTGCCTAGGTAGCAGGTGTGGGATTCTTCAAGCACAAGCTTTACAAAGCCTTCCCCACCTTCCTCATGGGCCAAATGCCAGCTTTCAGCTTTAGTCAGCCACATGAGCGGTGTATGGATGGTAAGGGCTGTATCCATACCTAGGCTAAGGGCAACTTGCATGGCTTTGATGGTGGTGTCACGGCAATCGGGGTATCCGGAATAATCTGCTTCACAAACGCCAAGGATCAAGTGCGGCACCTTTTTTCTGTAGGCAAGGGCTGCTGCAACTGTTAAGAAAAGAAGGTTACGCCCTGGCACAAAAGTATTGGGCAAGCCCTGTTCTGAAAAAGCAATGGCCATGCCGCTGGTCATGGCAGTTTCGCCAATTTGGGTAAACAAGGTGCTGTCTAAAATCGTATCGTCTGCCAAGCGTTTGTGCCAATGCGGGTGCATGCAATCAACAGCGTCACGCACGCTCGTGCGGCAGCTCATTTCCACATGATGGCGTTGCCCGTAGCTAAAGCCAAGAGTATAGACCTTACTGAATCGGTTTAACGCCCAAGCTAGTGAGATGGATGAATCTTGCCCACCTGAAAAAAGTAACAAGGCGGAATCATGAGTGAATGTATGCATTTTTTCCTCAACACCTACAGGGCAACGCGTTCAAAAATAGCCACAACTTCGCCATGGCTTGTCAGCTCAAGAATCTGCCCAAAAACGCGCCAGCCATCCACGTCCTGCCAAAGGCGTTGTATACGCATAGCCTGCTGGTCCACTTCCGGGCACATTTTCATGGTTGAGCCCATGTTTGAAAAAGACATGCCTGCATCCTTTACGCTAAAGGCACCAAAAAAATTATTGCACCCGTCAGAACCAAAAAGTTTGTCTGTTGAAGCCTCAAAAACCAGATGCGGCTCAGGGAAATTATCCAGTATTGCTACTTTTTGCCCATACGCTTCCAAAAGCTTCCAACGTCCGTCGCCCAACAAGTCCTTAGCAGAGCCCGTGGTTGTGGCAGGGCATTGGGCATTTTTCATGGAAATAAATGCTTCCACGCGCAACACGTCATAATCCCCTTTGTCCACAGGTTCAATAGGAGGCAAGCTCACGCTGGCAGTCACAAGCAGTGGCGCGCCTGCTGCCTTTTCCTTTTGGTAGGCGGCTTCAAGCTGCATGGCATCAGGCCCACCCATAAGCTGAAACTGTTCTGCCGTGGCGCAATCGCGGATAAAACCTTGTGTGCCGGTATGATGGTATAAGCCGGTCATCGTGCGCGTTTGAGGCCAAGGGGATGCCAGCTTGGCATTGGGCGGCACAGGCACCATACGTAGCATGCCAAGATGCTGGCCTGTAACGCCTTTGTCATCGGCAGGTATTTCACGCAAAACTAAGGAACCGTCAGCAAGGATGGGCAATCGTATGGGCCATAAACCCGGGCTTGCCAGTTGCAAACTTGTGCCATTATAGACAAGGTGCCAACGCCCACTCATTTGGTAACGTACTGTATTGCCAGCTTCACCGCGTAGCACAAACACATGATTTGGCAGCACAAACAAGGTCATTTGCAATGAACCTTCCGGCGTATCGGCACGCCCGGTAAACGTGCCGGGAAATTTGGCAGTTTGTGTGTACGTGGGGGCTGACTGTGCCTCTTCGATATATCTTTTAACAATAATTTCTAATGGTTTAAGCTTGCCACTGCGCAACATCTTCATATCAATGGGAAAAGGTTTTGGACTGGCAAACAATTTTTTCCCGGCAGCTTCAATGGTTGCCCCCACAGCGTAACTCCCACCTGAGGGCAACGCCTCTGGAACAATACGAAAAGCTACCGGAATACCACCTTTTTCCGTTGGAAGACTAAGGGTTGAGACAATGCGTGTTGCTTCTCCCGGCACCATTGCATAAAGGTCAACATACACCACAGCATCAGGCGGCAACGCCATGCGCTCAAGGTAGCTTACCGTACCTGTGATCACAGGATACGGCGTTTTTTGTGAAGGTTCAGCCCTTGAGGTGGAGCGATTCTGTGACGCTTTGCAAGCGCCAAGTAAAAGCGTTAGGCTTAATACTATCAAGATATGTAAAAGGAAAAACGATCTTTGCCGCATATAAGGCTCCTTAATATGAAGAAGTTCTGGCCTTCTTATAGCCTTCCTTGCCCTTGAAAGCAATCGTCAACATGCGCATGTCCTTTATTATGTTACAAGACAAAGAATCGTAACGATTTGCCAAAACATTATAAAAACAGCTAGGGCAGTCATTTTGCGTGTAGCACTTTTTGTGTCCAAACTTTATGCCTAAAGTACTTAGTGTGTCTTTGTGTGTTGACGATATGATAAGCTGTGCGTATACTTTTTTATCTTTTACAATTATTAAGGAAAGCTAGCATGAAGCAGAATGTATGTTTCAAAATATGACATCTGCTTTCTGCTTTGTACCGAATTCATCAACTTTTTTGAGGTAACTACCTATGCCCATTAACATTCCTGAAGGTTTGCCGGCACGCCATGTGCTTGAAGGCGAAAACATTTTTGTCATGAGCGAATCTTTAGCCACACGTCAAGATATCAGACCCCTTGAAATAGCCATTGTCAACTTGATGCCCACAAAAATAGCCACAGAAATCCAGCTGTTACGGCTCCTTGGCAATACACCTTTGCAGGTAAACATTACCCTTGTTCGGGCCGAAGCGCACGAATCAAAAAATACTGACCCAGGACATTTGGCAAAATTTTATACCACGTTCAGCGCTATCAAAGACCGCTCGTTTGATGGGATGATCATCACCGGTGCGCCTGTTGAATTGCTTGACTTTGACGAGGTGGATTATTGGGATGAGCTTAAAGCCATTTTCCAATACACCAGCACCCATGTCCATTCCACATTGTGCATCTGCTGGGGGGCGCAAGCCGGGCTTAATTATTGGTATGGCATTCCCAAATATCCCCTTGAAAAAAAGCTTTCAGGGGTTTACGAACATACCCTTATGCGTCCACGGCACAAGCTTTTCCGTGGATTTGACGACGTGTTTCCCTCCCCTCATTCGCGCTATACAGAAATCCGCCGTGAAGACATCCGCCGCGTAGGCGCGCTTGAAATCTTGGCTGATTCAGATGAGGCAGGCGTGCTTGCTGTGGGTACAACCGACAATCGCCGCGTTTTTGTGACAGGCCATTTAGAGTACGACGCCGACACTTTAGATAAAGAATACCGCCGCGACATTAATAAGGGATTGGAAATCGCGCCGCCGCAACACTATTATCCCAATGACGACACAGATAAAGCCCCTCAAGTACGCTGGAGAGCCCATGCGCACTTGTTCTTTTCCAATTGGCTCAATTACTGTGTTTATCAAGAATCCCCGTTTGAACTTGGAGCTTTTTCCTCGTTACGGAAATAACGTGTTCTATGCCGCATTGGCACTATAGGAGCCTTTTGCTTTGCTTCGTGCGTGTATTGTGCTTTTTTCGCTTTTTCTTACTCTTGGATTGGGGCATGCCGAACAGGTCATAACGCCCGGATTTCGCAGTATCAATATTGTAAGCGAAAACGAATATGTAGATGTGGCACTATGGTATCCTGCCCATAGAAACCCATCTGTTTTACGGTATGTAGATTGGACGTTTCGTTCTGCACATGGTGCTGCCCCTGCAAAGGGGCAGTTCCCTTTGCTTGTGCTTTCTCATGATAGTGCAGGATCGCGCCTATCGCTCCACCCTTTGGCCATTGCGCTTACCCGTCAAGGCTTTGTAGTGGCGGCTGTCACCCACCGCTTTGACAACACCGACAACCTTGACGATCTGTTCTCTGCCCACTTGCTTGATCACCGCGCCAATGAAATACAAAACCTGATCACGTCCCTGCTCAATATGCCAGTCGCAGCACCGCTCATTGATGCAGAACGTATTGGAGTTTTAGGTGTTGGCCCGGGTGGTGCCGCAGCCTTATTGCTTGGAGGTGCTCGCCTTGATAGGCGCGGATGGGCTTCGTACTGCCAACGTACAACAACAGCTGACCCCTATTGTAGCCCATGGGCAAAACCCCTTATGCAAAGCATGGCTGAAACACCAAAGCTTGGTCAAACCTATCATGATCCGCGTGTAAAGGCAGTGGCTGCTGTGGCCCCTGGATACGGCATGTTTTTTACAGAAGAAGGCCTTACCGGCATGAATGTGCCTGTGCTTGTGGCACAGGCTGACCTTGATAGAATAAACTTGGCACCTCACCATGCCAACGCTATATACGCAAACCTCCCCCTTTCGGGACAGTTTACCGTACTGCGCTACACCAACACAGCTTCGCTTATGGCCCCTTGCGCCCCATCTTTACAAGCAACCATGCCGGAATTGTGCCTTGCTGCCTCAAATGAAGAACGCCAAAACAGTTTTTCGCAATTAACAACACAAGCTTTGGCCTTTTTTACAAAAGAGCTCAAACAAGTTCAGCCGCCTAGCCCTATTACACCTTTGGAAGCAGCCTTAACTGAGCTTGCGCCATTGCCTGCACCCCCCATACCCCCTTCAGAAACAGAGATTGTCATACCTTAATATGAGCAGGCTTACGCCTTGCGCTCAAACAAGGCCAACACCTCCACATGGGGACTGTGAGGAAACATGTCCACAGGCTGTGCGGAGGTTATGCTAAAACTTTCGCTCAAAAGGGCGGCATCTCGAGCCAAGGTTGCCGGATTACATGACACGTACATAAGCCGCTTTGGGCGCACGCGCAAAACGGTTTTTATCATGCCCTCGTCAAGTCCTGCACGAGGCGGATCAACGACAATCACCTGAGGCTTTGACAAGCGGTGCGCAACCTTGGCAGCATCCCCTGCATAAAAACGCACATGCTCAAAACCCATACGCCGTGCGCACTCTTTGGCATGCGAAATGGCAGGCCCTGCACTGTCAACGCCAAATACTTGCCCTGCATAGGGAGCAAGCGTTAGGCCAATGGCCCCCACTCCTGTATACATATCCCATACGGTTTCTACCCCTTCAAGTTGAAGGGTTTGCACAATATGTGAATACATCTGCTCTGCTGCCTTGCTATTGACCTGCAAAAAAGCCATAGGCCCAAGCGTGCACATGACCTGCCCGATCTGCTCCTCAAGATGTTGCGCCCCAAGGCGGTAACGAACAGACTCGCTATAGGCCACATCTTCATAAGCCACACGTTCACTTAACGCCACACCTTTAATGCTTGGAAAGGCTTGACGCAGCCCAAGGGCCAATTCTTTCCCCACTGCAACTTGGGCATTGTTGCCTTCAGGGTGCCTTGCTGTGATGATTTCCACATGTGTTTCTTCCGCATTGTTTTGCCGAATCACCACATAACGCCAAAAACCCTGACGGCTTTTCGGATCCCAAACCGGCAGCTTGTCATACATGGGGCGTATGGCCTTTCGCAACCATGCTACAATCTGCATGCTCAAAGGCGTTTGTAAAAAACACTCTGTGACTTCTACAATAATATGAGCCCCTCTTTCGCGTAAACCAAGGGCCATATCACCTTCGGCATTAAAACCAAAAGCAAATTCCATTTTATTACGGTACGCAGATGTAAGGGGGCTTGGCAGTAATTCTTTAAGCGGTAACTGTTCGGTAAAGCCTGCTATCCTTGCAAAGGCATCGCGCACAAAACGCTCTTTCCAAACATGCTGTACTGGCATGCTTAGGCCTTGCCAAGGGCATCCTCCACAATCCTTATGCGGACATATGGCAGGAACAGCATCAGGTGACGGCACTATACTCTCTTCAAGCTCTGCTTCGGCATAACGGCGGCGCAAGGCTGTAACTTTAACCTTTACGCGCTCTTGTGGCAAAGCTCCTGCCACAAACAACACCATGTTTTGCACTCTGGCAAGGGCCCTTCCGTCTGCGGTTAGAGCTTCAATTTCCACCTCTAGGCTTTGTCCTACTTCCAAAGGAGCTGGCAACTCTGTTGGTTTAAGTCCATCAACTGTCGTGCTCATACTACATATCCTTTTAAAAAGGCTACTTTTACTAATAGCCCTTCATGTTGGGGGTTTTCAAAAGCCTGTTAGGAGGGTGTTTTTATATCTTGCAAAAGCCCTTTTGCCACAACATCCAAATGCATGCGCGGAGCAAAGCTTGCTGTTAATGCCTCTTCCACAGCCAAAGCCACGGATAAAAGCTTTTCTTCCTGCATGGGCGGTGCCATGATTTGCAGCCCGGCAGGCAACCCCATGCAGTCAAGGCCCATGGGCAGGCTTATGGCACACCAGCCAAACATGTTGGCCAGAACCGTACTGGCAAGGGTTTTCATGGTAACAGCATAGCTGTACTCAGTGTCTACAAGGTCAGAAAGACATGGTGGTGATATGGTGAGGGTTGGTGTTATAAGCACATCAAGGTTTGCAAAAACAGGCAAAACCTTTTTGGCAACCTTGTTCAACACAGTTTTTCTGCGCAAATATTCATCTGCTGTGACCTTTTCCGCATTTTGAAGACGGCGTTGTACGATAGGATCAAGGTCGGTTATTTTTTCTGGAAAATGGGCCAATAAAAAGGCCCGTAGCTCGGATGCGGAAAGGCCCCCTTGCTCCATAACAGCCATACCTTCGTCAAGACCCGGCAGCTTACAATCAGCCACGACAGCCCCACAAGAAGCCAAAACATCAAGGCTTTGTGCAAACAAATCTGCAATGCCACATTCCATGGCGTTGCGGTCAAGGCTGTTTGGAATACCAATGCGCAAACCTGCCAAGGGTGCAGCCTGCAAACAGGCATCTTGCAGCGGCAGGGCAGAAGTGCCGTATCCTCTGACTGCAGGGTCAAGGGCGTGAAAGGCATAGGCCACATCCAGAACTGTGCGGCACATGATCCCCGGACTATCGAGCGACGAGGATAGCGGCACAATGCCGTCCAGCCCCCAGCGCCCATAGGTTATTTTTAAGCCAACCTGCCCTGTCATGGATGCAGGGATTCGGATAGAGCCACCCGTATCTGAACCAAAAGCAAGCAAGGCAGAACCTTGTATAAGCGACACCCCGGCTCCCGAGCTTGACCCCCCGGGAAGCCTATGCTCCTGTAACGACCACGGGTTTACGGGTGTCCCCCAATGGTTGTTGATACCAAGGCCGCTGAAGGCAAATTCCACGGTATGGCTTTTCCCCATAACAATGCCCATTTGCCGCAAAAGGGCCTGCATGACCGAACCTGGCTGCTCCCACTCGCTAGGCAAAGGACTTAAAGAACCTGCATATGTTAAAAAGCCGGGCACCCCGTATAAATCCTTGACCGATACAGGCAATCCCATGAGCGGCCCAAGGTCTATACCGTCCTGCAAGAGCGTATCCACAGCTTGTGCGTGACGTAAAGCACGATCTGCATCCCAACTTTTATAGGCATTGAGCGCGTGTTCGCTTTGCTCATAATTATCGTTTGCTGCACCAATAAGTTCAACAGACGTTACACGTTTTTCACGTAACGCACGAGCTGCCGCCACTAACGAAGGCAGGTTTGTCATGAGGTTCCTTGTTGTTTAGCGTTTTGGTAAAAACGTTGTAGGATCAAGAATAGTATATGGCATGCCAAAAGAACTGATACTGGCTTTGCCACGTTCTGTAGTCAAAATATGCCCGCCTGTTCCGGTCACGTGACCTTTAAACATCACAACCTTTCCGCCTACGATTGTGGCCACAGGTTCGCAGGTACGCGTATCAACAATGGTAAGGTCTGCATCAGCTCCCACACCAAGGTGCCCTTTGTTTGCAAGGCCCATCATCTTTGCCGGCATGGTGCTTGTTTTGGTGACAAATTCTGCTAAGCTTAACATGCCCATCTTCACCAAGGACATGCCATAGGGCACAAGAATGTTCCGCGGAAGTCCGCCTCCATCTGTGGCTAGCGCGTCCACCACAAAGCTACCGTCGGCTTTTTTTCCAAGACAAAGCAAAAGACGCGAAAGAGCAGGATTCACATTAAAGCCGCCTGAAATTGCCGTACCGTCCTGAACCATGCGCGCGCCTTCTTCGCCTCTATACACGCCTGTTTCAACGCCATAAGGTGCAAAAACATGCCCAAAACCATCAAGAACGGCTTGTGCAAGGCCGTCTCGTGAATCGGTATAGCCGGCTGTTTCTAAAGTCCTGCCCGTGGCTTTACTGTACATATCCCCTTTTTCGGTCACAATAAAGGAGGTGCCGTTTGTTTCGGCAATATACGATTCGCTATAAAGGTTAGGATTTTGCTTTAACAGTTCCATGGCTTCTTGGGCTTCTTTTACAGCATCTCCTGTGACACCGCGGCAATAGGAATTGATATGGGCCGCGTGCAGTGCATGACCGTTTGTAAGCTCTATCATTTCACGGAAGGATTCAAACAGGTTGACGCTTTTCGTTGTGCCCGCATGCCATGATGCATAGGCTTGTTCGCGGTGAGCTTCTTCCACAAAACATGCCGAAGCTTCCGGTGTGAGCGGAAAATGCCCGCCCAAAAGTTTACAGCCAATGGCACCATCTTCAAGGGCTGTGCATACGGCGTTGTTTAATTCTTGGGCTGAAGGGTCTGCTGAAGGAACATTAACTTCAGGGCGGATGCTCTCAAGAACTCCAACCGTAATGCCTGCTCCATATTTGCCCAAAAGGCTAAAAGCCTCCGTAGCAGGGCCAGCCAGATCAAGGGTTGTACACACGCCGGCCCGTGCCAGCATGCGATACCCCCCACAGCTTCCACCAAAAATGGCTGTCACATGGGTATGAATATCAATGATTCCGGGCAGGGCCACATAGCCATCCATATCCAGCAAGGTGTCACAGCGCGCTGCCAAGGATTCTTCGCAAATGTCTGCCACGCGGCCATTTTCAATGGCAATATGCCCTTGTTTATCCACATTGTTTACAGGATCAACAATCCGTACATTTTGCAGTACTAAATCATACATAAGACATGCTCCTTTTCTTTATTTCTAAGTGGTTGCTGTACAACAAGGGCAAGGCTATTGAGCAACAAGGCAATTTTTTTTTACACAACAGATTCGACAATCAGCTCAAAAAAGGTGAAATACAAGGAAAAATACAAATGCAGGAGGCACTGTGTATACAGATATACATAAACAATCTGCATTTGTATTTTGACACACTTGCCCCTTTTTCAACAGCCTACTAACTAAGTAACAACCTACTTACAGCCCGCTTAAAAATGGTAAGATACGAGAATGACGAAGTTTTTTTGCGAAGCGGAGTTTATTTAGACATAAATGACCGTAGCAAAAAACGAGCCTGACGAAGTACCTACCCGAAAGGGTCCCGCAAAGTGGGGTAGCCATTACACGAGAAACGAGTGTTACGGATATAGAGAGCAAAGCGATTGCCGTTTTTCAGCGGGCTGTGCTTTTTCAACTGCCTGCCAAAACTACATCAAGACACATCATAAGCACAAACCCAAAAACTACGCCCATGGTAGCGGCATCGCCGTGCCCTGAGGCGTGAGATTCCGGAATAACTTCTTCCACCACCACAAAAATCATGGCTCCTGCTGCAAAGGCCAAAGCAAAAGGCAATAATGTTGCCGTAATCCCCACAGCCAAGGCCCCCAAAATAGCGGCTAAGGGCTCCACAAAACCTGAAAGCTGTCCGATAAAAAAGGCTTTTCCTCTAGAATGGCCTTCACGAAGGAGCGGTATTGCCACTGCCATACCCTCAGGAATATTTTGCAAACCAATGGCAAGGGCTAAGGTCACAGCCCCTGTAAAGGTGGTTCCTGATGCCATATCAACAGACCCCATACTCACACCGACAGCAAGGCCTTCTGGGATATTGTGCAGCGTTAGGGCAATGACCAACAAGCTTGTACGCGATAAGGTTGAAGAAGGGCCATCGGTCATATTCACCCTAGGATGCAGGTGTGGCGTCACCATGTCGATAAGCCGCAAACACCCTGCCCCTACCAAAAAGCCCAAGGCCACAGGCACAAAGGCCAAGCGTCCTAAATGAGCGGAACCTTCAAGGGCAGGAAGAAGCAAAGACCAAAAGGCCGCTGCCAACATAACCCCTGCTGCTGAGCCAAGCATAGCATCCATGGTACGCTGGCTAAACGGTTCACGAGATATGAAAACCACACCGGAACCAAGGGCGGTAAGTCCCCATGTGGCAAGGCCGGCACCAAGTGCAAGGATGACAGGGTTAGTTCCAACGTCCATGCGGTCCTCTTTAAGCTGAGCTTTTTACTGTGCTTTCAGGCTATAAATATCCTACTTTGTAAGAGCAAAAAAGGCTTCCACAACGGCATCGCCCATGCGAGCTGTTGACACAGCCTCTTTACCCTCTTCCATAATATCAGGGGTGCGGTATGTTTCTAAGGTTTTAGACACGGCTTTTTCCACAAGGTCAGCTTCAGCTCCAAGGCCCAAGCCTAAACGCAACAGCATGGCAACAGACAAAATAGTGGCCAAAGGATTGGCTAAACCTTTTCCGGCAATATCAGGAGCAGAGCCGTGGATAGGTTCAAAAAGTCCGGGATTGCCTTCGCCAAGTGACGCTGAGGGCAATAAGCCAATGGAACCTGTCAAAACAGACGCTTCGTCTGACAAAATATCGCCAAACATATTGCCCGTAAGGAGCACGTCAAACTGTGAAGGATCGCGCACCAATTGCATGGCTGCATTATCAACATACATATGGTTTAATTCCACGTCCGGATATTCGGCTGCTACTTCAATAACAATCTCACGCCATAGCCGTGACACATGCAAGACGTTGGATTTATCCACAGAGCACACTTTTTTGCGGCGTGTTCTTGCCGTGCGCATGGCCACATGGGCAATACGACGGATTTCTGTTTCGTCATATACCATGGTGTTAAAGGCAGTGCGTTTGCCGTCACGCATTTCTTCACCTGCCGGCTGACCAAAATAAATACCGCCTGTCAGTTCGCGAACTACCATAATATCGAGTCCCTTAGCCGCAATATCAGCACGCAACAAGCACGCACCGGACAGTTGCGGAAACAACATGGCAGGGCGAAGATTGGCAAAAAGCCCAAGGGCCTTACGTATACCAAGGAGCCCTCGTTCCGGCCGCTGTTCCTGGGGCAAATTATCCCATTTGGCACCGCCCACAGCACCAAGCAATACAGCATCTGCTCCACGGCAAAGCGCAATGACATCTTCCGGCAAGGGCGTACCATGCGCATCAATGGCGGTTCCGCCAATGGCACCAGTCACTAAAGTGAACCTATGTTCAGATACTTTTTCGATAGCATGAAAAACTTTTACGGCTTCGGCAATGATTTCAGGGCCAATGCCATCACCGGGTAATAAACAAACGGTATGGGACGTCATGATTGCTCCAATCAAACAGGTTAGATGTTACGCTAGGGCTTTTTTTACAACTAAACCATAGCTCCAGCAAAATTGTACCAATATATAAAATGGCCTCATCAAATAACGCCTTGCTCATGCAATGCGTTGACCTCGTCCTCTGAAAGGCCAAGCAATTGTGCATACACCCTTTTGTTATCTTGACCAAGGGTTGGTGCAGGGGTCCGCACATTGGATGGGGTTTTGGAAAATTTAAGGTGCGATCCGGTCAACGTGGTTTCCCCAACGACAGGATGGTTAAGCTTTACAAACATCTCCCGTGCCAGCAATTGGGGATCACAGGCAAGGTCTGACACCTTATTGATAGGGCCCACAGGGATGCCTTGCTCTACAAGCATATTGACCAAGTCTTGACTTGTAAATTGCACCGTCCAAGCTTCTATAATCTGACGAAGCTGTACATAATGTACAGTACGCGCCTCGTTCACGCTAAAGCGTACATCTTCTGCAAGTTCAGGCGCTTGCATACTGCGGCAAAGCGCGCCAAACAATTTATCATTGCCAATACCTATAACAACACTGCCATCCTTGGTTGCAAATGAATCATAAGGATAGGCAGCAGCATAGCGATTGCCCATGAGCTTAGGATTTTCCCCTTGGGTAAAATAGATTTGCGTTTGAGCTTCAAGGCAGGCGACCACAGAATCAAGCAACGCAACGTCGATTTTTTGCCCTTCGCCCGTGGCATCACGATGGCGCAAGGCTGCTAAAAGCCCAATGGTAATTGAAAGCCCTGCTAAAACATCACCCATGGCAACACCTGAACGAGTGGGCTGACCATCTGGCCACCCTGTAATACTCATAAGACCGCCCATGGCTTGGGCCAAAATGTCATAGCCTGGACGTGCACGATAAGGGCCGCTATGCCCAAAACCTGAAACACATCCATAGAGGATGCGTGGATTGACCTTTTGTAAGTCATCATAACCAAGGCCAAGACGCTCCATTGTTCCCGGGCGAAAGTTTTCAAGCACAACATCTGCTTTTTGGACCATTTGCAAAAACATGGCCTTGCCCGCATCTGTTTTCATATTCAAAGTCACGCCTAGCTTATTGCGGTTCATCTGCATATAATAGGCACTTTCCCCTTTATACATGGGGGCAAAAGCCCTAGCATCATCACCTACGCCAGGTTGTTCAATTTTGATAATTGTTGCACCCATATCTGCCAGCATCATGGTGCAAAAAGGCCCGGCAAGGACTCGTGTAAGATCTAATACTGTAATACCTCGCAATGGCCCATGATCACTTATCATACTCATATCTCTAAAAAACTCCATGCTCAAATAAAATATGTACGCCAATACCAATAAGCACAACCCCACCCAAAAGTGTAGCCCAACGTCCTATTGCTACGGCTCCAGCCAAAATACGCCCAAGCACAACGCCAAAGGCAGAAAATATTGTACAAACAAGCCCAATGGTCAAAGCCGCTAAGCCTATGTTGACAGAAAGCGTAGCTAGCGAAAGCCCAACAGCCATGGCATCAAGGCTTGTCGCTACAGAAAGCACGATCAGCTGTCTGCCTGTAGTAAAATGGCATTCTGTCTGTGTTTCACCCGTAACACATGAATATATCATACTACATCCAACCCAAGCCAAAAAAGCAAAGGCCACCCAATGATCCCACGCTTCAACAAAAGGCAACACTGTATAACCAATGGCCCAGCCCACTATAGGCATGCCTGCCTGAAACAATCCAAAGGCTATACAAAGCCTAGCATAGTGGGCAATCTTGACCTTGCCCATAACGCCGGCGCAAACCGCCACGGCAAAGGCATCCATGGACAAAGCCACTGCAAGGAGGCAAAGCTCAACAAAGGGCATGGCTGTTTCGCTTATGTAAAAAATATATTTTCTGATCTCTACAAGCTATTAAACACATGGGTTTAGCCACAACAAACGCAGGCCTTCTAAAATAAGGTCCTCTCGAACCACGTCAAAACATTTTGTCACTGTAGCCAGTTGACGCGCGTATCCCCCCGTGGCCACCACAGCAAACGAGGCACGCTCTCCGTTTTTTTGCTCAGGGCACAGTTCATGGGAAAGCCTTTTGCAAACCCCTTCTGTCATGGACGCAAAACCAAATAAAAACCCATGGTTAAGGCTTGTCATGGTGTTTTTTCCTATGGTTGGCGTCCCATCATCGGCTGTAAGTGCCATCCTAGGCAGCCTTGCTGTACGCGAAGCCAACGCTCCCAACGACGACATGACTCCAGGACAAATCAGCCCCCCAAGATAGGCTTTTTCTCGCACCACGTCAAAGGTAGTGGCTGTGCCAAAATCTACAGAAATCACAACATAAGAATCTGGCAAAAGTTTACGAGCAGCATAGGCTGCCACCAAACGGTCAGCTCCTACTTCATGAGGGCGTTCATACTCGTTGCTAAGTGGCACCGCCAAGGTTTGATTGGCAAACCGTGGTGTTATGTGTAAAAAACGTTCACACGCATGAATTAAAAGCGGATCCATGTCCGGCACCACAGAGCTGACTACACAGTCATCCACAGCATGTATCCCGTCAAGGGCCAATAATTGTGTAAGGTGCAAGCCCAAAGTATCGCCGCTTTGCCGCGTGTCTGTGGCCAAAGCATAGCTATGTAGCACATTCTTCGTCGTGCCAATGCCTATTTTGCATGAGGTATTGCCCACGTCTATGAGTAAGCATCGCCTATCAGACATGATCACTCCCAATGATGCGGATGCGGTTCGCGTTTCCATTCGCGCACCATGCGTTGTACAGACTTGTGCATGGCCTTATCTTCAACTTCTTGAAAATACTCAGCAAATACATGTATATGAGTGGCTCCGCGCGGCGCGAATAATCCCTTTATGCGGCACCAACGCGGTTCAAGAGCTTCCACCATGTGATCAAGCACCGTATTGGTGAGCGTTTCCATAAAAGCTTGATGATTGCGGTAGGCAAACATATACAATTTAAAGCTTTTAGACTCCACACAGCGCAGATGTGGTATGTATTCCATCACAATGGTACCAAAATCCGGCTGGCCTGTAACAGGGCACAAGGACGTGTATTCCGGATAGGCAAAGGAAATGATATAGGGACGTTGTGGGAATTTGTTGTCAAAAACTTCCAGTAAATGGACGCCGGGCCCACCTTTGGGCTCGGGTATGCGGCCTGTGCCAAGCACTGTAAGATTGTTGGTAGAGTCGCCACCGTGGCTTACCATGGTCATGAAGAATACTCCTTGTGACAGCGTTCAAAATACATTACGCTATCTTTTGTACGGACACAATGTCCTATTATAGTGCTTTTCAGCCCCAAAAAGGATCTGTACGATATGCTGATACACTCAAGGCCCTGCCCCCAAGGGGGCGTAATGGCCTTAACGCCCCACCCCATACAGGGCTGGTCAACGCATCACATAGACACTAAAGCACATCCGCTTGAACCTTGGCCTATGCTCCGTGCAGGCTGGCTTTTGACTGTAAACGCACAGCCTTGTTTTAAAGTTGTGGGCACAGTAAGGTTGCCTATGCTTGAATATCCATATGCTGTGGCCTGTCCACTGCTACAAGCATTAAAAGCCCATGCTGGCGGCACCATTTCTTGTGCTATTGCTCCTTCACGCTGGTCGTTTGCCTGGGTCACCCTTTCAGACAAAGCCAGCCAAGGGCAACGCACAGACGAAAGCGGCCCCTTTATGGCAGAACATATCCGCACAGCCCTGCAAATATCCCATTCCCAAGGGTTTCTTATTCCGGATGCTCCCCATACCCTGCAAGCCTTGATCACAGATTTGGCCCTAACTCAAGGTTATGACCTTATCCTGACAAGCGGCGGAACAGGGCTTGCGCCACGCGATATCACACCTGAAACACTCTTGCCTTTGTTTGAAAAACACCTTGTGGGCATGGAACAGGCCATGATGCTCAAAAGCCTTACCGTAACCCCACGGGCAGCCCTTTCAAGGGCTGTTGCCGGAACCTTGGGGCAATCGCTCATTTTAGCACTGCCCGGAAGCCGCAAGGCTGTGGCTGAAAATCTGGAGGCAGTGTTCCCGTGCTTGGCTCATGCCTTGGAAAAACTCCATGGCGATGCAAGCGACTGCGGACAACCTTGTACCACCTCAACATCCATATAACAACCATGCTTTTTCATACATTTTTTCAAAAAACTACCATGGCCGACAAACCTTCTTTGACAAAACATCGCCGATGGTTTGCAAGCATCGCCCTTTTCGCGCTTCTTTTCATACTGCATGGCTGTGCAGCTAAAGCCCCAGAAGTCCTAGCCCCTGAACAAATCACAAAACCTGCACCAAAAGAACCGCCCTTGCACCTGCTCAAAAGCTTAGAGCGGCCCATGCTACAACCATTAGACGACGCCACTGTCAGCACCTTGGTAGCAGCCTTGTCGGCAGAGCGGCAAGGCCTTGGATCATGGAAGGACATGACCTTTGCCGTTACTCAAAGTCTGAATCATACAAGTTCCAAACCGCCCACAGAAACAGCCGTAAAGGTGCATGGCAAAAGCATATCCTATGGCGAAATGACAAAAGCCCTTACAACCCTGCTTGAGCTCCTTCCGGAACTTGACGCAAATCCGGAGAAATTGGTTTCAGCCTTTAGTTGGTATCGTGTGGGGCCGGACTTTACCTTTACAGGATATTACGAACCCACTATTTTGGCTTCGTACAAAAAAACAGCACGCTTTACTCATCCACTATACGCTTTGCCAAAGTCCAAGTATTTACGCACACGCACGCGCCATCAGATCGATGCCCTGCACACGCTAAGGGGCAAAGGCCTTGAGCTTGCATGGATTGAGGATCCCATGGATGGCTTTGTGCTACAAGTTCAAGGCTCCGGCAGGCTTGTTTTTGAAGACGGCAGCGAAAGGGCCATTTTATACGCAGGGCAAAACGGGTATAAATACCGCTCCATCGGGCGCTATATGGCAGAGCGTGGGTATTTGCCAAAGCACGGTGTCAGCATGACAGCCATTCGCAAATGGCTTAAAGCCAATCCAAAAAGGCAACGCTCCGTTTTAGCATACAACCAAAGTTATATTTTTTTCCGCTTAGGGGCCAAAGGCCATGTGGGCTCATTTGGCAGTATGGGACGTGTTATCACACCAAGGGTGAGCGCAGCGGTCGATCAAACTGTGTTAGCCAATGGTCTGCTCACGTTTATGAGCGTTCCTTTACCTGATGACAACGGCTTTCCTCGCCGCCCCTTCCACGCCTTGATTTTGCCTCAAGATTCAGGTGGAGCCATCAAACAACATAAAGTTGACCTGTTCTTTGGCAGTGGTGAAGAAGCCAAACATACAGCCAGCCATATCAATACAAAAGGCGTTGTGGTGCTGCTTTTACCGCGTAAAGATACAGCACACGCCAAAAGTTTGTAAAAATCACAGGCTCAAGGACAAAAACACTACAGCAACCTGTGGTATAGTGTAGAAGCTGTTAGCTACAGGCGAAGGCGCTTTTTATACATAAAAAATTATTTTTTCCGAAACCTTACAGTCATAACAATAGGGATTTTTTCCCCATGAAAGGGTGTTTCGTAAAATCCGTCCAGAACAAATCCGCTAACAAATGCCCCATTAAAAATATCAGCCATTGAGCGATGATAGTAATTTTGTCGTACAGGCTGCCCAAAAAGGGCAACGCCTTTGTTTATGCAAGGGGTAAAGTAATCTTCGTTTTCATAGGTAAAACAAGGGTGATGTGTGGCAAACACAAAAACTCCATCATGTTCAAGCAGTTCATAAACAGCTCTAAACAAAGGATTTATCTGAGAAATATCCATTATTGCCATGTTTGCCACAGCTTTTGTAAATGGCCTTTCCTGCTTTAATTGAACGAGTTGATTATATGTTGTTGCGTCACAAACACGAAAGCGTACTTTGTCTAGGACATCCCTTCTTCGCTTGATCGCAAGCTCTATCATTTTAGGACTATAATCAAAAGCTACTACGGTTGCACCTTGTTTTGCCATTCGCTGAGAAAAATTTCCATTTCCGCAAGCTATATCAAGTACGAGGTCATTTTCGTTGATCTTGAGCAATTTTTCTACATTTGGCCTTACAATATCACAATGAAAAAAGTTTGACTCATCTCCCATGTGCTCATCCCAAAACACCGCATTTTGTTCCCAAGCTGCGAGCCCGTTATCTTTAAAATCCATTTTTTACTCCGTTGTATAACTTCAGCAAAGACAGGATCATTCTATCCTTAAAGATGAGGTTTTCGTGCCTTATTCCTAGCCAAGCTGCTATGCTTTATTGCCAGTATATGGCAGATGCCATCTTAAGAGCTGCTTTCAATCAAACTATCCATAGGCAAGCCATTTAATCTAAAAAAACTAAGCTTGTCCCAATATCCACGTTGGAAAACAATTTTTCCTTCAAGAATATGAAAAAAGCCACACCCTCTAAAACCTCTGGGATCTTTCCATTCCATGATAGCCCAATCGCCATCTTCAAATATATTTTCTGAACATCTTATCTGTGGATTTATGTTTTACAGGCTCATCTAACCGGTAATTTTTTGCTATCCCTTGCTTGCTGCCTCTTCCACAGCTTGCACAAAGCTGTCGATATCTTCACGTGTTGTGGTAAAGCTGCACAACCAACGCGCCACAAAATGAACAGGATCCACAACATTAAACGCATATTTTTGTTGTAAAAGCTGTATCGCATTGGGAGACATGGCAGCAAACACTCCGTTTGCTTCTACTGGATGCATGATGCGCACGCCTTTAACGGCTTCAAGCTTTTCCTGCATATACAAGGCCATGGCATTGGCGTGGGCTGCATTTTTCTGCCACAAATCGTCCTCAAAATAGGCCAAAAATTGCGCGCTGATAAAACGCATTTTTGAATACAATTGGCAGCATTGTTTCCTTAACGTGAGCATGCCTGTTGTGATAGTAGGATTAAAAACCACCACAGATTCTGCGCACATGAGCCCATTTTTAGATCCCCCAAAGCATAACACGTCCACGCCCACATCCTTTGAAATGGCGCGCAAGGATACGCCCAAATGCGCAGCAGCGTTGGCAAGACGCGTTCCGTCCATATGCACAAGCATGCCCCCTGCATGGGCAGCGTCGCACAAAGCCCGTAATTCCTCGACCGTGTACACGGTGCCTTGCTCAGTTGACTGGGTCAGGCTCAAAACCCCGGGTTGTACATGGTGGGCACTCGGCACAGCTTCAGCACAAGCCAGCACATCTTTGGGGCATATTTTGGCATGCGTTGTGGGCAAGGTCATGATCCTTGTGCCGGCTATCCTTTCAACGGCACTAGCCTCTGCATTAAGAATATGGGCTTTTTCTCCGGCAACAATGCCCTGCCATGGCTTTAGCATAGCCCTTAGGGCCAATACATTGGCCCCCGTGCCCAAAGGCACAAGGTAAGCTGTGCAATCGTCTCCAAAAACACGAGCAAACTCCTTGTGTGCTTGTGCTGTCCATGCATCATCCCCATAGGGCATGGCAAAGCCTTCATTGGCCTTGCCTAGCTTAGTCAAAACATGCGGATGCATTCCGCTGGCATTGTCACTGGTAAATTGGCAATTTTTCATTATCCTATCCGTCTGTTATACGTCTTCATAAAAACAGTATTCAAAAAACTCCATGCCACATACGCTATACTTACTTTAACTGCAAGCTGAGCCGCCGTTCCCCACAAGCATGAGCGCAAGGCCTGTGCTGCCTCCCCTATACAATCAGGATAAAAAAAGGTACACATTTTCTATTCCAACTAACATGAGGTGTTTTATGACATTTACAGCTGCTGTATACGGACTAGGCAACATTGGCACTTGCTCCATTGAAGCCCTTGAACTTATGCCTGATTGCCGCATCCTTGGCGTTGTTCGCCGTGCCGAATCCATGGGCACAAATCCCCATGGCCTTCGCGGTGTGTCCGAATTTTCTTCGCTTGAAGCGTTGATCGGAAGCGCAGGTAAACCCGACGTTTTGCTTATCGGCTCGCCTTCACGGCAGGTTCCTGAATTGGCGGCCTCTGTGCTGGCCCAAGGCATTTGCACGGTGGACAGCTTTGATATTCATGAACAAATTGCTGATGTAGTCAATTTGCTTGACGGCAAAGGCCGCGAAGGAAGTGCCGTAGCGGTCACCGCTGCCGGCTGGGACCCGGGCACAGATTCGGTCATGCGCGCCCTGTTTGAAGCCATGGTTCCCACAGGGACTACCTTTACAAATTTTGGACGTGGACGCTCTATGGGGCATTCTGTGGCTGCCCGCGCCATTAAAGGTGTTGCAGACGCCACATCCATGACCATTCCCATTGGCGGTGGCCGTCATTCACGCTTGGTCTATGTTGTTCTGGATCAAGGGGCAAGCTTAAACGATGTGCAAGCAGCCATTAAGGCTGATCCCTATTTTGCCAGCGATCCCCTGGAAGTGCGTGCTGTCACAAAAGAACAACTCCCCATGGTTGCAGACGCTTCACACGGGGTTCTTATGGAACGCCTTGGCGCGTCAGGCCGTGCCTCGAACCAGCGTTTAAGCTTTGACATGCGCATTGACAACCCAGCTTTGACCGCGCAAGTCATGGCCTCTGCTGCTCGCGCGGCTGTACGCTTAAAAGAGCAATCACGCTATGGGGCATATACGCTTATTGATATTCCCCCGGTTATGCTTTTACAAGGTGATAGAATAAGCAATGTAGCACGCTTGGTGTAGTTTCAAAACATAGAATAACGTGCTGGTCAAATGTATAAGGAGTCCTTTTCTCATATGAGCAAAGGACTCCTTATACATCCTGCCTACGCAGGCAACGCTAAAAAAACGCGTTTCATGCTTTTTTTGTTAGACGCCAAAAATGCTATCTAACGCCAGCACGCTCAAGATATTGAGCGTATCCCAAAACACCGTTGACAATGCCTTCAGCTAAGGTGTTAAGATAAGCAGATTGTTTAAGCTTTTTGGCTTCGGCCTTGTTGGTACAATAGCCAACTTCCACTAAAACCCCTGGCATGTTTGCCCCTAAAAGCACGTGAAAGGGTGCAGAACGAACCCCTCCATCAAGGGGGGTGTATTTACGTTTTCGCATGTTTTCTAGGGTTTTTTTCTGAATAAATTCCGCTACACGTCTGGATTCTTGAGTTCGTGCACTGAGCATAAGGTCAGCTAAAAGCCCCTCAAGTTCTCCTAAGCTGCGTTCACTCAACTCGTTTTCCACACCTGCTAAACGCGCAGCCGTGGAGGAGCTCGCAAAATCAAGGAAATACGTTTCAAACCCATCCACGCTGGGGTCTGTATTAGCGTTCAAGTGTAGCGACAAGAACAAATCCCCTTTGGCTTCATTGGCCATACGCGATCGATCCTCAAGGCTGACACGCACATCCTTTGTTCTGGTATACTCCACCTTGATTTTATGCTTTTGTAGTAGCTTACCTACTCTTTTTGCCATATCCAGCATGAGGGTTCGCTCTACAAGACCATTGTGCGCAGTGCCGGGATCGTTGCCTCCATGCCCTGGGTCAATGATCACTTTTCGCACAGACAGCCCAAGCTGCCTAGTAATATCTGTAGGCACTCGAATTTCAGACTTGGGTGCAGTGATTTTATGTACTGTTTGACCAACTTTATTGCCTTTTGGCAAAGCAGAATCAGTACCTGCTGCCGTGATCACGAGCCTGAACGGTGATTTTTCTACCTTTACAGAAAAACGTTGTAACTTTGAAAAATCAAGGTAAATTCGTGTTCCTTCAGGAGAAGTAGTATCTACGCGTACACGGCTAAGCAAACTGTTTTTGATTGTATCACCGGGCTTAACTTGCCTATTGACCGTAACATTATGCAATTCCACCACAAGGCGAGGGGGACGGCCTATGTTTGAATCGGCACTATAGGAACGCACCACATAATCAGATTCCGTATCACATTGCAAGGTGACGGTGGCAATGGCTTTGCGTGTACTCCAGCGCACATCTGTCAATTCACCTGTTATCTCAGGAAGGGGGGCAGCAGAAGGTTTGGGAGCGGGCTTGGGTGCGGTTTTCTGTGTGTTTTTAGATGAAGACGTTGTTTTATTTGATGTTTTGTTTGAGCCTTGCTGTTTTTTGATGGCTTCAGCCAAAAGCTTCGCATCGCTAAACATATCCCCTTTAGGGACGTTTCGTACAAGCTGATCGAGAAGTTTTAATGCGGTTGCTGAATCTTTAAAATGCCAAGCAAGGCGCGCGGCATCATACAATGCGTCATCAGCCAACGGATTGCTACGGTGCGCATCTACAACGTCTTGGTAGCGTTCAATCGCTGTATGCATGTCCTTTTTGACATAGGAACGCGAAGCAAGTTCATCAAGAGCTACAGCAGAACGAAACAAGGCCGCCGGCCTATTGACCCATTCTTTTTCTGTTTGATAAATTTTTAGGAATCGGCTTGCCAGTTGCTCCCAAGGCTCGCGCCATTGGCTGCGTCTTTCGTCCTTGCGTAGGGTTTCCATGTCGCTTTTTACAGCTTCATAACGCTGAACAGCTTTTGATTGCGCGGCTTGAGTTAGATCATAACTACCTAAACATACCCACAAAACGCCAAAAAGGACTGTAGCCCAATAGGCCAACCAGCTATATTGTACGCTTTTTTCTCTATTACTGGTCAGCCCTTCAGTGGGGCGCGCTGTACAAAAAAGAATGCCATGTCGGCTCTGAGTAGGCCATGTCAAGCGACTATTATCCTTAGGTTTTCTGGCTATCACTTTGTATTTGCTGTAAAGAATACATCATAGTTATGGCCTATGACAATGCCTTATATATCCATGGGCCCAGTTTTATTTGTAGGAACATTTGGGCAACTGCGTGCGCTTTTGGAAAAACAGCCAAAGCGCACGCAGCTTTTACATCATAAAAGGTCTATGAAAATTAGAAGGTTTGTCCCATGGAGAACTCAAACCTGCCGCCAAGGTCTTCACCTGTGACGCTCTTATCAAGGGGGTACCCGTAGGCAAAACGCAAATCACCCATGGGAGATCTCCAGCGCAATTCAAGGCCCACAGATTTTTTCAGTTCTGAGAAAGGATCAGATGTTTGATCCGAATCTGTCTGGAAACCAATGTCAAAGAACGGCACAATGGCCAGCCCCAATTCAGGCTCAAAGGTCCAAATATATTCGAGGTTTAAAAAGCCCATGCGGTCGCCGCCGATTTCGTCCCCGTATACAGGATCACGAGGAGCAAGGTCTGAGCTGTCATAACCGCGGATACTGTCCATACCACCTATGAAAAAGCGGTCAAATACGGGTACAGGCTTGTTTGAGTTTTCAAACACGCCACCAACACGCGCGCGCCAGTGCATCACATGGTTGGCGTTACGATTGACCATGTGGAAACCTTGCAATTCTGCCAGGGGTTTGAAAAAGTCGTCGTTACCGCCAAGGCCACCGCCACCGTATTCAAAGCTTAACTTACCAACATAACCCCTTGTGGGTTGTTCGCGGCTGTCGGTTGAATCATAGGTCAAGTTACCATGGATAACGCTTGACCAGTTTTCTCCTTCATATTCTGTATATGAACGAGGCGCTGTTTCTGGGATGTCATACAAGGTGTATTGGTCAAGGCGGTAGCCAAAGCCAATACTCGTATATTCACCAAGGGGATAAAAGAATCTGATCGTGTTACCATAGGTTTTTCTTGAAAAATCATCCCAATCAGACCATACGGCATAGGTTTCGTTACCAAAACCAAGGTCCGTATCGTAAAGACGCGGATTGATAAAGGTCATGTCAAAGTTTGTGCTCACCGATGAGAAAAACCCTGCCAAAGACAAAGAATAACCACGCCCAAAGAGATTCCGCTCTGTAATATTGGCAGAAACACCAACTTTATAGAAGGTAGAATACCCTACACCGCCCATGACAGCGCCGGTTTTGTCTTCTGCCACTTTAACCTTCAAATCGACTTCATCTTCATTGCCTGTGGGGACAAGTTCAGTGTCCACTTCTGTGAAAAACCGCAAGCGATGTAAACGCTCGTTGGATCGGCGAAGCTTTGCACCATCAAACAAATCCCCGTCTCCCATGCGCATTTCGCGCAAAATGACGTTGTCACGGGTTCTGTAATTGCCTTCAGTCTCCACACGGCGAATATACACTTTTTGCTTTTTGTCGAACGCAAAGCGGATATCCAAAACAGGCTCGGCACCTTCTGTATTTTTGTTGGTTTGCACATCAATGGCGGCAAAGGCATAGCCATAGTTGCCATAAAAATCAGTAAGCGCTTTCACGTCATCTTGCATGATGCTAAGCTTGAAATACTCGTCATCTTCCTTATAATTATCAAGGGTGATGATTTCGTTCATTCTTTCTTCAGTATCGATCATGTCGCCGACAAATTCGATGGTTCCTAATTTGTAACGCGCTCCTTCATTGATCTGATACTTGATGATGATACCATCTTTTTCGTAAATAACTTCAGGTGCAGAAATTTGCGCGTCAATAAAACCATTATCCAAGCAAAAAGCCTGCAAAACGGCTGAATCGCGCTCAAGATATTCTTCACGCAAAACACCTGTACCTGTGAACCACGACAACAAGCCGCGCTCAGTAAGGGCCAGATCTTTTTTAATATCGTCTTCATCAATGGCCTCAAGGCCTTCAATGATAACGTCCTTAATATACAGTTTTTCGCCTTCGCTCACGTCAAACACAAGGGCCGCCGTCATGGATCCTTGAGGCTGCTCAACCCTGGCCTGCACATCGGCTAAATAATAGCCTTCTTTGCGATAGAGCTCGGTAACTGTTTGGACATCTTGCGCCAAAAGGCGTTCGTTTAAAACAGAGCCTGTTTTAGAACTCATGGCTGCTAAAATATCGTCCTTACTCACAGCATCTGAACCATTTACAACCACACCGGAAATGCGCGGTTTTTCCTCAAGCGTGAACACAAGCACTTGCCCATGACCGCTACGCTCAATTTCTGCTGTAACATCGCTAAAATAACCAAGGTCCCAAATGCGCTTGATCTCTTCGTTAATGGCATCCGGAGTTGCAACGTCACCCTTGCCAATGTTCAAACGCATAAGCACAACATCTTCATCAAGGTAGTTCAAACCTCGTACTTGGATATCGGCAACGGCATTGCTGCTCACCGCGTCAATGCTGACACGGTCAACTAATTCTTGTACAGCCGGTAAAAGCTCAATAAGGGCATTTTTTTGGATAAAATACGGGCGTGCAGGGCCGGTACCTGCTGCCGGCACAAGACGTGTATCAATACTGTAATTGTTTATATTGCCATTCACACTTCCGTACAAGGCATACCCTGCCCTAGCTTGTCCTGCCAATCTGCGCGCTGTTTCCACATCCAGTTGACGGACGTTGCTTTGCCGCAAAAGACGAGAGGTTTCCGCTGCGGAAACAACTTCAAAACCTTTAGCTTCAAGACGCTGCCTGAACAAGGAAGGCAAGTCGCTCCCTGCTGCGTCAAACTGGCTTCCGGCGTTGATTTGAAAAGGAAGCACCAGCACCTTTACCTCATTGACTGCTGCCAAGGCAGTTGCAGATAAACCTGCAAATAGCATAACACAGCCAACAATTCCAAATGATACAAACTTAGCAATGCTCTTCATAGAGTTCTCCGGCACGAAGTTCAAGACAGCGCTCCATACGCGTGGCCATTTCGATGTTGTGCGTCACAACAACCAAGGTCATATTTAGAGTGCTGTTCAATGTTAGGAGCAGGTCTGCCACCTGGTCTCCGGTTTTCATATCTAAATTTCCTGTAGGTTCATCAGCTAATAACACAGAAGGTTCTAATAAGATAGCCCTAGCAATGGCCGCTCGCTGGCGCTCTCCGCCGGACAACGTGGTCACGCGGTGTTCGCGCCTATCAATAAGCCCTACTTTTTCAAGGGCTTCCTTTGCTTTTTCAAGGGCTTCTTTTCGTGAAACTCCTGCAATGAGTGCCTGCATGGCTACATTTTCTAACGTAGAAAATTCCGGTAAAAGATGGTGGAACTGAAAAACAAACCCCAACCGCCTGTTCCGAAACCTTGCCTTGGCATCACCTGACATGTCTGTCAGTGATTGCCCTTCAAAACATATACTGCCGCTTGTAGCCACATCCAGCGCGCCCAAAAGGTGCAATAACGTGGTTTTTCCTGATCCGGAAGAACCAACAATAGCTATGGACTGCCCTTGCTCAACGCATAGATTGACACCTTGTAAGATCGTGACATCTTCGGTTGGGCCGGCGCACACCTTGCCCACGTTAATGAGTTCGTATTGGCTTGCCATCATTCGTACCGTAACGCTTCAGCAGGCTGAAGGGAAGCTGCTTGCCTTGCCGGATAAATGGTTGCCAAAAAACACAAAACCATGGCCGATACACCAACTAAGGTAACATCTTGCCACCTGAGCAGGACGGGCAAATGGTCAATGGCATAAACCCCCGGCGGCAGTTTAATAAATTGATACCGCTGGAGTAAAAAGGCTAAGGTGATGCCGCATATATATCCAAGCATTGTGCCTACAAAACCAATAATTGTGCCTTGAAGCATAAAAATACGCCGAATCATACCCCTTGTGGCTCCCATGGACATTAAAATGGCAATGTCTCGCGTTTTTTCCATGACAAGCATAACCAAGGTGGTAACAATAGAAAAAGACCCCACTAAAACAATCATGGCAAGCACAATGAACATGCCTATTTTTTCAAGTTCAAGGGCCGCAAACAAATTGGCGTTTAAATTCATCCAACTGCGCACGCTGGCTCCGGGGGCAAGCAGGCTGGCAACAGCATTTGCTAGCTCATCGGCTTTGTGCAAATCAGCCACTCTTACTTCAATGCCTGAAATATACGGCTCTTCAATGTCAAGCAAGTTTCTGGCCGCATCAAGGGAAACAAAAGCAAGGGAAGAATCGTATTCATACATGCCGGTATGAAAAATTCCCGCTACCACAAAAGAACGGATCCGTGGCTGAAAGCCTGCCGCAGTTTTTTGCCCGGCAGGCGACAAGAGGTTCACACGGCTTCCCACAAAAAGCCCCAACCGTGCGGCAAGCTCCTGCCCCACAATAACGCCTGGCGTGCCTTGTTTAGCTAAATCTTTAGCCGAGCCATGCGGAAGATTGTTTAACATTGCCAAAACATCAGGACCTGTTTGCGGATCAATGCCACGCAAAATAATCCCTTTAACCCCTCGCGGCGACGAGAGCATCCCTTCAGCATAGACAAAAGGTGTAGCCCCTGTAACGCCGGGTATAGTATTGATGCTTTCCAAAGTTTGGGAAACAGAAGACGGCTGGCCGCTTGCGTTGTTTTTGGCAAGCGACAGGTTGCCTGTGGCAATAATATGCGCATTTGCGCCTAAAAGCCTGTCCCTTATGTCGGTAGTAAAGCCATTGTACACACCAAAAACAACCACAAGGGCAGCAACCCCAATGGCCACACCAACTATCGACATAATAGAGATTATATAGATAAAAGCCTGTTTGCGTCTGGCAAACAGATAACGAAGCGCAACAAACAACTCAAATTTCATGCATTCATCTCAAATAAAAATCCGGTACATAGTTCCATGTATCCACAAAACCCATGGCCACAATTTTGCTGTGAAAAAAGCTTTCGCAACGCAAACCTAATACCGTATTAGACGCCTCTCTCCACCGTTATAGGACATACATGTCATGGCAGTGTAAAGGAGAAAAATCCCACGCTGCCATTATTTTCTGAGTGCATAACTTTAAACGGTTTTTTGTCTACATTTCCGGTTTAAGCAACGGGAAGAAAATGACTTCCCGAATGGAAGGTGAATCTGTAAACAGCATCACAAGGCGATCTATGCCCACACCCTGCCCTGCAGCAGGAGGCATGGCATATTCTAAAGCGCGCAAGTAGTCTTCATCCATGGGGCAGGCTTCATCATCGCCTGCATCCTTTTCTTTGACCTGTTCTTCAAAGCGTTGGCGCTGATCAATGGGGTCATTGAGTTCTGAAAAAGCATTGGCAATTTCGCGGCCCGTAATGAACAGTTCAAAACGGTCTGTGATGTCAGGGTTGTCCTTGTTACGGCGCGATAAAGGAGAAATATCAGTAGGGTAATGATAAATAAAGGTTGGCTGAATAAGCTTATGCTCCACATCAAGGTCAAACACCTTTGCTTGAAGCTTGCCAAGCTTATTATCGCTTGCCAAAACCTTTTCACCGCGTTCACGAATATAGTTCGTCAACTTATTCATATCGTTATAAAAATCAGGACTATGTCCGCCAATAACTTCTAACGATTCATGGAAGGTTAAACGTTGCCATTTGCCGGGGGTCAAATCCAGATCCTGGCCTTGATACGTGATCTGTTCTGAACCGCACACAGTTCTGGCAATATGCGCAAACAGCTCTTCTGTAAGTTCCATAAGGTCTTCAAAGGTAGCATAGGCCCAATAAAACTCACACATGGTGAATTCGGGGTTATGCTGTGTTGAAGTGCCTTCATTGCGAAAATTTCTGTTGATCTCAAACACACGCTCAAAACCGCCCACAAGCAAACGCTTAAGGTACAGTTCAGGTGCAATACGCATGTATAAATCAATATCCAAGGCATTATGATGAGTGGTAAATGGACGCGCAGCCGCTCCTCCCGGGATGGGCTGTAGCATGGGGGTTTCTACCTCTACAAAGCCACGATCTTCAAGGAAAAGGCGAAACTCGCGTATGATCTTACTGCGTTTACGAAAAATATCACGCACTCTGGGGTTTACAATAAGGTCAACATAGCGCTGACGATACCGTGTTTCCACATTGGTTAAGCCTTTATGCTTTTCCGGCAAAGAGCGGAACGATTTAGAAAGCAATTTTACAGACTTGCAAGACAGCGTCAGCTCACCCGTCTTTGTCCGAAAAAGTGTGCCCACAGTACCGACAATATCGCCAATATCAAATTTACGGAACTGGGCAAAGCTTTCATCACCCATGGATTCCTTAGAGACATAGCATTGAATACGTCCACTGCGGTCAGCTATATGAAAAAAGACAACCTTACCAAAGGAACGATGGGAAACAATACGTCCTGCACAGGCAAAGTCTTCATCCAAGGCTTCAAGCTCAGTGCCGGAATACGCTTCGTATTCGGCGCGCAATTCACCAACATCACAGCCTTTACGAAAATCGTTGGGATAGAGCTCAATCCCAGCGTCCATAAGGTCACATGATTTTACTACACAGTTTTTTACTACCTCGTTAAGCTCGTCCTTATGGGCAAGGCTTTGCAACATAGGCATAAAATAGTCAAGGTTAGCCGACTTTGTGGCAAGCTTGATGGGCTTGCTGGCTTTTCTTTTCTGCATCTCCAAGGTAGCTCTCCAACAAATAGAATCACCAAAATCAATAGTATCGATGTGGTTTTGTAAAACACAGACTGGGGTTGTGTTTGTTCATAAGCGGAACGCTTTTCATTTAAAGGCAAATTTTCATTCAAAAAAGCGCGTTCGATTATCTAACGAAGCGTAATCCAATTGCCTTTTTGAGTCAACAGGTCAATGCATATGCCAATGGCTTCAAATGAAACGTTTTTCTTCACCCTGCTTTTTTCGTTATAACACTGTAAAAACAATATGTTAGACTTTTAAAAACCAAGAAAACAGGATTTTTCTCATCCCTATTTTTTATGGTTCTGTGTAATTGACAAAACTATCATAACAAAACTTAGTCTGGTACGGACTTTTCTATGCAGTTGAAACATATAATAAACTTTCAAGAACAGACAAACAACAATGAAAACACTATTGCTAAAAAACAAAAACTGCCGAAAAAAGACCTACACTATTCTTTTTCTCGGCAGTTGTATGGATATGATGGTATGAGCTTGAGTAAAGGCTACCGTTCCATATGTATGGATTAGCCTTGTTTTTCTTGCTTGGCCCAAGAATCCTTAAGAGATACCGTTCGGTTATAAACAACCTTAGACGAGGTTGAATCCACATCAACGCAATAATACCCTAGGCGTTCAAATTGCACACTTGTACCAATTCCAAGCTCTGCTAAGGCAGGCTCAAGTTGCGCGGTGAGGGTGGTTAAAGAATCAGGATTGAGCATGTCCTCCACCGTACGGCCTTCAGGCAAGGACGACAAGTTCATTTCTGTAAACAGCTGTTCGTAAAGGCGGATATCAGCAGGAACAGCGTGGCTGGCTTCCACAAAATGGATCGTACCGCGCACTCTACGTTCATCCGGCGTGTTGCCCCCCCTAGATTCAGGGTCATACGTACAAATAAGGGCTACAATATTGCCTTCGCTGTCTTTTTGTACCTCTTTACAGGTGATATAATAGGCGTAGCGCAAGCGCACTTCATTGCCAGGGTAAAGCCTATGGAATTTTTTGGGCGGATTTTCACGAAAATCATCTCGCTCAATATACAGTTCGCGGCTAAAGGGTACTTTGCGTGAACCGGGTATTGTTTCGTCAGGACTTAGCGGCATGTCAAACCATTCCACTTGCCCTTCCGGATAATTTTCGATGATGACTTTTAAGGGTTGTTGCACAGCCATGTAGCGCGGCGCGGTTTTGTTCAAATGCTCACGGATACAAAATTCCAACAAGCTGTATTCCACAAGATTTTCTGCTCGCGAAATTCCAATGCGCTGGCTAAATTCGTGCAAAGCTTTGGCAGGAACACCGCGACGGCGTAATCCGCTCACTGTGGGCATACGTGGGTCATCCCACCCTGTGACCGCACCGTTTTGCACAAGGCGCAACAAGTGCCGCTTGGACATAAGGGTATAGGCAAGGGATAAACGAGCAAATTCAATTTGCTGAGGATGATAAATATCCAAAGCATCCAAAAGCCAGTCATACAGTTCGCGGTTGTTGACAAACTCCAAGGAACAAAGGGAGTGGGTAATCCCTTCCAAGGAATCCGAAATACAATGGGTATAGTCGTACATGGGGTAAATGCACCACGTATCGCCTGTGCGGTGGTGATGTGCATGCCTGATGCGGTACAGCGTGGGATCGCGCATAACTATATTAGGCGATGCCATGTCAATTTTGGCGCGCAAAACTCGGGCCCCATCGGCAAATTCACCGGCCTTCATGCGGCGAAAGAGGTCTAAATTTTCCTCAACAGAGCGTTCGCGCCACGGACTGTTTGTACCGGGAACAGTGAAGGTTCCTCGTGTTTCCCGTATTTCGTCTGCGCTTTGATCGTCCACATAGGCTTTGCCCGCACAAATAAGCTGTTCGGCAAAGACATAAAGCTGATCAAAGTAATCAGAAGCATAAAAGATACGCCCGCCTAAATCCCCCACAAGCCATTCCACATCTTGCTGAATGGCGTCTACGTATTCTGTATCTTCCTTCACGGGGTTGGTATCGTCAAAGCGTAGATTGCACAGACCTTGATATTCTTCGGCCAAGCCAAAGTTTAGGCATATGGATTTAACATGCCCTATGTGTAAATAGCCGTTAGGTTCGGGAGGAAACCTTGTATGCACTCGCGCGTCATATTTCCCTTCGGCGCGGTCTTTCACAATCCTAGTACGGATAAAATCTAAGGGCTCATCCCCTGTTTTGTTCTTTTCAGGCGTAAAACTCATACAAAAACCCGCTTCTTTTAAAATACTGCAAAAAAATCAACAATAACCCATCGTATGCAAATAGGATAACAAAGGCGTTTTGCCTTTATTGCCGCACTACATCATATGCGTGCACAGTTTTATTTTGCTTTGGGTGGCTGAATAATAGGTAACGTTTTTGACGACGACTTGGCCTCTTGTTGTTGAGCACCCATGCCACCTTTACCATGGTTTTTCATAAAACCATCCCATTCGCTACGGTCTATATGGGCGTTTTTATCGCTATCAATGGCATCAAAGGCTGATTGGCGCATCTGAGGCATGGCCTTCATAAATTCTTCGACAACTATTTTCCCGTCTTTGTCGGCATCTATCATTGCAAAACGATCCTGAGCCGCCATGGCAGTTCCGACCATAACAACCCCAAAACACCCAATGCCAAATATACGTAAAATGTGTCTCATTATATTACTCCTTTACCTGCTTTTTCTTTTTTGCTTCTTCTTTTGCGGCTTCCACACGTTTATCGTGCTGTTCCCGAACCCTTTCAAGGCGCTGCCTAAATAAGGCCACATCTGCCATGGTAAACCCGTTTTCAGATGGCGTAAACAAAAACAACGCCTGCTCAGCTCGGCCATTTTCCCAGCGCAACGGAGCCATGCTCCAATCAAAAGATTGCATCCGCGCAAGCTTGCTGTTGATGGATGCAGGATCCCAGCCTGGTTTTGCGTCAAGGGCTGAGGCAAAGCGTACAAAATCATAGCCAATGCCTGTCCAAAAATCTGCTGTTGTCTCTACCGTTTGGCCAAGGTTTAAACCATTTATTAACCGTGTGGCTGCTGCCGTAGGCGTTGCGCTATTCCAAGCACCCGGAAAAACAGCCAATCTGAAATTATTTACGGCATAATCCACCTTGTCTGCCAAGCCTTGCTCCCACAAAGCTGTACCAAGCAAGAGCAAGCGGTCTTCCCCTTGAAAAAAGAGATAGGGTATCAAAAGCTCAGACGCGCTCCAGCTATCCGGCAAAAACACTGCCCCAAATGATGTTGAGGGCACAGGAATCTCGTCAATCATGGTTGTGCCAACAAACGAGCGCACCGTATCGTTCCAAGCAGCTTGATCGCTGGGCAAGTAGGAAACCATGGGGCCCATACGCGCTCCGCTACTTTCTACCGCCTGTGAAAAAAGCCCTGTCATACGTTGGCCGAACATATCGTCCGGATAAAAGGAAGCGTACTCTGCAACACCCACTTGCCTTGCAAAACTGAGCACCGCTGTGATTTGGTCTTCAGGGCTTGAGAAAAACCGCCATGCAACGCTTCCCTCATCACCTTCATCAAGTTTAGATAAGAACGTGAACAAGGCTCGCTCTTGGGTAAGTCCTCGCGCTTTAACCTGCGCATAACCGTCAGGTCGCATGGGGCCGCCTACAGTTACGCAATGCTCCGGCAAATTGTCCAGCTGATCAAGCCAGTTTGAAGATTCGGTATTGATGAGCAACACTTCAGCCTGAACACCTGATTTTGCCAATTCCTGTTGAGCTACTGCGGCTCCTTGGGCCATCTTAGCACCAATGGTAGCATAGGGGCCACTCATGGGTAAAATCATGGTATAACAACCAGAACTTAGCATCATTGGCGAAGGGTCCACCATGGATGATGAGGTCGTAGCCATACTATGGCTTGTATCCTTAACAAATACATCCGTATAATTAGCCTGACCCTGCCGTGCAACCTCTACAACGCCTGCGGTGGCAAACAATTCCGGCTTGTCGAGGCGTGTAAAGAGCGTGTCAGCTTCGGGCAGATTGCTTCTTTTAGCTCTTCTTGCTTGTTCAAGCAGTACAATGGTCCATGGAAAAACGTCTTGCGATACATCTGTAAATGATACCAACCGTTCCAAAGCTTGAGGGGGTACATTGATGATATCTGCCAAAAGGCCGTATTCCATGAGCCGCTGCTCTTCAGGTAATGCCACGTTATAAAGCTCGTTAAGCTGCAATGCAAGGCTCTGACTGTCTACGCTTTCTTGTAAAAAAGCCATCTCTCCTGCAATGACGCGCAGCACAGCAGGCGAAACAGCATCATTCCAAGTGCTTTGTAGCAAACGGTTTAAGTCAAGGTCAGACATGGACGTGACAGCACTACGCCAAAGACTGAGCCACATCCATGACAATTCAACACCGGGCACATGTTGACGCCAGCGCTCAAGTGCATCTAAGGCTGTATAGGGATGTTTATTGGCAAGGGCAGAGCGTGTCAAACGCTCAAGAGCTAGGGCCAGCTCATCCCCTGAAATTTTCTCTTGGCGCATCCCCATGCCGTATAACCGCTCTGCCTCATTCATATTGCCAGCTTCCCACGCAGCATGGGCTTGCCCAGTTATTGGATTTTTAGGCTGTTGTGGCTGCGTGTCTGTTACAGGAGCAGGCTTGGTAGCTTGTGTGTCGTCAGAAATACCTAATTCTGCAAGAGAACACCCTCCAAGAATACCCACAACGCTCACCAAAAAAAGAGCCATGCAATACTTATGCACCGTGTGCAATCGTTTCATAATCTGGATCATGAAAAATTCCCTTTATTATACTTATGGTATGGCTTGCCGTTATTTTTAGGCCGCCTGTGTTTTTATGATGTCCTTTAGCCTTGGTCAATCTACACGAGGCCATGACGCTTGACAAGGCAAGAGATGCCTTCTTAGGCAGTTGAAATTTTCAAAGTAAAAGAATCGGCGCCCCAAAGCTTTACCCTGTGAATTTTTTTGCGCAATGCCTTGTTCCTTACGGGCCGCAATGCAATAGCATTTTGTAATATTGCGATTTTTTGCACTATTTTTTGTTGAACTTGACTACCTTGCAAAGGCAGATGCAAAATCTATCGCAACACCAATGCTTTTTACGCCCCCAAAACACCTTGACAAAAACCCAATCCGTGCGCATTTGAAATGTACATACAACTTTGGAGGTTCCAATGATTCATGTTACTGACAAGGCTCAACAAGAGCTCAATGCCTATTTTGCTGATAAAGAAAAAGCCACCATTCGCGTACTTTTATCTGCCGGTGGCTGACGCGGCCCACAACTTACATTGGCTCTGGATGAGCCAAAAGATGACGACGAAACATTTACCGTAGAAGCTTTTTCCTTTTGCATGAACAAGGAACTCATCCCCACCGTGGGTGATGTGACTATCGATTTAACAGCCATGGGTTTTTCTGTAACGTCTGAGATTCCCTTGGCCAATTCTGGCAGCAATTGCGGTGGCTGTTCATCCACTTGTGGCTCATAGTAGCTGATTGACTATTTGCTATGCACTGCGTGAAGAAAAAACCTTGGTAGGCTAACTTCACACAAAATAGTGAATGTCCCTTTATATCTCCCCCTGTGCCTTATCTGTCACAGGGGGTTTTTCGCTATAAACAAAACTTGTTGCTACAGCAAATTTTCAAAAAAACAGTAATCACCATGAAACATTTTTCTATAACACGCTATTTTTCTTTATTATGTTACATCGCGCTTTGTTGCTTTTCTTTTTTTGATTTTACTGTTGCGTACTCCACAAATTATTTGCTTTTTGGCATATGTGCCATGGCCTTTGCAATTTCTGTTTTCATGCTGATTCGCATCAACATTATACAAAAAAAAGCCATTTATGGATTTTGGATCCTTTCTGCGGCTTTGGCCTCGGTATGCATAGAAACCCTAACGCCATACGGCTTTGAGTCTCGTAACCACGGATCATGGGAACACATACGCCCCTTTGTGCTTTACGCCTTCATAACCTCATGTTTTTTCCAAATAGTGTGTACAATACGGGGCATGAATGCGATTTGGCCAAGGGTTCTTTGTGTTTTTTGCATGACAATGGTCAATGCGCTTATGCTTTTCACACTTTTCTTTGTGCTTTTCGTACTTGCTATGGGCATGTTCTAGCCTCTATCAAGAGTCCTGCACAATTCTTTTTTGTTTTTTTATGTTTATGCTTTTGCTGTACATTTATGCTGGCATTAATATTGGCTTGTGCAGGAAAAACACACAAAAATCAATCATTTAACGGCGAAGCCAAGCTCCGCCTATTCTTGATTTTTGGTCGCGCTGATTCTCGTCAACGCTCCAAAATCCTCCGCACAATGAATTGTGCAGGAGTCTTCTATCAATCAGTGCTCTCCACCCAAAAAAGCCGTGTAAAATTAGAAAAGCACGCTTTCACGTGCTTTTCTAA
>CAYJIX010000005.1:54602-72520 GCA_964370375.1 uncultured Desulfovibrionaceae bacterium | reverse complement strand
TTAGGGATTGTACAATACTTATGAGTTTGAACGTTATACTGTTTTTAGAGTAATGGCAAGGGCACAGGCGGCTGACCCCACACCTACTTGGGCTGTAAAAGCTTCATGGCTATTAAAGAATGTGAATGCCCAAGTAGGTGTGGGGTAGCGCGAAAGGCTCCTATTAAAAGCAACAGCCAGCGTGCCACAACGTCACTGCGAGGAGCTTGCGACGAAGCAGTCCATCCCTTGCCATTTATCATAGTCACCTTATACTATATCCTATTGACGCCATGGGCTGCCTTGCGTTACACCATGTACGTAATGAACCCTTTTACACCTTATGGGTGTAAAGCAAAAACCATTGTTGATGTGCCTGAACATGGTTTCGCTTCTCGTTACAAAAAAAAGGTACCGTTTTAACAACAAAAGGCCTTGCAAAGCGTTTGTATAACGGCACATCAAGGACGCAACTTTTACCTAGGATGGATTCATGTCGCTACGATTCATGACATTTTTTAGTGCCTTAATGATTCTTTGTACCGTGGCTCTGGCTTGGGATTACGCTGATGCTGCTCGCCGTTTTGGCGGTGGAAAATCCTTTGGCGGAAAATCTTTCATGAGCAGGCCCGCCGCAAAGCCTGCCCCCACAAGCCCCACCATGAGCCAGCAAGCCCAAAAACAAACGCAACAACCTGGAGCCGCTGCCGCAGGCAGTCGTGGTCTTTTTGGTGGCATGGGCGGCCTTTTGGGCGGCCTTTTGGCAGGGAGCTTACTGGGATCACTCCTTTTTGGCGGCGGTTTTGGCGGCATGGGCTTTGTAGATATTTTGCTGATTGGTTTGGTGCTGTACCTTATATTTAAATTCATGTCGCGAAGACGTACCGCCACAGCCACAGCAGGGTATCGTGACGCCTCCCCCAATGTTTCTCCTGACAGCTACGGCGCAACAGCCTACCAAGGTGCCCCACCCGGCACAAAAACAGGCGGATTTGATTGGAGCGCGCTACAAACGCCTGCAGCAGGAGCAAGCACTTCAGCGCAAACCATGCAGAAAAAAGCCAACCTTCCTGACGATTTTGACGAAGAAGACTTCCTGCAAGGGGCCAAGGCCACCTATGTGCGCCTGAACAAATCCTGGGATAATCACGACCTTAGCGACATTGACCAATTTGTCAGCCCTGCCCTTATGGATGAGCTTCGTTCACAATTAGCTGAACAAGATGGCAAGCAAGAAACCCAAATCATGCTGATCAATGCCTCCCTTGTTGAGGTGCAAAGCCAAGGAGCCGAACAAACAGCTTCGGTGTATTTTGACGTGCTTTTACGGGAAGATGCCAATGCAACTGCCCCTATTGAAGTTCATGAAATCTGGCATTTTGCACGCCCTGCCAATGGCAACGGCATGTGGCGCCTTGATGGTATTCAACAGGCCGAATAATCTTTTTTCAATCCATACAAAAACAGCCCCCTGTCCATGGATAGGGGGCTGTTTATTTTGTGTAAAAAAACCTTAATCTATAATATACCCTTGCAACCAAAACATGATGTCAACTTCATCGCCTGCTTCAGGCACGTAGCCTTTGCATATTTTTTCAGAAGCATACAGCATAATATTAAGCGGTTCCGGTGTGTTTAAACCAAACTGGATGTGTAGCATATACACGGTTTCATTGGCAAAGGTTGTGGTGGTTACAGAGGTGACAGGCACACGCGCTTGATAATCACAACGCCCCGCCATGGGCGCTAAAATACGCGCACCTTTTAGGGAAACAGTAAGCTGTGGCACGTCAAGGCGCGTTGCTGTAGGATTTTTTTCAAGCCATTCTTTGGCATAGGCCTCGTACTGCGCGCCTTCGGTGATGGTGGTTTCGTCAATCAAGCCTCGGCGCAGTCCCATGGCCAGACCTGACAACATAAAGGTATGACGCACCCCGGGAGTGAGCGAGGCCTCATCACGATACAGCAAGGGGCTATACATCCATAACGGTTCGCCTTGTTCGTTGCGGCGCGCGCTTATGGAACCTTCCACAGCACTTTTCCAAGGAACGACCTCTTCAACGGTCAAATCATTGGGCAAGCCCTCAAGGAGCGGACTTATGGTTCTGGGGTTAAGCTCCCCATTTACAGCCCCTTGTACAACCACGCCGGCCCGAACATGTGCGTCCTTGGGCCATGCTATAAGCATGGTCTCCAGTTTGGATGTGCTATGTTGCCATGCTGTGCGCGTGCCGCCCTCAGACAACACAAAAGGTATCATTTGAGGGATTTCTTTTTGTGGGTCTGCAAGCAGCGTATACCATTTTTCACCGAGTGTTTCGTTGTGTTTACTCATGAATACTTCCCAAAATTCAAAGTTGTTTCAGCGTTACTTCAACATGCCACCATACAATCACATATGCCCATCAGGCTGCTAAGGTTTTTTCGCAGCACCGACACCTTTATTTAAGCTGCATCAATCGCTGTAGCAGACGGTTTTGAGAGGTTATAACGTGCTTTGCGCACCCTTTTGTTGAATCTATACAGCGTAACATATTTTGGTACACATCGCGCTGCAGCATATGATGCTTTTTTTTGGCACTGCTCCCAAAGACCGCACCGCAATCATGCTCTTTAGCCATGTTTAGCACATGGGCGTTAGCTAGGCAATGCAGAGGTGCAGAGGTGATTTCAAGCACGACTCTATGTTCAGCGGCAAGGCCTATATCTTCAAGGGTGATAAGCCCCGGATGCGCCAAAATATCCACACGAGCCTGAATGGCGGCATGGTTTGTGCCAGGTTCTGCCATGCCGTCCAGCGATTCACCGTGGGCCAGCACAAGGTGTGCCCCAAGTGCGCGTGCTTCGGCTACAACATCCGCCAAAAGTCCTGTGGGAATATGCACAAGCTCAACGCCAACAAAAACTTCAACAGAGTTGTAAAGCGCGTACTTTCGCGCATGTTGCAAAATCCACGGCAAATGCAGGGATAATGTTGTGCCGTCACTGCGCACGATAAGCCCAATGCCCCGATAACCTAAAAAGCGGGCATGGCGGATTGCTTCGGCAGGCAATAGGTTTGTTGTGTCCACATGGATATGAAAATCCAGCACGTTACATCATCCTTTTACTGGCAGGTTCAAGCCGCGCCAATAATTCTTGAAGCTGTTCTTCGTCAGTGATTTTTCCGGCATTGTGAACTGTTATGGTGGCAACACCTGTAGTTTTCTTTTTCGCTTGTTTTTCAATATTTTCAAAGGCTTGTTTACTTATTTGCTTGCTAAGCTGCCTAAAGTGTACATCGCTCATATCAGAAGGACGCCTTTCTGCATCAGTACTGTTTGGGCTTACACGATCTGCTGAGGCTTTTTGCAAAACAGAAGGAGACACGGTGATCGCTATTTCAGCATAAAGGGCAAGGACAATGGCGTCTGAAGGGCGGCAGTCCACATGGATAAATTCTTGCCCGCGCACTATTTCAATGGAGGCATAAAACGTTCCGTCTTTCAACGTTGTGATTGAAGCCCCTGTTATTTGCCCACCCATGGATTTTATGGTTTGTAGCAACAACATATGCGTTGGGGGGCGTTCTAGCTTTACATCACTGATAGCCATGGATATGGCCATGGCTTCAGGAGCGCCCACCCAAATGGGCAAAATCTCTTCATTATCAGCCCGTTGAAGTACTAAAATAGGTGTGTTGGAATTGCCGTCTAATGTTAGCCCCACAACCTTCATGGTTATCATAGTCACCTCCGCACATATACCTGCCAAAGGCATGTGTATAACTTGTTAACTTGCACTTCACAATGATCGTACACGCCCAACCAAGGTATGTCTTTTAGCCGCTGTAATGGTTACCGGCACCATGTATCCGGGATAGCCGTTTTGCACTTCTACATTCACGGTATGCCCCCAAGGATCAGTGCCTTTCCAGTCCTGTATAGTGGAATCGGCAAAAAGGTCTTTCGCGCTATTTTTTTGCTTGCGGCTTGGCGATTCTAAAATAAGCTCTGTTTCTTTGCCTACTTGTTGTTTTAGCCAAGCTTGTGTCAAGGTATCTTGCAGGGATTGAAGCTGTGCCAATCGCTCTTTTTGCACCGCAAGTTCTACCTTGTTAGGCATTTTTTCAGCTGCTGTGCCCGGGCGATCTGAATAACAAAAAGAAAAGCTGGACATAAAGCCAACTTCTTGTACAGCGCTTAGAGTTTGTGCAAAATCTTGTTCTGTTTCTCCCGGGAAACCTACAATAATATCTGAGGACAGGGCAATATCAGGCCGAGCCCTGCGCAGGCTTTGCACAAGGTCCATATAGTCTGCCCTTGTATATTTTCGCCCCATAGCAGCTAACGTGTTGTCAGAACCTGCTTGCATGGGCAGGTGGAGCCGTGGGCACAAATTGGGCAGCTCGGCAAATAAGGCAACGGTTTCCGGAGAAAAGTCCTTGGGGTGCGGCGTTATAAAACGCAATCTGGCAAGGCCCGGCAAGGCTGCAACATTGCGCAATACATCGGCAAAGCTTTCTTTAGACGATACCACACCACCATCCATCCCATAGGCATTCACATTTTGCCCAAGAAGCGTAATTTCACGCACGCCCCGTTCCAGCAAGGCTTTACATTCATCCATAACGGATAAAAGCGTTCGGGATTTTTGCGGCCCCCTAGTATACGGCACAATACAGTACGCGCAATAATTATCACAGCCCTGCATGATGTTGACATAGGCCATGGGGGATGCTTTTCCCGTACCCATACTATGTGAAAGCTCTTCGTGAAGAGGCGGCAATGCTGCCTCTCGTTCTTCATAGTCTGAGGTCAAATCTGTCAATTGCAAACGCAACGTAGGCTCTTGAACCAAACGGACAATGGCGTCAGGGGCTTGGCTAATACCATCTGTACCAACCACCAAACGCACTTTTTCAAATCGTTCAAAAAAGGCCGCGCCTATCTGTTGCGCAACGCACCCTGTGACAACAGTAAACGCATGGGGGCGATCCTTCATATGCTTGGCAATGCTTCGTAGAGCCTGATAAACTTTTAATTCAGGCTTTTCACGCACAGAACAGGTGGCAAGAATCACCACATTGGCAGACTCAATGGGCGCTTCTTCAAAGCCACGATTGCGAAGAGACCTAGCTAGCCATTCAGAATCATTAACATTCATCTGGCAACCAAAGGTCGTGATGTGAAACGTTGTATTCATAATAAAACTCCATGCATCGCGTAAGCTATAGCCTATCCCAAAAGGTCATGCAAGGCGCATAAAACCTCGCCAATGCACTGGAACCATCCTTTTTTCGTGTTATTTCAATACATTTCAAGCAATCAGCATCCCATTTGCGTTGAAAAAAGCTCGGTACTTTTTTCAGCCCTTGTGTTTTGTCGAACATGCTTTTGCACAATCTGTGCCCATACGTTCTAAGATTGTGGAAAAGAATCTTGGAAAATTCTGTGATTGCCTGGTCTATTTTTCCCTTGATTCCCTTTCCGTTGTGCAGTATTTAGCAAGGTATGTATACCATGAGTTATCCTTTTGGGCTTTGGCTGCCTGTGCTTGGCGTTGCTGTGGGGGTACTGCTGCTTGCTGCAACGGTATCGCTATCTTTTATGGCCTTTGCTGTGTCAGGTGAAGCATTATCTGCCAAAGAACGGCTCATCAGCCGTATGAGCAGACCCCTGGCCATGCTGGCAACCATTGCTGGCTGGCTTTTGGTTCTTTGTTTCGCCCTTTTTTCCGTGATCCACGGAACAGCTGAAAACGGCTTGCCCTCTTTTTGGCTTCCCTTTGGGGGCGCAATAGGGTTTATGCTGCTGCATAGTGCCATCATCGGCTCTGTCATTTTGTGGGGCTGGAAGCGCGTTGCTTCGGCTAAACGGCACAGGATAGGCCTTTTTTGCCTAGGTCTGCTGTTTTTAACGGCCCTTGTTTGTGCTTTTGTGCAAACGCTCTATCTTTTTGCAGCTCTTGATCCTGCTATGGAGGCCACACTTAGCCTCTTCAAACAGGGTCAAGCTGTTGTTGCCTCTTTCTTTGCGCGCACAAGCTTATCTGAAATCATGGGCATTTTTGCCCTTATCCTTGGTGCAAGCCTTGCCGGTGCATGTGTGCTTGCTTTTCTATGGCTCCTTATCCGCCGATCCAAGGACGATTTTGGGCGTGATTATTATGTCCACACTTTACGTTTTTGTGCAGGCTATGGCGCTGTTGGCGCAGCCCTTTTGTGGGTGGGTCAGGCACTTTATTTGCCCACGCTCCTTTCACTTTATACCGCACAACCAGAAATGCCCGCGCGCTTAGCTGCCCTTTTTGCCGACACAGCACCTTTAAGCTCGTGGATTAGCGCGCGCCTTGGCATGAATCCCTTGGAATGGTTTGGCCTTACAAAGGATTTGCTCCCGTTGTTGGCCTTTTTGCTTGTGCAATGTGTTCTGCCTCTTTTTGCACTGCTTGCCTTTGTAATTGTACGAAAAGCCGTTGTGCCCTTGCGACATAAGCTTTCCATTCTTTTTGGCAGCCTTTGTGTGATTGCATCTGTTTGGGGCAATGTGCTGCTGATAAGCTTGTTGCTGTAGCAGGCTGTTGAAAATGATATCCTGAAAATTTCATTTTTTTTGTGCCATGGTATTTACATTTACCATGGCATTTTTTTTAATGTATTATAGACTGCTTATCATTGAGTCCCCTCTGTGTTTATTGGTATTACAAAAGCAAATACCCATCTCACGAGGAACACTATGATCTGTACAAACAAAGACACCCTACGCGTACTTGTTTCATTATTACGATTTCCTGATGAACATTTTCGCAATGACCTTGAACGGTTGGCAGCAAAAACTCATGAAGAGCATGACGACTGGCCCCTACCGTTAAAAGACAATCTGGACAGATTTGTCCATGAAGCCAGGCATTGCCGCCTTTTTACCCTGCAAGAAACCCATGGCCGCGTTTTTTCCACACATCCAAGGACGTGCCTGTACTTATCGTGGCATCATGATGATGACAATAGTCCTGACCTTGGCAGAGCTTTGGCAGAACTTGCACAACTGTATGCAGACACAAGCTTTGAGTGCAATACGCAAAAACTTGCGCATGCTGTTCCCATTAGCCTTGAATACATAATGGATGGCCAAGGATGGGGACGTATGATTATTATTGATGGATTTGGCGGACTTATGCGTCAAATAGCTGCAAGGCTGGCTGATTCCGGCACATTATACGCGCCCCTTGGTCGGGCTGTTGCCTTGATTATAGGAGAAGAAGAACCCTGCAGGCGTCACGCAGGCCCCGTGGATGAATTGTGGTAACAGGCTGTTGAAAAAACAATATGCTAAAGGGTTTACCAGTTTTTTTTGGAAATGGACTTTTTCAACAGGCTAATAACACACAAACGTCAGCACGGCCTACCTTATTGCCTGTCTTGCTGCTTACCTTGTTCTTCAACAAACTCGTTGACCATGGCTAGGACTTCATCCACAGGAATTTGGCGCATGTCCGTTATGTCTGTTGGAGGAGCTACCCACTTATGCTGTTCGCCCAAAGGATGCCAATAGTGTACATTGTATTGGGTGATGATGGAAAGCACAGGCACATTAAGTGCAGAAGCTAGGTGAGTCGGCCCTGTTGATCCGCCGATAAAGGCATCACATTGTTGTAAAAAGGCTCCGCTTTCCTGAAACGATTCGCCAACAAAAATCTGCACGCGCGGATTTTGTGCTATATCTTCAAAAAAAGGCAATAACGGACGATCAGACGGGCCTGCAAACACCACAAGGTCAACATGGTCATGCTGTTCAAGCAGGTTTTGCATGAGCTGTACAAACTTTTCAGGTGGCCAACGGTTCTGAATTTTTTTGATATTCCCTATAAATATGGCAAGGCGTATTCGCCCTTCTTGCCTTGGAAAACGCGCTTGCATGGCAGGGCAAAGGTTTTCTGGCACCACAAAATCCAAATCCGGCGAAGGGTTCTCAATTCCAAAACGGCTCAGTGCAGCAAGGGTTCCTGAAATAACATGCACATCATGCGGTTTTGGCAAAATTTCTGTAAAAAGTTTTCTGTGTTTTTCCTGCACATGAAAGCCAAACCTATGGGGAATACCAAGGGTTCGCATAAGGTTGCATGTGGTGCCAGACGTTGAGTTTAGCACAATACAGCAATCATAGCGCACCTTACGCAAGGTCAAGACAAGGCAAGGCCATGTCCAAAAAGCCTTTTTATCAAATACATACACGTTATCAAGATAAGGATTCCCTTGTACCGCAATGTGATTGAGGCGCGAAGCCAAAACATCGATACGCGCCTTTGGATACCTTTTACGCAAAGCCCGAAACACAGGCGTTGCTATCATCATATCGCCAATACGGTCGGTACGAATGCATAAAATCCGTGAAAACTCATCCTGAGAAACGTTTTTTGGTGAAGTGTGTGTCATGATTTTTTACGAGCCTTTAACAGCCTGCTGAAAAGTCTGTTCCAAAAAATGAATAAAAATCCATAGCATATCAGTTTCTCACAGGCTGTTCAAAAAACGTAAGATGCTAGGAAGGTTATCTTTTTTCAAGGAAGCATAGGACTTTTGCTACCCAAAGGGCGGCGTAGCCGTTTGCGTTTGCAAAGCATGAGCAAGTACGCAAATAGACAGCCGGCTATGGTCCATGCAACAAGAAAAAAGGACTCTGACAACGCACCTACCCGAAAGGGCCCCGCAAAGCGGGGTAGCCGTACACGAGGAACGAGTGTTACGGATATAGAGAGTAGAGCGATTGCACTTTTTCAACAGCCTGCTAATAAACCATCATAAAGATTGCGCAATCGCTCAGCCATGGCTTCTATGGAAAAATGCTCTATGCGACGGCTCGTATCAGGCCCGTTGCTCAGGGCTGCTTGTAGCGCCTCATGTGGGCTGTCATGATCGTCAAAAAACGTCATACGATCATAATATTCGTGAACCTCTTCAGCTGTTCCGATACGCCGTACAAGTATTGGCAGCCCATGAAACGCCGCTTCAACCATGACCATGCCCATGCCTTCTACCTTAGGCAAAGAAGTGAAAAGAAAAAGGTCAAAACAGGGGTACCAACTGTACACATCCTTTTGCACCCCAAGCCACACCACGCGTTTACCGTCGCCAATACGTGCGGCGCGCTCTTGCCATTTTTTTGTACACTCGGCATTGCCACTGCCAAGGATAAAAAGCGTGAACTTTTCACCTGCAACCTGCCAAGCCTCCACCTGATCCAATAAAAAGTCCAAACCTTTTATGGGCTCAAGTCGCCCTACAAAACCAAAAATACGCTCATGCTCTGTCAAATTGTATGTGGTGCGAAGGGTTTGTGTACGTTCTGCCACGTTTTCATAAAACGTCGGCAGCACAACGCCGTTATGCACAAGCTCAAAGGCAGAATCAGGCAGAGAGAGCGTGCGCTTGCCAAAATCCAGCATGTCCTTTGAAATAACCAGCATCTTGGCATTACAAAGCCGCAAGACCATGCTTTCTTCAAAGGCTTGCCTGCGCCGCCTAAACGCTGAAGAACCAAAAAAGTGCAAGCCCGTGTGGATGTGCCCTATTTTTACCGGAACACGGGCCAAGGTTGCTGCCAAAATCGCAAAAACATTGCCTGTATGGCTGTGCGCATGCACAATATCAGCCTGCACTGAACGAAAAAAACGAGCGTATTTCCATAACGTGCGCACATTAAAACGCCCATGGCTGGGTATAAAATGTGTTTGCACGCCTTGTTCTGGCAGACTGTCAAACAAAATTCCTTTGGCCCTATAGCACACGCAATGCACTTCATAAAACTGCGTAAGGAGCGGCAAAACCCGTGCAAGGAGCATTTGCACTCCTCCCACACCAAGTTCATTGGTGACAGTCACAAGCACAGGTTTACGGTAATGTTCCATACTTTTGCCTAGCTTCGTTGCAGCGCTGTATTATGTACACAACCAGCCAAGGTTATGCCTATCAGTATCATGCAAGATGGCACAAAACGCGTGTCATAAAAATCATGCCCCACCAGGCCGATTATAAGATAGCCCAAGAACCCTGACCAAAAAAACGCTGTGCACCGCCAAGCTTGCCCTGTAACTATCCCAAGCTGCTCTTGTTGAACACCTTTTATGATCCTAAAAAAACTCCACAAGCAAATTATGCCAAAAAAAAGCATAAAGAGTGTAAAGGTAATAACACCGCCTTCTGCTAACCACTGCAAATAGATGTTATGCGGATGCGCGATTTCAACGGATCCTTCCATATGAGGATACCCCAAAAATTGTAAGGCTTGTGTAAAGGCATCTCCCCCAAATCCTATCCACGGAGAATCCAAAAACACGTTCCAAGCTTTCTGCCAGATAGCAAATCGCCCATCCTGCATGGCTGTTTCCAATGATACCCTTGAAGGCCCAAAAAAAAGCACGCCAATGCCTGCAAGGACTGGTAAAGCTATGCTTATAACGCGCGGACGAAACAATATAAAAGCCATAAGAACGTAAAGCCCCCCAACCAAGGCCAAGTACCCAGCACGAGCTTGAGCACCGCCCCAAAGAAAGAACCCGGGACTTAACAAAAGAGCCAATAACAGAGCCCGTCCCCAAAGCTTACGCACGGGCAATACGTACCATAGGGCAAAGGAAGGCAGCAAAGTAAGGGCCATGTAATCGCCCACAAAAAAACCACCAAAAGATCCTGTAAGCCTTGGCAAGCCAACTTCAATCCCTTGGATGGATTCACCTTTGATAAAAGAAAAACCCGTATGCCATTGCCACATGCCATCAAGGCCCATATACAAGCAAGAAATGGCAAAGGCCACGGCAAGGTAGGCAAAATCGCGTTCTTTGCGTACAGCCTCAAGCGCTATAAATAAGAGAAGGTATCCGCGGTACAAGTTTGGCGAAACAGATTCCCAGCTTACGTTTATCCATTTCGACAACACTATTTGTAAGACAATTCCCACAAAAAAAGGGATAAAGACCCAAGCTATAGGAAGATGGCGGAGCGTGCTGTTACGCCAATATGCCAAATAATAGATGAAAAGACCTATCCCCCCAACAACAGGTCCCACGGTCTGAAAGAACCTGCCAAGAGGAAAACACGTAATGGTTAAAAGCAGTATCCATAATAAGATCATACGCAAGGTTTCTTGGTTGATCGATTGGTAGACCGTATGCCATGAACTGCTTTTCATAATGATAGTTTCCTTTTGAACTCATGTACTCAAGGGCAGGCTTTGCACCTGCCCTTGCACAAACACTACATTTATTCGTCAAGCAAACGTTTTGCAATTTCTTGCGCAGCTTTTCTTCCTGCGCCCATGGCTAAAATAACAGTGGCTGCACCGGTAACAATATCGCCGCCGGCAAACACATTGGGGATGGAGGTTTCGCCTGTGGCTTCGTCTACCTCAATATAGCCCCATTTGTTCAGGGTAAGTCCCTTGGTCGCTTCTAACAAAATGGGGTTGGAACCTGTGCCTACAGCCACCACAGCCAAATCTGTGATGTGCTCAAATTCTGACCCTGCAACAGGTACAGGACGTCTGCGCCCTGAAGCGTCTGCCTCGCCAAGCTCCATACGTTGCAAGGTGACAGACTGTAAATAGCCGCGCTCGTCAGCATTGAACTGTAAAGGAGCGCATAATTCCATAAGCTCAATGCCCTCTTCAAGGGCGTGTTCGATTTCTTCATGACGTGCCGGCATTTCTGCCTTGGTACGGCGATAAACAATACGCACAGATTCTGCGCCCAAACGCATGGCTGTTCGGGCAGCATCCATGGCAACGTTCCCTGCTCCAAAAATGGTTGCATGGCGTCCGGGGAAAACCGGTGTGTCATATTCTGGAAAGTTAAAAGCCCTGCCAAGGTTGACACGGGTAAGGTATTCATTGGCTGAAAAAATACCAATATGGTTTTCACCAGGGATGTTCAAAAATTGCGGCAAGCCTGCGCCCACACCAATAAATACGGCCTTATAACCTTCTGCAAAAAGTTGTTCAACAGAAACAGTCCTGCCGCCTACCCAGTTGGTGCGAAACTCAACCTCGTGCTGGCGCAAGCCGTCAAGTTCGGCTGCCACAATATCTTTTGGCAAACGAAAGGCCGGAATACCATAAATAAGAACGCCGCCAGGCTCATGCAACGCTTCAAAAACCGTAACTTTAATGCCTTTGGCGGCAAGGTATCCTGCCGCAGTGATGGAGGCAGGGCCGGAACCCAAACAGGCTACTTTAAGATTAGGATCGACAATGGCACAAGTGTTATCGTCGGTCAAACCTTCGCAAAAACCACCAATGGCATGGTCTGCCACAAAGCGTTCAAGGCGACCAATGGCGACAGGTTCGCCCTTTTTGCCTAAAATACATTCCCCTTCGCATTGGTTTTCTTGGGGGCACACCCTACCGCATACAGCAGGCAAGCTGTTGGTTGTTTTAAGAATACGATAGGCTTCTGCAATATTGCCATTAGCAACTTCGCCAATAAATTCGGGAATACACACTTCCACAGGGCAACCGGCAACGCAACGCGGTTTTTTGCACTGGATACAGCGTGAGGCCTCAAGTTTGGCCTCATCTAAGCTATAGCCAAGGGCCACTTCATGAAAATTACGAGCCCTGACGTCAGCTGGCTGACAAGGCATGTCCACACGACCGATTTTAGCAGGCTTTTTAGGAGGGGTATTACTTTGTGTCATGGCAGGTGCACCTATGATGATGTTCAAGGGAAGTTTTTTCTTGTGACATGAAGGAACCAAGGCGACGGCGTAATTCGTCAAAATCAACCTTATGTCCGTCAAATTCAGGGCCGTCCACACAGGTAAAGCGTGTTTCGCCGCCCACACTCACGCGGCAAGCGCCGCACATGCCAATACCATCGACCATGAGGGAGTTTAAGCTTACCGTCGTAGGCGTTTTGAAAGGTTCTGTGGTTTTTGCCACAGCTTGCATCATGGGTACAGGGCCAACAGCCACAACTTCTTTAACTTTGGGATCGTTTTCAAGGCGTTCTTTGAGTAAATCTGTTACAAAACCCTTATGTCCATAGCTGCCATCGTCAGTGGAAATAAGCACTTCTGGACAAAACGAAGACAATTCTTTTTCAAAAAGCAATAAATCCTTGCTACGTGCCCCTATAACAGCCACCACATGGTTGCCGGCCTCGTGATGCCCTTTGGCAATATGGTGCATGGCCGCAATACCTGTTCCACCACCCACACAAATAACCGTACCGCCGCCTGCTTCTATATGAGTAGCCTTACCAAGGGGCCCACAAACATCAAGTATTGTATCACCTTCACCCAATTGTTCCAAAAGGGCTGTTGATTTACCCATAACAAGGTACACAATAGTGATGGTGCCTTTAGCTGCATCTCTATCAGCAATAGTTAAAGGAAAACGTTCGCCCTGTTCGTTGATACGGAGCATGACAAAGTGCCCGGGCTGTGCCGTGCTGGCAATGTGGGGGGCGTCCAGCACAAGCTTGCTGGTGCGGCCCGGAATCAATTGTTCCTTTTGCAGGATCGGTGTTGGCATGAGAGCTCCCTTTTTTAAAACAATCTGCAAACTATGTTTGCCAAAACTGCCTCAACAATACCATACTATGCCAAAAGGTTTTAAACTGGGCATAGCCTTTTTTTCACAATTCGTTTTAGCTCAAAATTCCAGCAAATACTAGCCTTTTTAACATATTAAAATTATTAAAACTATTTTACAAACCACATTTTTAACGCGCATTCAGCAACCTAGAACGGCTATAAAACCCTATACCGTCTTTGCCGAAATTATCATACGCTGACACTTGTTTTTTGTAAAAGAACCCCTATTTCATGTATATATTTTAAAGGAGATTGCTTATGCATACACATACACTGCCGGCGCAAAAACCTCAGCCTGCTGTATCTATAGTTTTGTTTTTAGTATTTTTTTTGGCTTCTTGCCTGCCGTTCCCTTTTGCAATTCATGCAGCGCAAGAAAGCACAGCACCAAGCCCCGCAACGTCAGACACGCCGCCCCTTGGCACAGATACGGTGCTGCAGCGTCTTTCTAATGGCCTCACAGTATTGATCATGGAAGACCATCGTTTTCCTTTAGTGGCCACTCGCCTGTATGTGCATGCAGGGTCAGCTTATGAATCTGCAAACGATGCCGGCATAAGCCATGTGCTTGAACATATGGTTTTTAAAGGCACCGAAAAACGCCCCAAAGGCATACTAAGCCGCCAAATTGAAGAAGCAGGCGGCTACATCAATGCTGCCACAAGTTTTGATTATACCGTATATATAACCGACATGCCAAAAAGCCAATGGCAGCTTGGCATGGATGTTGTTCGTGATATGGCGTTTCATCCTACCCTTGATGCCACAGAGCTTGAAGCAGAAAAACAAGTGGTATTGGCAGAGCTTAAACGTGGGGAAGACTCGCCCAATTCTGTATTATTCCAAACAGCGCATACCAAGGCTTTGCGCGGCACCCCCTATGCTCATCCCATTATTGGTTTTGAAAACACGATTCAAAATATTACCGTAGAGGCCATGCGCGCCTATATCAAACGCCTTTATCAGCCACAAAACATGTTGCTGGTTGTGGTGGGAGACATTCAGGCACAAGAAGTTCTAGCCGAAGCTGAACAACAATTTGCTGCCTATGCAAACACCTCACAGCTTACCGTGCCACAACCCATTGATGCGCAAAACCTATCCGCAGGCACACCACAAATCACAATAAAAGAAGGCCCTTGGAACAAAGTTTATTTTTCTGCCGTGTTTCCGGCCCCTAGCTTTAACGAGTATCAATCCATCACGTTAGACATGCTTGCCCAAGTACTTGGCGGTGATGATACAAGCATGCTTTATCGTAAATATAAATACGAGCAACAGCTTGTGGACAGTATCAGCGCGTACAATGCCAGCTTTGAGCGGCTAGGGATGTTTGGCATTTCTGCCGTTCTTGACGCTGACAAGCTCACAAGCTTTTGGGACGAACTTATTCGCGACCTTGCGGCACTGTCTGAAACCGCTTTTACTCAAGAAGAATTGGACAGGGCTCGTCTTAACCTTGAGGACGGCTTTTATACTGCCAAAGAAACCCTAAGCGGCTTGACGTCAAAGGTGGGCTTTTTCCAATTTATGGGACAAGGCGAACAAGGCGAAATCAACTATATTGAAGCCTTGCAAACTGTTGACCAAGCTTCGCTGCAACAGGCGCTGACCACATGGCTTAAACCGGAAAACATAAGCTATAGCCTACTCACACCTAAAGAAACAAAAAACACCGACGCCTTACAGCAAAGCCTTGAAGCAACACTACATGCCCATTGGCCTGCCAACAAAAAGGACTCCAAACATGCCGATGCCGCCAAAGAGGAGCCTTCTATCATTGACCTTGGCCAAGGGCGTACTGTGGTTGTATTGCCTGATTCCACCTTGCCGTATGTTTCTGCAAGCTTGCGTTTTTCAGGTGGGGATGCCTTGCTTAGTCCACAAGAGCAGGGGCTATCCTCCCTTACCGCAAGAGTGTTGACCACAGGGACAAAAACGCAGGACGCTTCTGCCATCAACGCGTACCTTGCAGACCGCGCTGCAAGCCTTGGAGCTTTTTCAGGGCGCACCATGTTTGGCATAAACATGCAAGGGCCTTCTCGCTTTAGCAAGGATCTTTTTACCCTTATGGGCGAAGTGTTGGTACAGCCCTCTTTTACCGAAAAAGAAGTTGCACGCGAAATCACATCCCAAATTGCAAGTATTCACCAAAATGAGGACAGTCCCTTTGGCCTACTTTTTCGCAAAATCCCGCCATTTTTATTCCCTGGCAGTGTGTACGGCTATGAACAATTAGGGCAAGAAAGCTATCTTAAAAACGTCACCCCAAAAGCTGTAGCTGAGTATTGGGAGCGTCAAAAAATCCGTCCTTGGGTATTGGCGGTTTCTGGCGATGTGGATAAAGACGAGGTTGTAGCCTTTGCCAAAAACCTGCCTGTGCCTACGCACGACAAAGTCGTTGTCTTAGAACCTACCTGGGGGAGCGACAAAGCCTTGACCCTTCCCATGCCCAATCGTGCTCAAGCGCACCTCATGTTGATTTTCAAAACAATTCCAGAAACCAGCAAGGACACGCCAGCTTTGCAAGTTCTTGAAGCTGTCCTTGGGGGCATGGGAGGGCCGCTTTTTACTGAATTGCGCGACAAGCAAGGCCTTGGCTACACTGTGGCTGTTTTGAACCAACAAAATGAAGACACAGGCTATATGATGTTTTATATTGGCACTGATCCTGATAAACTTGACCAAGCAGAAGAAGCTTTTATAAAGGTTCTTACTGAAGAGGCAGCCATTTTACAACCGCCAAAAGCACTACAGCGCGGCATCAATCAGATTGAGGGCGACTATTACCGTACTCATCAAAGCCTTGCCAGTCGTAGTGGCGAAGCAGCTTTTTTAACCCTTACAGGGCGTCCTTTATCTTACGCTAAGGATCAGCTTCAAAAAGCGCGTCAGGTTACACCTGACATGCTACGAACCTTAATGCGCACATACCTTGCTCCAGAAAGCGCCTATGTGGTGAAAATCATTCCTTAAACATGTATGTAAAGCGCATTTTGTGTGCTTTTTTGTCTAAAACACGCTTTTCTTGGTGGGATATCCCTCAAGAAAAGCGTGTTTGCTCTTAAACGAATGTATTGCCTAAGGGCATGACTTGCCGTACCCTATGTCTTGCAAAAAAAGTACAGGTAACGTTTATTGATACCTAAGTAATGCCTACAACACCAATATACCACGATTATGACGAACACTATGAAGACATCCCAAAAAATTTTTGTAGCCGGACATAACGGCCTGGTCGGCAGTGCCCTTATGCGTTGCTTAAAGGCTAAAGGGTACACGAAGCTTGTTGTACGTGAAAGGAGCGAGCTTGACCTTTGTAATGAATCGGCTGTCAACGGCTTTTTTGCCGCCGAAAAGCCGGACCATGTATTTTTGGCAGCTGCCAAGGTGGGCGGTATTCAGGCAAATCAGGATAATCCTGCAGAATTTATCAGCCAAAACCTTGCCATTGCCCATAATGTTATCCGTGCAGCCTATGAACACAAGGTGCAACGGCTTTTGTTTTTAGGCTCAAGCTGTATCTATCCGCGCCTTTGCCCACAACCCATCCAAGAAAACGCGCTACTTTCAGGCCCCCTTGAACCTACAAACAGGCCCTATGCGGTAGCTAAAATTGCTGGTATTGAGCTATGTTGGGCGTATAACAGACAATACGGCACGCGCTATATGGCAGCCATGCCCACCAACTTGTTTGGCCCAAACGATACGTATGATTTGCAAACATCGCACGTGCTGCCGGCTCTTATTCGTAAAATGCACGAAGCCAAAACAAACGGCACTACCTCTGTAAGCATCTGGGGCACAGGCACTCCGCGTCGTGAATTTTTGTACAGCGATGATTTGGCCAACGGCTGCATTTACCTCATGGAACAAGACCATACAAGCCTTGCCCCCTTGTTTAATGAAAACGAACCCCCTTTACTAAACATAGGATTTGGCAAGGATATCACCATTGCTGAATTGGCGGCCCTTGTGGCAGGTGTTGTGGGATTTCAAGGAGAGCTTGTGTTTGATACAAGTCATGCTGATGGCACACCGCAAAAATGTATGGATTCTTCGCGCATGCAGGCCCTTGGCTGGCAGCCAACTGTTTCGCTTCGCCACGGCATAGAGCTGGCCTATGCAGATTTTTTAGCCAACCATTTAACATCATAATATATTTTTGCATATATAAGCCGGAAAACAAGCATGCCTCAGCTGGTATGCAGTACCCTGCAAACACAAAACCCCCTTCCGTTTTTGGAAAGGGGTTTTGTGGCATCAATTAAGGATTTAGCAGTCTGTTAAACTATTATCTGTAGCAGTCGCAACCATAACCACCACGCTTACCACCGTCACGTCCGCCGTCACGTCCGCCGTCACGTCCGCC
>CAYJIX010000005.1:51989-54502 GCA_964370375.1 uncultured Desulfovibrionaceae bacterium | reverse complement strand
CCGTCACGTCCGCCGTCACGTCCGCCGTCACGTCCGCCTTTGCCGCGAGGGCCCATGCCAAAACCTGTCATGCCGGTTTCTTTTTGCACTTTCTCACGAAAGGCTGTTTGTTCTGTACGCATTTTTGTGCGCAATTCAGAAATATCAGCGATTAAGGCTTTGATATCCTTTACAGGTATATCGCTTCGCCCTGAAAAAGCTTTAAGTTCAGCCTGTTTTGCCCAAAGCTGGTCACGGATGGGCCCCATAACAGATGACTGTTCTTTGTGTAAGGTTTGCAATTTTTCCCGTTGCTCGGGTGTCATCTTCATACCTCTGTCATCACGATCTCCTCTGCCAGGACCTTTGGCAAAACCGTCAGCAGAGATAAAGGGAACTGCCAAAAGTGCGGCAGCAAGGGTACATGTTACGATGGTTTTTTTGTTTTTCATATGAATTCTCCTGTAATTGGGATGTTTCCCGTATTTGTGATATTTTGTCTATAGCACATATCGTGCCATATATATTTTTATTAAAAAATCAATAGCTTACAAATAAGCGTGTTTTGTTTTCACTTTTCCTGTTACCAAACGTTACACCTTCATGAGCGCTCACAGCAACCTGTACAAAAAATATACACCAAGATTTGCATTGCATCCTCTTCTCCTTACAACAAACAAAAACCGCCATGCTCCCAACGCATAGCGGTTTACAATTATACATCTCTACAGTGTACACATAATGTTAACATGTCGGTGAGTTAGGGGCAAGCCTCGTCTGTTGAATTTTCGGTACAAAATCCGCCAAGGGAAAGATCCAAAGGCAGGTCTGAATCAAACTGACTGTCACTGCTTGGGCTATATGTATTTGGGGGTGGCGTAGAATAACTATCCATAGCAGGGGTATCGTTTTGGGGCGCCAGCAAAGCGTTGGGCGTACCGTGAAATTCGATAAAGGGCATGATCCCTTTGCCTGCTTCAAGCACATGGGCTTGATTGCGCCAAAGCTTAAACTGTAAAAGCAAAAGCTGCGGCTGTAGGGCTTGAAGTGGTGAAATGCCGGGTTCGGTTAAGGCCAGCTCAAAAGCCTGTTGTATGGGAGTGTTTGCAAGCTCTATTTGTGTTTGCATGGCTTTGATGGCAGCCATGTCCTGTGGTGTTTCAGCCACAGGATACCAGGCGATTTGGGCGGCATCCTCTGGGCTTACGCCTCTAAGCAATTCTTGGCACGCCGAACAAGAGGGTGAAAAATACACATGTATACGCGCGTTTTCAGGAGCAATAATAGCCCATGGATGTACATAACTTTGCGCAATCATACCTGTATTTATGGTGAACAACACAAACCATACCAAAACGAGCCAAGGATAGCTAAACCGCTGTCCTTTAAGGGCTTTTTGATACACAAATTCCCGCCTAAAGCTTAAAAAGCTACAGACCAGCAATAACGCAATCACAAGGCAAGAAGAGCACGGAGCAATGAACAGCATTATGCCAAGCAGCCCTATATCAAGCACAAGGCCAATGCCTGCCAAAATATATCCCAAGGCTGTATATCCCAAAAAGGCCACCAACATAAGCGCGGCAAAGGCCAACATAGCCCCCCACCACATGGAATAACCACCAATGGTGAAACCTTGGAACACCGTACACGTTGTAAGGCAGGGTACTGAGGCTTCGTCAAACACATTCCAAGCTGAAAAAAGTACGCCCAAAAACGTTACCAGCAAAGGAAGCCCTAATATGGAACGTGTAGCACGGTAGCTCATGACCACCTCAAAGATTTACTGAATGCCAACATGCGCTAGTTACCCTGTAAAAGTGCCGCGATTTCTTCGCGCAGGACTTTGGCTGCTGCTGCTGCAGCTTCGCGTTCAATATCAGCGCGCATAAGCTCAAGCAACGGCTTTATTCTTTCTTCTGCAGGCTGGCTCGCTGCTTGCTCAAGCTTGCCCAAGCGTTCTTCTAAGGATTGCTGCAAGGCACTGCATTTAGCTTCAATGTTTTCATCTGCCTTGGACGAATACGCCCTAACAGCTTGTTCAAGCTTGAACAGGCGCCTTTGTAAGGCTTGCTGTAAGACATTGTATTTGGAATCAATCTGCTCGTTGGCCTTTGGTATTTGTGCAACGCTCTCTTCCAATTTTACAAGGCGTTCTTCCAGGCTTGCTTGTAAGGCATTGTATTTATCATCAATTTGTGTGCTCACGCTGGGTGATACCTGGGCAAGGCTTTCTTCAACTGTGCTAAGACGCTCTTCAAGTGCGCTTTGCAAGCTATTGTATTTTGCGTTCAGCTGTTCATCAACCTTAGGTGCGTGAGCAAGAGCTTGTTCAAGCTTTTCCATACGAGCCTCTAAGGTCTTTTGTAAAGCCTCATATTTAGCTTCAAGCTGTTCATCAACCTTAGGTGTTTCGGCAATAGTTTGTTCAAGTTTATCTAAGCGTTCTTCCAAGGCTTGCTGCATTATGCTGTATTTAGCCGCAAGTTGAGCATCGGCCTTCACGTCTTGTTCTACGCTCTGTTCTGCTTGCT
>CAYJIX010000005.1:38398-51889 GCA_964370375.1 uncultured Desulfovibrionaceae bacterium | reverse complement strand
TGTTCTGCTTGCTGTTGCGGCGTTTCTTCTAACGGTGCTTGAAGAGTGGGTTCGGCAACCACGACAGGTTCTACAACCGGAGCAGAAACAGGCTCAGAGATAGGCTCTGAAGCAAGTTCGGCAACAGTGCTGAATTTATTGCTTTCTACCTCAATAGATGTGAGCAAATCATCCAAATCAGCTTCTGATATGTCCTCAGGCTGCCCTAAAGACGGGGAAGGCCCGGCCTTTTGTGCAGGGGGAGTGTCGTTTAAAAAGAGCGTATCCAATAAAGAATCCAGATCTGAAGAAGCTCCTGCCGTGTTAAGACCTGTTAACAATTCTTGCGCTTCTTTTGCATCTGCGGGGGCTTTGGCAACACTTTCTCCGCTTTCCGGCACGTCTAAGCTTTTGATCAAATCGTCCACATCTTTAAGGCCGCTTGATATGTCGTCTTGTGTATTGTCCGGTTGCGGCGTGGGCGTGCTTGTTTCTTCAATCAAAGATGTGAGATCGTCCAATATGGGATCGTTGGCAGGCTCAGGAAGTACCACCTCGTCCTTAGGCTCATCAGACATATCAAGCCCTGCGAACAGGCTTTCAAAAGACGGCGCTTCGGACAAATCGGGCCTGCTGGGATCGAGCTCAGCTGAACTGTCTTGCTCAGATTCTGTATCCTCTTTGTTCCCAGAGCTTGCATCAAGATCAGCCAATAAATCATCAAGCCCGGGGGTAGAAGGCTCTGTATCCTCTTCGCCAGAACGCAAATCCGAAAGCGCGCTGTCAAAATCAATGACGCCGCCGCCTTTGGATGTTCGTGCTTTATCGTCCTCGACAATGTCAACAAGCTCAATGATGTCTTCAGAAATGTCCGCAGAAGGATTCTGTGCCATGGTGGCCTCACAAAATAAAAGTAATACTAGATAACCTTGCCTTTGAACACGCAAGACGCACATTACGTACGACTTTTCTTGAATATACACAGTTTATATGTCAAAGGGAAGCCCTGAGTTTCGATTGCCGCCCAGCCTGTGCGTCATGCTCTGTGTGTCATGCTCTTGACAGGCCTTGCTCATTCCAAGCATAGTAAAGCAATAGCTGTGCCAACAAGGATTTACATCGTTTTAAAACCTTAGTGTAGCACGATTCCAATCCCTTTAAGGGGCTTGGGTAAACCCTATTATCCAAAAACTCTTTTGGCTGCTGTTAGACAGGATCTTTTTTCATGTCACAAACTCCGCTTTATCTTATGGATGGCTCAGCCTTTGTGTATCGAGGCTTTTATGCCAATCAAAGCATGCAACGCTCTGATGGTTTTCCCACAAGCGCACTGTATATAGTAGCCCGCATTTTATTACGAATTTTACGTAGCAAAACGCCGACGCACTTTGTTTTTGTCCTTGATGGTAAAGGCACGCATTTTCGTCATGAACTTTACCCCATGTATAAAGCGCAACGAAAAAGCACGCCAGAGGATCTAATACGCCAACTAGATCCCATTAAAACCCTTGTTACAACGCTTGGACTCACGCTGGAAGTTTCTGAAGGTTGTGAAGCTGATGACTGCATCGCCTCACTTGCCGCACGGTACGAAAAAACGCGCCCTGTCATTATTGTTAGCGCAGATAAAGACTTGCGCCAATGCTTAACCCCCAATGTGACCATGTGGGATCCTGCTTCCAAGGATGAAAAAATCATAACGCTGGAAAGCTTTGTTCAAGAAAGCGGCCTAAAGCCAACCCAATGGGCCGATATACAAGCTGTTATCGGCGATTCCAGCGACAATATCCCGGGGGTTCCTGGTGTTGGGCCAAAGACCGCGGCAAAACTTTTTGCAGAATTTCCTACACTTGAAGACATTCGCGACAATTTCTCCAAACTTTCTGCACCGCTACAAAAAAAGTTTGACGGGCAGCTTGAAGCCATTTTCATGTACCGCGAATTGACGCGCCTGCGTACTGATATGTGCACGCATTTGCAGCTTGAAGATATGGCAGTACAATCCATAGACCGTGAAGCTGCGGCCTCTTTGTTTCGTGAGTTTGAACTGTCTTCCCTTGAACGAGAGCTTGCTACCCTTATTCGTGACGGCAAAGTCAACGCTCAAGGCTCTACGGTAAAGACAGGGGTGCAGCTTTCTTTACTTGATACTCCAAAAGCAGAAGCAAGGGCCATATGCACACGCGTTCAAGAATTGCCAAACTTTTCCAACGAAACAGTGGCCCTTATGGTGCCCCATGAAAACGATGTTAGCCCAGAATGGGCCTTGGCAGCTTTAGGTAAAGAGTGGCTGTACAAAGGGCCTATCGCTGATCTGGCAGAACATCTGCAGAAGGCTGCATGCATTGTTACCCCTGATGTAAAAGCATTGTTGCGGCTAGACCCTCTTTGGCATGCTTTTTCTCCTGAACAATGGTTTGATTTGGGACTGGCAGCCTATTTACTCAACCCCGAAGAACGGGACTATGCCTGGCCAAAGCTGTCGGGACGCTTTAGCGTGGCCCTTGGCCTTGCGCCCGGCAACCCTGCCCTTTTGGCACTGGCCATTGCCAACGAATTGATGCTTCGCTTAAAAGGTGCCAACCTTGATACCCTTATGACACGCCTTGAAACACCACTCATTACCGTATTGGCGGATATGGAAAAAGCAGGCGTGCTTGTGGATGCAAAGGCCCTTAGCCAGTTTCTGCAAGAGGTACAGCACGACCTTAACCGTTTGACAGAAGAGGTCTATAAAGCGGCAGACGGCCCCTTTAATATACGTTCTGCCCAGCAACTTGGGCAGGTGCTTTTTACAAGGCTAAAGCTCCCCACCAAAGGAAAAACCCGCGGTGGCCAAATGTCGACAGACCAAGAAACCTTAGAAAAGCTTTCAGGCTATCACCCTGTGGTGGATACCTTGCTCGAATACCGCAAACTGGAAAAACTGCGCTCAACATACCTTGAGCCCTTGCCAAAACTTATGGGGCAAGACAATCGAGTGCGCACCACCTTCAACCAGATGGCCACTGCCACGGGCAGGCTTTCATCCAGCAATCCCAACCTGCAAAATATCCCCGTGCGAGGCGCCATGGGCCAGCGCATGCGCGCCTGCTTTACCGCTCCTGAAGGGGCCTTGCTCGTGTCGGCAGATTATTCGCAAATTGAATTGCGTGTGCTTGCGCATTATGCGCAAGACCCCACCTTGCTGGCAGCCTTTCACGACGGAGCAGACATTCACAGTCGCACAGCAGGCCTGCTTTATGACACAGCCCCCGAAGACGTAACCAAGGAACAACGCCGCAACGCCAAAACCATCAACTTTGGGCTTATTTATGGTATGGGTGCCACTAAACTTGCGCAGGAACTTGGCATCAGTCTTGCGGAAAGTCGCGCTTTTATAGCGCGCTATTTTGAACGTTTAGCAAAGCTCAAAACTTTTTATGATTCTGTGGAGGAAGAAGCCAGAAAACAAGGCTATGTGACAACCTTAGCCGGACGCAGACGCCTTTTGCCGGACATTGCTGCCAGCAGTCAACAATTGCAATCTTTAGCAAAACGTCAAGCCATCAACACCCTCATTCAAGGCAGTGCGGCTGATATTATAAAACTAGCCATGCTGGCTGTATACCACGACCCCGTTCTGCAAAGCATGGGGGTAAAGCTCCTTTTGCAGGTGCACGACGAACTGCTCCTTGAAGCACCAAAAGAGAATGCAACAGCCGTGGGCGAACGCCTGGCAAAGCTTATGGCTGACATTGAACCTGGGGGCATACGCCTTACTGTGCCGCTGATAGCTGATTGGGGATTTGGAAACAATTGGGATGAAGCGCATTAAAACGGCTTTCAAAAAAACAAAAAAGCTCCTGCACAACACATGTGCAGGAGCTTTTTCTATTTAAAAAATAGCCAATTATCTTATTACACTAAAGACAAATTACGATACAGTAAGGCACCGCCGCAAATGGTCATCTGTGGCACAAGCAGGCTTTTACCTTGGATGGTTTTTGCAAAGGAATCTTTAAAGGTGACGTCTCGCTCTTCTTGTTTAAAAATAGCGATGTCGCCTCTGGCTCCTTTTACAAGTGTGCCTATCTTTCCTTCAAGGTTCATATATTGTGCAGGATTTGACGTGGTTGCGCGCACAATGTCCATTAAAGATGCACCTAAAGCCACATACTTTGACATAAGATAGGGCAAGGCCATGACAGGTTCTTTCCACAAGGTTTTTGAGGTAAGGTCTGTGCTGATGACATCAGGGAAAAAGCCGGCCTTTAAGGCAGGAATGGCTGTGTCAAAAGCAAAGTGATTGCCGCCATTGGCTGCATCAAAAATGATGCCGCGCTGTTGCGCCTCAAACACCTTTTCGTTGAGCACCCCGTCAGGGCACACGGTTTCACCCTTGCCATGAAAAACATGGCAAAAGATGTCACCAGGCCGCAACATGTCTAAAAGGTCGTTTACAGCAAGTGCCGGATTGGTGGTATGCACACAAACAGCAACGCCAAAACGCTCTGCTAGAGCAATGACTTTTTCAAGCAATGCTTTGGCATCACCGTGAACAAGCTCTTTACTCAAGCGTATTTTAAGGCCAAGTATGGAATCTTTATACTTTTCAAGCAAACGTCCCATGGTGGGGACATCCCATTTATCAGGCTGGATTTCTTCATGAAACTGAACGGTTCCAAGGCCTGTTGGGCACACGTGCATAAAGGCTTTAATCATCATGGGCTCTGTGAGCATGCTTGCCATAAAGCAATCCATATTGGCGGTGCCGGCACTGCCGGGATCAACCGCAGCGGTAACGCCTGCTGCTAACATGGACGCTTGAGGAAACGTGCACAGATCTGACGCGTCTGAAAAAATATGCGTATGAAAATCAATGAGCCCTGGAGTTACAAGGCAGCCTGTGGCGTCAACCTCAAGGGCTGCCCCGTCAAAGCTTGCGGCATCGACAATCTTGCCCTCATGAACAAGGATATCTTCAATGCCATCGTGCCCACGAGCAGGGTCAATGACCCTGCCGTTACGGATTTTTATGGTGGTATACATAGTTGTTTACCAGTACCCTATAAGACCCCAGAAAGGAAGACCGATAAGCGTATACACAACAACGTTAAAGGCCACAATAATGGCTCCTACGCGCCACCAAGTGCTTTGCGGGACAAAGCCTGTACCAAAAAGAACAGGAGCAACCGCACCGCCATAATGGGTTAACAAGGCGCCAAAACAACCGGAAAGGCCAAGAAGCATGGCTAACGGGAAGGGGGGCATATTGGCAGCAAGGCCCAAGGTCATAAGCACAGGCACAAAGCTTGCCACAAAGGCTGCCATGGAAGCAAAGAAATATCTAAACACAAGGCTTATCATTAAAATAGTAAACAAGCCAACTGCAGGGCTAAAGCCTGTGAAATCGATGTTGCTTTGCAACACTGTGGCCATCCATTTAAAAAAGCCTGCTTTGGCAACAGCACCGGAAATACCAATGATACCACCGTACCAAATCATGGTGCTCCAAGCGCCTTTATTTTCTAAAACTGTATTCCAGCTGATAAGCCTGCACGTTGCACAAGCTGCGAAAAAGAGCAAGGCAACAGCTGTACTGCTTATTTTTGTAATATTGCCTGTGGCCCAGCTTATGATGGCTAACACAAAAAAGACGATAAGGAGCTTTTCCTTCAGGCTTATGGGGCCTAATTCTTCTAATTTTTGTGCAGCAACTTTTGGGGCATCTTCGTTGCGCTTCATGGTTGGGGGATAAATTTTAAGCATGATATAAGGTGTAGCAAAAAGAACAATAAGGCCCGGGAAAAGGGCCGCATACATCCAATCAAGCCAGCTGATTTCAATATTCAGAATATCTTTGGCAAAATTTACCGTTAAAATGTTAGGCGCACAGGCTGTAATAAAAAGCCCTGCGGTAATCAGGCTTATTTGATACATGGTAAGCGTGATGTAGGAACCAAAACGCTCGCCGGTGGGTCCAGGTTCAGAACCTAATGACGAGGATACGCTGCGAAAAATGGGGTACACAATGCCACCGGTACGGGCAGTGTTTGAAGGCGTTGCCGGGCTGATCACAAGGTCTGTAATGGCTGCGGCATAAGCAAGGCCAAGGGTAGATTTGCCAAAACGCCCCACAAGGTGGCAGGCCATACGTTGCCCAAGCCCCGTATCAGCAAACGCTTGGCTGATAAGAAAGGCTGAAAACACAAGCCAAACCGTTGTGCTTGCAAAGCCGGACAATAATGTACCAAGGGGCACAAAAAAGCTTGAAACCGCAATAACAACTAGCATTACAACAGGTTCTGTTTGGGGGCGTAACATAACCCCTAAAATAGCAGTGATATATACTGCAAAAAGTGTCCACGCTTTAGGGTCTAAGCCTTCCGGCACAGGGGAAAGAAGTATGCCGGCAAAAGCAGCGGCAAGGATACCATATTTCCACATAATGCATCGCTCCAAAATAAAATGTTACCCCTCTCAGTATTGAGAGATTGCCTCTCGCCTTGACTATGTTTTTATACATGAGCACAAAACGAGACACAGAACCCAAAAAACATGCCGCTGTTACGTGCACCTGTGCTTTACGCGTGCACCGTATGCTATGCCTTTGTACCCATGCACAGCAACAACACGGACTTCTGAATGCCGCCTACTTTTGCACATTGTATGCCAAAAAAGACATTTAAATTTATAGTTGTTATTTTTGATAGATATATCAATGTGCAGATTACCCTGCATAAACCTGTAGCGTTTTGTTGCAATTTTTGTTGCATTTTGCTGCAACTGTAGCATTTTTCAAAATTATTTTATATTTCAATACATTATTGACTTTCTAAACTTTTTATCTGTCATCCATAGGCTTGGCTATGGGCGAAAAGGCTCTGCAAGTCCTGACCTGAATCTGGGTATCGCCTTGTTCATGTGCAGCGCATAGTGGGCTAGCGGATATCGTATTTTTTCATACGCCGATAAAGGGTGCTTCTGTTCACATGAAGCAGTTCTGCAGCTTTACTATAATTGCCCATGGCTTCTTGTAAGGCTTGAACAAGTTCTTCTTTTTGGCGCTGGCTTCGCGAAGGAATAGCATGGCCAATATGCGGTGTAGAAGGCAAAATACTTGCAAGCATAGCACTTGTCACCGTGCCGGATTTAAACCGCGCCACCATACGCTCTACCATGTTTAAGCATTCGCGCACGTTTCCCGGCCAAGAATATTCATGCAACAAACGCAACGCTCCCATGGAAAGTGTAAGCGTTTTTTTTGACTCGTTGGCAAATTGCTCCAAAAAATAGTGTATGTACAAAGGCACATCACCCACCCTATCGCGAAGCGGCGGTAACTCTAGCCGCAACACATTAAGGCGGTAATACAAATCATCGCGAAAAGCCTTCTTTTCTATAAGCTCTTCTAGGTTTTTATTGGTGGCAACAATGATACGCACATTGACAGGCACAACTTTATGACTGCCAAGGCGTACAACCGATCGTTCTTGGCAAAATCTTAACAAACGTCCTTGATTTATATAATCAAGCTCTGCAATTTCATCAAGGAAGATGGTGCCGTTGTGCGCCACTTCCAAAAGGCCCATCTTCCCTTCTTTGCTCGCACCGGTAAAAGCACCGCTGACATAGCCAAAAAGCTCGCTCTCTAAAAGGTGCGTCGGAATGGCTGCACAGTTAATAGCCACAAAAGGGCCTTTTGCGCGAGGGCCGGCATTGTGAATGCTTTGGGCAAAAACCTCTTTTCCCGTGCCGGTTTCCCCTAAAATAAGCACGTTGGACGTTGTATCGGCATAATCTTGTGCAATATGTATGGTGTCGGTAATGTTTTTGCTTTTTCCTATGACATCGGCAAAATGAAATTTAGCAACATGACCGCGCACATACAGTTCTTGCCGAATCAGGCCTTCCTTTTCTTGAATATTGCTGATTTTTTGCAAACGGATAACAGCGCCGTATTGTTTGTTGTTATGCTCAATAGGACTTATATCACAAATCACTTTGTCTTTATAAAGGGTAACTATTGGCTGTTGTGCCTCTATTATAAATGGATGCTGAGAAACAAAAGGGAGACTTGGCAAAACCTTGGATATCGTTTGCCCTAAAAGGGCAATGCGAGATGCCTGCAAAAGCTTTTCAGCTGCCTCATTAACATGTGTTATGCATAAGGCAGAATCAATGGCAACAATGCCTTCAGAAGAACTTTCTATGAGTGTTTCTAAAAGCCTTCTTTTTGCCGTTTCAATTTCTACAGCGTCACGAATTTGTGTTGCTTCCTTTAAAGCTTGGAGCAGCCCTTCTTCGCCAAAAGTGATGAGCGAATATGGAATGTTATGCCTTTGGGCAGCTTGGCAGGCAAGCACGCCGCCAATGATTACGGTCGCGCCCTCCTTTACGGCAAGTAGTACTGTTTTTTCATAATCTTGATTGTATTTTGCTTTATAGTGTTTTATTTCCTCCCCAATGGATGATGCTAAAAAATCGATCCCAACAGCCATTTGTTCATGCGCAATGACTGCAATATTTTTTCCATAGGCTTTGGCAGCGTTCAGGGCTTTGATAACCTCAAAAAGCGTGATGGGTATATGAACCCGTGTAATAGCTTTATCTAGCTTTTCAAGCATATACATAGTACCGCCACGTGCGCAAACAATGTTTATGCCTTGTGAAATATAATCCTGCGTCATTTGGGGGGCATCTTGGGGTGTGCAATAATCAATAATGCATTTTTCAGCGTGTTCCATAAGGACATCTCGCGCTTTTTCAGCGGTTTCCTTTGAGGGAAAAAGAAAAAGAATCTTTTTCATGTCAGTACCTTTTACGAAAAAAATTTGTTTTGCTTGGATGTTCTGCTTTTACAAAAAACGCTTTCTAGGTATTTTTATACGTAGGTGTGCAAGAGTACACTGTGCACAGTATGGAAGGCCTGTTGCAATACCTCTATGACAAAACGCAACAATCTGCAACAAAAATACGATAAAGTAAGAAAAAAAGCAGCAATTTTTCCTGATTCATGAAGAAAGAATACGCCCTACCTCTTGTAATCATTTGAAGAAACGTTTAAAAACAAAAAATCATCTTAATGGCATACCTTGTGCATTCACAATATGCCTTGGTTAAAAAATAGCCAGTCTACAGTTTTTACCTTTAAGGAGATATCATTATGCCCGGACCTTTAGAAGGCGTACGCGTTATTGACGCATCAACGGTTATTGCCGGCCCTTTTGGAGCTGCCTTGTTGTCTGATTTTGGTGCAGAAGTTATTAAGGTTGAAATGCCGGGGAAAGGTGACCCGTCGCGGGCCATGGGGCCACTTTTTGAGGGTGAATCGCTGCGCTGGCCCACGTATTCTCGCAATAAAAAGAATATCACTTTAGATTTGCGCAAGGAAGAAGGCAAAAACCTTTTTCTTAAACTTGTGGAAAAAAGCGACCTCATTTTTGAAAATTTCCGTACAGGTACGTTTGATAAATGGGGTTTAGATTATGAAACCCTAAAAAAACACAATCCCAATATTATTGTTGTGCGCATCACAGGTTACGGTCAAACCGGCCCCAATGCCATGCTGGCAGGTTTTGGAACGCCTTGTACGGCCTTTTCGGGCTTGACAGCCATTACAGGCTTTCCTGATCGCGCACCGGTAAGCCCTCCCATATCCATGGCCGATTATGTGGCTGGGCTCTATGCGGCCTTTGCTGCCATGCTTTGCCTCTATTACCGTGATGCAAAAGACGGCACAGGGCAAGAAGTGGACGTAAGCTTGTACGAAGGGCTTTTCCGCTGGCTTGAAGGGCATATCGGATGGTTTGACCAAACCGGAAAAAACCGTGACCGCGCGCCAACCATTGCCGGCTCTGCAAGCCCTTCCGGTACCTACAAAACGCAAGACGGCAAATGGGCTGTGCTTGTGTGTTCCACTGACAGAACTTTTGAATATTTTGCCAACTCCATGGACCGTGCCGACCTGTTGCAAGACGAAAGGTTTAATACCAACGCTTCACGCGTCAAAAACAGCGTGCTTATGGATGCTATTGTTTCAGAATGGATGGGGCAGCGCGATTGGGCCTTTATTAAAGAGCATTTGGATTCCTTTGGTGTGCCTGTAAGCCTTGTCTTTACCATGGAAGATATTTTTACCGATCCTCATTATGCGGCACGGCAAAACCTTGTGGAAGTAGATCATCCAAAGTTTGGAAAATTGCGCATGCCAAGCGTCACGCCAAAGCTTTCTGCAACACCTGGTGAAGTCAAATGGCCAGGAGCCCCTCTTGGCACATTTAATGATGATGTTTTTGGCAACCTTTTGGGATTAAGCACTGAAGAAGTGAACGAGCTTAAAGAAAAGGGCATTATCTAAAACGGTTATCAGGCTTTTATGCCTTTTGAATCCTCAGCATACTAATATTATATAAAAAAGCAGGATAGCATGGACAACGTATTGCAGTTACCTAAAAAGGTTACCATTTGCGAAGTAGGACTTCGCGATGGTATTCAAAATGAAAAAAAGATCCTTTCGGTAGACGAGAAACTTAAACTTATTGACGCTGTTGTAGCTTCAGGAATTACTGTTATTGAAGTAGGCGCTTTTGTACACCCAAAGGCTGTGCCGCAAATGGCATCTACGGGCGATCTTATCAAACAAATGCAGCGCGTTGACGGCGTTGAATACAGAGCCCTTGTCCCCAACTTAAAAGGCCTTGAAAGGGCACACGATTGCGGCTTATCAAAGGCAAAGCTTACCGTTAGCGTTAGCGAAACCCATTGCATGGCGAACTTTAATCAAAGCCCCTTAACCATGATGGAAGGCTTTAAACCCTGTGTGGATTTTGCAGAAAAAAACAATATGGAGCTTTCAGGTGCCATGTCTTCTGCTTGGGGTTGCGCGTGGGAAGGCCCCATTGCAGTGGCGCAACTGGAAAAAATCACACGCGCCTTTATTGACCTTGGCATCACGGAATTGTCGTTATCAGACGCCACCGGCATGGCAAATCCGCAGCAAATCTACGGCGTGTGCAAGCACATGATCCAAGCCTTCCCCCAAGTGCGCTGGGTGTTGCATTTGCACAATACACGAGGCATGGCCTTAGCTTGTGTTGTGGCAGCACTGCAAGCAGGTATTACTACGTATGACGGCGCCTTTGCAGGTTTTGGCGGATGCAACTTCATCCCTGGTGCTGCGGGCAATGTGGCCACAGAAGACCTTGTACACATGCTGCATGAAATGGGCGTTGATACAGGTGTTGACATTGAAAAGGCCATAGTCACAGGAAAACTTGCGCAAAGTATCGTGGGATGCCAAGGCGGCAGCTATGTACAACGCGCAGGCCGCAACCAAGACCTTGTACAGCAAAAGGCCGCGGCACAGAACAATTCATAAGAATTTCTGTTTTCCTAGGGTATCGTTGCTGAAAAAGCATATTCTTACATCAAAAAACTGCCGGAAATTTGCAATTCATGCACATATTTCCGGCAGTTTTGTTTGTAATTACAACTATAAAATCAATTTGCTTTAAACAGTTATCATGCTTTACTATCAATTACTTAGCAATATTTTTACGAATCCCTTGAACCAAAGACAATAAAGTCAACGCAATAATTATTAAAGAAATTGGACTTGTAAACATAGAATACATAAGTTGATACACACTGCCATGCGCAAGCGATAACGCGCGGCCAAGTTCCCCTTCTGCCATAGACCCCAGTACTAGGCCCAACACCATAGGTTCACGCGGTACTTGGCATGCCTTCATAATAAAGCCCAAAACCCCCACAGCCAGCATGAAACCAACCTCTACCATTGACATATTAAGAGCAAAAGCACCCATAACAGCCAATCCAATGACCATAGGGCTTAACATGCTGGGAGGCGTTTCAATAAAGCGCACACAATACCTGGCAATAAACAAACCAATGGGCACAAAGGCTATGTTAGAAAGGAAAAGGCTTATGATAAAACTGTACACAATTTCTGAGTTTTCAATAAAAAGAGTTGGCCCGGGTTTTAAGCCATGTATCATAAGGCCGCCCAAAAGCACCGCCGACACAGCATTTCCAGGAATCCCTAACGTTAAGGCAGGCACCAAAGACCCGCCAACCACAGCATTGTTTGCCGTTTCTGAGGCGATAAGCCCTTCCGGACTGCCTTTACCGAACTCTTCCGGTTTTTTTGACATTTTTTGAGCATTGTCATACGCAACAAAACTGGCAATACTGCTACCGGCGCCAGGAATAATCCCCACCACCACGCCAATAATTGTGGCCCTTAGTGCAAGCATTTTGTGTTGCACAATTTCCAGCATTTGGCTCCATACTCCTTTTCCGACAGAGCGCGATTGTGACATGCTGCGCCCTTCATGCAAAGAAGAAATCACCTCAGGTATAGAATACAAGCCGATAAGCGCAATAACCAAAGGCATACCGCTGTACAACTCGGCAAAACCAAAGGTAAAGCGAGTGTCCCCTGTTAAAGGATGCATGCCAATAATGCTCATAAGTAAGCCCAAGCAGCCGGAAAAAAGCCCTTTGAGCATATGTTCCCCTGATAAAGAGGCAATGACGCTAATACCAAAAAGAGCTAGAAGAAAATATTCTTGTGCTCCAAATTGTAAGGCAAACTCTGCCAAGGGAGGGGCTAAAAAAAGCAATGCAAAAATGCTAAAAAAGCCTCCCACCGCTGAAGCTGACGTGGCAAGAGCAATGGCTCTTCCGGATTGCGCTTTTTGGGTCATGGGATAGCCGTCCAGCAAGGTACAGCAATTGGCAGGAGTTCCAGGAATATTTAACAAAATAGCACTTATTGCCCCAGAATAGGTCGATGAACAATAAATAGCACCTAATAAAGCCAAGCCTTGCCCCGGATTCATACTAAAAGTTATAGGCACTAAAAGAGCTACGCCCATGGTACTGGTAAGGCCCGGTAAAGCACCTATGATAACGCCAAAAACAGTGCCTACAATAATAAGCAATATGATGGTAGGATCAAGAAGAAGAATCCCTCCTGCCAAAATATCTTGTAGCATAGTGCCTCCTTATTTGCTCACAAGCCATAGATTTTATATGAGAAGACTTTGGGGTAAATGTATGCCCAAAAAATATACAAAAAGCGCATAAATTATAACTAAAAAGCTTGTTGTTGCTAGCAGCGAAGGGAAAAGTTTATTTTTGCCATACAAAAGCATCACGCTTAAAAAAAAGACCGCCGTGCTCACAAAATAGCCCACATACACAATGCCAGCCACATACAAACAAGTAGAGCCTATGACCCCAAATGCACAACGAACCAATCCCTTATATTGTGCACGGGCTGCTTGGTCATCTTCTTGAATAGGAGAAGTAAGAATGCTTTTTATCAAAAGAATGACTGCAAAAAAAACCATAAGACTGGTCAAAAAAACAGGAAAAGCTGCTGATTCTGCAGCATAGCTTAAGGCATTAAGCAAAAGAAAGGCTGAAAACATAACAGCACACAAGGAAAAGTAGATGTCACGTTTTTTTTCAAAAGTACCCACAATAACCTCCTGAGCGTCT
>CAYJIX010000005.1:0-38388 GCA_964370375.1 uncultured Desulfovibrionaceae bacterium | reverse complement strand
TTATGGATAGGGTTAGCCAAAAGAAAACCCTATCCATAAAAAAACTTCATGTAACGCTGTCTTAAAAACAGTTATAAAAGCTTAGCTGTTTTCTGGTAAGCCATTAAAACAAGTTTTTATATTTTTCCACCAAGGCAGTAGTATCTTTCACAAGCTGAGTGGATTCTTGAGAATTCATAAAGCTAATTGACAGGCCTAAATCCTTAGCTTGCTTCAAAAATTCCTCAGATTGTGCCAGTTTGGCAAAAGCATTTTCTAAAGCAACGACCTTGTCCTTAGCCAAATCCTTAGGAGCTGCCACACCACGAAGAGCCATGCCTATTGAGGGAATGTCCTTACCAAAGGCCTCTTTTGCAGTAGGAGTTGCACCAAGAACTGCCAAAGGTTCATCATAAAAAAGCACGATCGGCATGATTCGGCCTCCTTCAATATGCGACAACGCCGCACTTAAAGTGCTCACAGCCATATCCACTTTGTCCCCCAAAAGAGCTGTAATTGCAGGCCCTGAACCACTGTAGGGTACAAAGTTTGTTTGTATGTCCAGCAATTTTGTAGCCACAAGATGTTGTAATTGGATATTGCTTTGCGGACCGTCACCGGCTACATTAAGTTTTTGAGGTTGGGCCTTGGCAAAATCCAGTACGGCCTTTGTATCAGCAAATTTTCCGTCCTTTTTCACCATCCATACAATGGGGTCTACTTGAAAATTGCAAATATACGTGAAATCATCCAAAGAAAACGGAACGTTTTGGCGTAAAGACTTTACTAAAATCATAGAAGGCAAACTAGTGGCACCTAAGGTGTAGCCGTCATTTCTTGCCTTGCTTAAAGCAGTCCAACCAATTTGTCCGCTCGCTCCAGGTCTATTTTCTACCGTAAGGCTTTGCCCTAAAATGGGCTTGATGTGGTTTGCCACCAAGCGTAAAAGGATGTCATTGCCTCCACCAGGTGAAAAGGGCACAATAACAGATATGGGCTTTTGAGGATAAGAAGCAGCCTGTACTACAGAGCTTAAACAGCTTGTGCTAAGAAGAAGCGCTACTAAAAAAGCTACTGCACATTTTTTCATCATTCTTTTTACACACATGGTCAACTCTCCTGTTAAAGGTTCACGCTTTTCCTCTTGACTTTCTTGCCAATCAATATCGAATTAAGGTGTAATAAGCACCTTATCTCCATCAATGATGACTTTGCCATCTACCTCAATACGCGGCATCCACATGAGTAAATCGTAATGGCAAGACGCTTTCACCGTACCGCCCAACGTAATGCTGGTACCTATGCCAATGTGGGCTGTGCCAATAACTCCCTCATCTTCCAACATAATGCCACACATTCGGCACTTAGGGTTAAGGCCAACTCCTATTTCAGCGATATTGTAACTATTGGGATCATTGTGACTGGCCAAGTCTTTACGTAAAATGTCTGCCTGCCTACCGTCGCCCACAATATTGGTGATAAAGCCGTCTTTCACTTCAAAAGTAATGGGTTTATCCAGAACACCAATGCCCAAATAAGGGATACTGGCATCAGCAACGATAACGCCATTGGCAGTACCTTCAAGTGGCGAAGTGTTTGCCTCTATAGTAGGAATGGTGGAAAAATCTCCCGGTTCAACCACACAAAAAAGCGCGTTGCCTCGTCTGCCGCCAATGTCCATCCATAAATCGGTGCCTCCAGGTGTGGTCACATGCACACGCTCTCCTTGGGCAAAGGCAGCTGCCACTGCTTGGCACACAGGCTTTATGCTTTGAAAATCACCCTCAATGCCTCCATGGATAAGCATTTCCTCTGTAAAGTCTGTCATTACAAGTATGCGCGCACCTGCTGCGGCCGCCTCCTTTACAGCATAGGTGTGCGTAATAGAATAGCTCACCGGACATAAGATAACCTCTGCTTGTTTCATAGCTTCGGCTATCATTTGAGGTGGCTCCTGCCCAGCTCTGGTTCGAGGCTTGATGACCGCTAAGACAGCCTCTGCACCACGTTCTATTGCGCCAGCGACCAGTACGCGACCAATGTTTTCTTTCGCCATATCTGTCACGACCAAAACGCGTTCACCAGTTTTGAGCATAACACATTCATCATAAATCTTACGTACTCCTTGCAACATTAACGCTTCTTGCATTTGCAACATGACGACCTCGTAAAGGTATAACTGTTTAAAAATTAAGCTATTTTTTCTAACTTGTATGATAATACTACAAGTTAGAAAAAGCGTCAATAGCAAAAGACTCCAGCACAATTCATTGTGCTGGAGTCTTTTGGAGCGTTGGCGACAGCCAATGCGACCAAAAATCAAGAGTAGGTGCAATTCACTTGCACCGTTAAGCGATTGATTTTTGTGCCTTTTGCCCTGCACAAGTAAATTTCAAGCAAATGCAAATTTACCGCAAAAGCACAAAAATAAAGTTAAAAAATAATTATGCAGGACTCTCGCAAAAGAAAAATTCGACGCATCATTTGCAAAATTGTAAAATATTATCTATGGTATATTTGCGGAAGAGGGGATTTGAGGCGCATACATATTTTTAAGGACACACCTATGAGAACTGTTTCTTTGACACAACAAGTGACACAACGCCTGCTAGAGCTCATCAAAAGAGGAAATCATGTCCCGGGAGACAAACTGCCTTCTGAAAACGTGCTCGCCAAAAACCTTGGCGTAAGTCGTACCATTGTACGTGAAGCTTTAGCCGGTTTAAAAAACGATGATGTTGTGGAGGCTAAACAAGGTAAGGGTATTATTATAAAAGACCCTCAAGGACGTACGGCCTTTCGTGTCAGTGATGTCTTTGACACGTTGTCGAAAACAGAAGCCAACCATTTGTACGAAATGCGCGCGGCGTTAGAGTCTGAAGCGGCCTGTCTAGCTGCCACACGCTTAACACCCGAACATGCAATCCATATTCAAGAAGCTCTTCAAGGCTTGAAAGACGCTGTAACTCAAAACCAATTGGGCGAAAAGGCGCACGATCTTTTTAATGAAAGCATTGCCAATGCCAGCGCCAATCCTGCTCTTGTAGAATTTCTTATGTTTTTACGAACAAAATTACATAAACTTTCTAAAGAGTTACGCCTTAACACCATGATGAGCGCCGAGCGAGCTGCAGTGGTATTTCGTGAGCACGAAACTATAGTCTCTGCCATATTAGCAAAAGATCCTCACTCCGCTAAAAAAGCGGTGTTGCAGCATTTACAAAATGCTGCCAAGAGGGCTGGCTTACAAATTTATACCTAAAAGCGGTTTTATTACTCACTCAAAACAGCAGCGTTTTGGCATAGACAACACGGCGCGTTCTAAGCATTTGAAGTAAAAGCATTTTTCATGACCGCTCTTATCCCTTCATGGCACCACGAACAGCCTTAACTGTGGCAGCAATATCCGCTGCGCCAACAAATTCAGAAACCAGCGCACAGCATTTTGCGCCATGGCGGACAACTTCTTGGACATTGTGTGTTTTGATGCCGCCAATGGCCACATGCGGCAAAGCAATATTCGCCACTACCCAGTCAAGATAGCTTAATCCCACTGGTGCGCAAACGTCTTCCTTCGTTTGGGTGGCATAAAGCGGCCCAACGCCAATATAATCTGCGCCAACCTTTACAGCAGCCATGGCTTGCTCAGGGCTGTGTGTGGAAAGCCCTATCAACATGTCCGGCCCCACAAGGCGGCGCACCTGCTCTACAGGAATATCATCTTGTCCCACATGAACACCGTCAGCCTCACATAACAATGCCAAGTCTATATGATCGTTAACGATAAAACACGCATTGGCTGCTTTGGTGCGCTCTTTTATGGCCATACATTCTTCCAGCATTATGCTGCCGGACTTCTTTTTTTCACGGTACTGGATGATGGTGATACCTGCATCAAGCAAGGCTTCTACCACTTCCATGGTAGAACGCCCACAACTGAGCTTTGCATCAGTAATGGCGTATAACGAGTTGTCTTCTCCAATACCGGGTAAACGACGTGACATAGGTGCCTCTCTTTCTACTTGTACAAATATATGACCTTGCGTATGATAGGTCTGTTTCAATAAAATTTTGATAAATTCCTCAGTATATCAGCTTCCACAGGCTGTTCAAAAAGTGCCAGACACAATGAAGTGGTGAATTTTACGAGGGGAGTTGGCCCACACCTACTTGGGTTGTAAAGCCTTATGGCTATAAAGACTGTGAGTGCCCAAGTAGGTGTGGGGTTCCCCCCATGACTCGATTACAATGTGCCACTGAAGCAGTAGATGGTGCTTTTATGGCAACCTGCTAAAAGGATAGTATCTCATGAATGCCAAACAACCACAAGATCCCCCACAAATCCTTGTCCACTATTTTCGTGACGCGCTCAGTTTATATGAACCGCCAACAGATTCGACTGCCACAGAAAACGGCTTAGCCTATGCAACCCCTGGTTCTGTGGGTCTTGACCTTAGAGCCTGTTTTGAAATAGGAGAGCAAGAAATAGTTTTACAACCGGGTGAGCGTCGCCGTATTCCTGTGGGCATTGCCCTTGAACCTGTCACACCAAATTATGCTGCCTTTGTCTATTCAAGGAGCGGCCTTGGCGCGGTTTATGGGCTTGTTGTTGCTCAAGGGGTTGGCGTCATTGACCCTGATTATCGTGGTGAGATTTTTGTCTATATTCTTAACACCTCCCATGAAGAACGACGAATTGCCAGGGGCGAACGCATTGCCCAAATAGTGTTTCAAATAGCACCACAAGTACAGCTTGTACAAAAACAGCATTTAGACGCAACCACACGTGGCACCGGTGGCTTTGGCCATACCGGAGTACGTTAAGTTATTTTTCAGAAATTAAGGAGACTTTTGCACATGAACCAGTCATTTGAAGCGATCAAGGCCAAGGAAGAACAACTGCTTTGCCGCACCTATCAACGCTACCCCCTTGATGTGGCACGCGGCAAAGGTTCGCGCCTGTATAACGCAGAAGGCAAGGAATATATTGACCTTTTATCAGGCATTGCCGTTACCAGCCTTGGCCACTGCAATGAAGAATTAGCAGAAGTTATGACAGCTCAAGCCCACAAGCTCATCCATGTGAGCAACCTTTTTTATCAGCAAGAACAGTTAGAGCTTGCTGAACGCCTGCTGGCGCAAGCTCATTTTGGGAAAGTGTTTTTCTGCAATTCAGGCGCAGAATCCAACGAAGCCGCCATCAAACTGGCCAGACGTTATATGCAGGAAGTCAAAGGCGTTGACGCCCATGAAGTGATCACCCTGCAAAACGCCTTTCATGGTCGAACCCTTGGCACCGTTGCAGCCACAGGCCAAGCGCGTTTTCAAAACGGCTTTGCCCCCATTCCCACTGGATTTAAACAAATCCCATGGGGGGATTTAGAAGCACTTGAAAAAGCCATCACGCCTAAAACAGCAGCTCTTTTGGTGGAAATGGTGCAAGGTGAAGGCGGCGTTCGCCCCATGACAAAGGAATACGCCAAAGGCCTTGAAGCCATTTGCCGTGATAAAGGCATTTTGCTCATGGTGGACGATGTGCAAGCAGGACTTTGCCGCACAGGGAAATTTTGGAGCTTCCAAAACTTTGATATTTTGCCTGATGTGTTGACCTGTGCCAAAGCCTTAGCCAACGGTTTACCCATGGGTGCCATGCTGACCACAGACGCCGTATCAGCTGGGTTTGCCGTGGGGAGCCATGCCACAACCTTTGGCGGAGGTGCCCTTGTGTCGGCTGTGGCAGCTAAAACCGTGGAAATCATGGTGCGCGACAATTTGGCTGAACGGGCAACTCGCGTGGGCAATGCCTTTATGCAACGGATACGGCAAATTCAAGACACGCTCCCGGGCACCATCAAGGAAGTTCGCGGCATGGGATTGTTACTGGGTATTGACCTTGCCTTCCCTGGTAAAGACGTCTGGAATACCCTGCTTGAACGCGGTTTTGTACTGAACCTTTCACACGATACGGTGTTGCGCTTGGTACCTGCTTTAACCATTGATGAAGAAGACATGTACGCCTTTGCAGATACCCTTGAAGACATTTTGCGCAAGGTGCAACGTCCATAAAAAAAGCATTGAAAACTTTCATTCTTTTTTCAGATCATGCGCAGGCTGTTCAAAACAGGCTGGATACAATGAAGTGATGAATGTTAAGAGGGGAAGCATCCCCCTTTCCTCTAGCTGTCAGTATGGCAGTCGGCTCAAAAAGGGTAAGATGCAAGAAAGATTACTTTTTCTTGAGGAAGCATAGGACTCTTGCTACCCAAAGGGCGGCGTAGCCGTTTGCGTTTGCGAAGCATGAGCAAGTACGCAAATAGACAGCTGGCTATAGTCCATGCAACGAGAAAAAGGTAATCTGACGACGCAGATTGCCCTTTTTCAGCCGACTGTTCTTTTTCAACAGCCTGCTATAAACATTGGTGTTTGCCGCCATGAACAACCAACGCCTTGCCTATGTCTATGCCCTTACTGCCGTTGCATTATGGTCTACAGTAAGTACCGCATTTAAACTGACCTTACGCACCATAGCCCCTTTGCCTTTACTGGCAGGGGCTTCTTTCGTGTCTTTAGTGGTGCTTGGCATACTGCTTACAGTGCGCAAAAGCTGGCCTGCCCTTTTAGCCCTACCGCGCAAAGATGTTCTACATGCAGCTGGCCTTGGACTTCTCAATCCGTTTTTATACTACACCATCTTGTTCATGGCCTATGAGCTTTTGCCAGCGCATATTGCCCAACCTGTGAATTACACATGGGCGCTTATGCTTTCGCTATTGTCTGTACCGTTACTCAAGCAAAAGATCCGTTTAGCTGAAGGCCTTGCCATGCTTGTTGCTTACGGAGGCGTTGTTGTTATTGCCCTAAGCAATACTGCCACAGAACATGACACAAACCTTATGGGTATTGGCCTTGCTTTATTGAGCACCATCATATGGGCCTTGTATTGGATTGCCAATACGCGCAGTACGGTGGATCCTGTTGTCAATCTGTTTATCAATACGGCTTTTGCTCTGCCTTGTATCTTTTTGGCGGCCCATGTTGAAGGTTCCCTTGGCGCTTTGTTCAACGCCTCGTCGGATACATGGCTTGGCATTGGCTATATTGGTGTTTTTGAAATGGGAATCACATCTGTACTATGGCTTACAGCGTTGCGGTTAACCAAATCCACAGCTAATATCGCCACGCTTATTTTTTTGGCGCCGTTTTTATCGTTGATTTGGTTCCAGCTTATCCTTAAGGAACACATTGGCACTACCTTTTTTATGGGGCTTGTGCTTGTCATTGCCGGCTCTTTTATGCAACAACGTTTAAGCGCGCAAAAAAACGCTACTTTAGAGGGGTATTCATGAACCAGTCCATGCCTTTATTTGCCCCTCCCAAAAGCCATGCCTCTCATGATGACCTGCCTTTTTGGCAAGAGGTGCAATGCCGCACCCCCCTTGAGCAGCCGCCGTTTTTACCCATGAGCAAGGCTGATATGCTGGCTTTAGGATGGGATGAGCTTGATATTTTGCTTGTTTCTGGCGACGCGTATGTTGATCATCCAACCTTTGCCGTGGCCCTTTTGGGCAGGCTCCTTGTGGCTCATGGATTTCGTACCGGCATTATTGCCCAGCCAAATCATTCTGACCCTGCAAGCGTAACCGTCATGGGTCGCCCAAAGCTTTTTGCAGGGGTCAGTGCCGGGGCCATTGATTCCATGTTGGCGCATTACACGGCGTTTCGCAAAATCAGGAGGGATGACGCCTATACCCCCGGGGGCAAGGCAGGCAAACGCCCTGACCGTGCTGTGACAGTGTATTCCCAATTGCTGCGTAAAGCGTTTCCTAACCTATGGATCCTTGCAGGCGGCATTGAGGCCTCGTTGCGCCGCGCGGTGCATTATGATTTTTGGTCAAAAAGTATCAGACCATCGCTCCTTGTTGAGGCAAGCCCTGACCTTATTATTTACGGCATGGGCGAAAGAGCGCTTGTTGAGGCGGCAAGGCGCGTTGATGTGCTTGTAGAAACTATTGGTCAAGACAGCACCTGGTGGCCCACGCCTGCCACTGTTTGGGGTGATATTTTAGGCACAGCCCATATGGCTTTGCAGGGTACTGTTTTTCCCCAAAAAGCTGTCCCAATGCCCTCTTGGCACGAGATTGCGCAAAACCCCAAAGCCCTCCTTCAGGCCGCTGTGCTTATGGAAAAAGAAAACCATCTTGGCCTGCGTTGCCTTGTGCAGCCCCATGGCGCAGACGGCACCTTGATAGTACAACCGCCTGCACAACGTTTGACCACAGTAGAGATGGACGCGCTCTATGACCTGCCCTTCTCACGGCTCCCCCATCCAGGTTATACCAAACCTATTCCGGCAGCGGACATGATTGTAAACAGCATCACCACCCATCGTGGTTGTGGCGGTGGATGCTCGTTTTGCTCCCTAGCTCTTCATCAAGGGCGACGCATAGCCTCTCGATCGCGCGCGTCAATCCTTCGTGAGGCACAACGTATGGCAGCATCGCACACCTTTAACGGATCCATTTCTGATATTGGCGGGCCAAGTGCCAACATGTGGGGCACCCAATGCCAACTTCCCGAAAACAAGGCCTGCACCCGTACAAGCTGCTTGTTTCCTAAAATATGTACACATTTTGCTGCTAAACAAGACGCGTGCGTGCAGCTGTTGCGCGACGTCCAAGCCCTTGAAGGCATTAAGCATGTGCGCGTGGCAAGCGGTGTACGCTTTGACATGGCCCTTTGCAATGGCAAGGCCCTTGAAGCTTATGCCGGCGAATTTACAGGCGGACAGCTTAAAATAGCACCGGAGCACATTTCTGCTGAGGTGTTGCAGCTTATGCGCAAGCCAAGCATGGCCGCCTTTGACGCGTTTTTAGCCGCCTTTGTCAACTATTCACGCGCCCACGGTAAGGAACAATATGTGATACCTTACCTTATGAGCGCGTTTCCCGGCTGCACTAACGAGCATATGCGCGAACTTGCCCATTGGCTTTATAAGCGGCACTGGTCGCCAAAACAAGTCCAAGCCTTTATCCCAACACCAGGCACTGTAGCCACAGCCATGTTTCATGCCCAAACGGCCCCGGATGGTCGCCCATTATATGTTGCCAAAAGCGATGCAGAACGCCGCAAACAACACGATATTTTGCTCAACCGTACAGAGATAAAACCTCCAAAGCAAAACCGTAACAGGCGTACCTGATCGGTATCGTGCCCATATAATCAATTCTACACAAGCATGACGAAAGAGCCCTAACGAAATAGCACTTGCACCTTCTTTTCTCGAGTGGTACATAAATTTGTGAATAAGAACACATGAAGCCCAAGCGGCTGTGCTGACAGCCCATACGATGTGCGCCATGCTATGTACACAAAATCTTGATTTTTCAAGGTATCCAATTCCGGATGAATCTGACTGCCGCGCCTTGCATGCGGATTACGGAACGTTTTCGCATATTCAAGAGCATTGCCGCCTTGTGGCTGAATTTGCAGCCGGCCTTGCTCAGCGTGCAGTAGATCGCGGCCTTGTGGCTTCAGATTGTGTACCGTTGACATATGCAGGTGGTTTTCTTCATGATTTGGCAAAAACCTATTGCATCCATCATGGTGGTAGCCACGCGCAAATTGGAGCGTCATGGGTTCTACAAAAAACAGGCAACCCTTTGCTTGCTCAAATGGTGTTGTACCATGTGGAGTGGGCACATTCGTTACCGGACAACCTTTGTCATCCGGTTTTTTTTGTGAATTATGCGGATAAACGCATCCTTCATGACAGCTGCGTTTCCCTAGATGTGCGGTATACCGACCTTCTTAAACGATATACGGTTTCTGAACGAGCACGCCAAGTGATTCAACGTGGACATGTCCTTGGTGTGCAAATTGAAAACGCCCTTGCGGCGCAATTGGAGTGGCCCATTCATGCGTGTTCTCTTGTTGACGGGCGGTTGGTCTTCTGAGCGAGAAGTTTCGCTCAAAGGTGCCGAACAAATTGCAGTGGCTTTGCGCTCTTTACAGCATCAGGTCACTGTTGCCGATCTTTCCAATGAATTTGTCAATCTGCCTGCTTTGGCTGCAAATCATGACGTGGCCTTTATCAATCTGCACGGCACACCGGGCGAAGATGGTTTAGTGCAAGCCATGCTGGACAAACTTGGCTTACCCTATCAGGGGAGCGATCCTGCAGGCTCGTTTTTAGCCCTTAACAAAGCGGCCTCAAAAATTCTTTTGCGTCATGCAAAACTCCCTACGCCTGACTGGCATTTTTTACCGACAATGCCTTCAGATGACTGGAGTCCAAAGCTATCCTTTCCCCTGTTTGTCAAATCCAACACCGGCGGGTCAAGCCTGCACCTTTTCCGCGTGGAAAATAAAGAAGAGCTGCACAACGCCCTTGAAAGCATCTTTGCTCAAGGCCAAGAAGTGCTCATCGAACCACTCGTTGAAGGGCAAGAGGTCACCTGCGGCGTTCTTGGCGATGGGGCAAACCTCAAAGCCCTGCCTCCTGTACTGATTGTGCCTAAAACTTCCTTTTTTGATTACCAACAAAAATATACGGCCAACGGGGCTGAAGAAATCTGCCCTGCGCCTTTACCTGAAGCCATTGTCCAAAACATCCAGCAGATGGCCATTGCTGCCCATGAAACCCTTGGCCTTTTTGGCTATAGCCGAACAGACTTTATTGTACGTCAAGACGGCGCTTTGTTTATCCTTGAAACAAACACCCTTCCGGGCATGACCAACGCCAGTTTAATTCCTAAAGAAGCTGCCGCCATAGGGATTGCCTATCCTGATTTTGTGGAAATGCTGTTACACATGGCCATGGAAAAACATGCGCAAAAGCATGGCACATCCCCTTCATCCTCTACGTTATCGGCATAACACATCATGTCTTTACAATTTAGGCACATTGTTTTTGCACGCATGTACGGGCTTTTATGGAACCTTAGTAAGGTTTTTTTGCGGCGGCATAAACGCTTGCGTGACGGTTTTGCACTACGCCTTGTTCCTGACAATTGGGCAAAACCATGTGACATATGGCTGCAAGCAGCCTCTGGCGGTGAAGCGTATTTGGTGTGGGAAGTTTTACAACGCCTGCAGGTTCGCCATGATGCCCCTTTGCGCATCCTTGTAACCACGTGGACACGGCAAGGGCTTGAAGTTTTGCAAGGTATGAAAAGCTCGCTTGAAAACGAACGTTCAGACATGCATATCCAGCTTGCCCTTTTTCCCCTTGATCTGCCAAAAAACATGTACAAAGCCATGCGCATGACAAGGCCAAAGCTTATGGTGCTTTTTGAAACAGAGCTATGGCCGGGTTTACTGTTGGCCTGCACGCGCTGCAAAGTTCCTGTTATGGTATTAAATGGACGCATGACTGCCAAAAGTTTGCGCGGCTATACAATCCTTGAAAAAATCGTTCCCGGGTTTTGGCACGCTGTTGCCCCTTGTTGCATACGTGCCATGGCAAAGGATGACAGAGAACGTTTTGCCAAGGTTTTTGGTCAGTCCCCTGATATTGAGGTAACGCCCAATATCAAGTTTGATCGCGCCCTGCCACATGTTTCTACGCCACAAGACAACACGCTTCTAGGCCTATTTGCAGCAGAAAAACGCATCCTTTTTGCTTCTGTACGGCAAGAAGAAGAAGCCATCATTTTGGAAGCCTTAACAACGCTTTACAAAACACAGCCTGCGGCATCTATTCTTTTGGTGCCGCGGCACATGCACCGTGTGAAGGCGTGGCTTGAAATGTTGCAAGAAAAAGCCCTGCCAACAGTATTACGATCAACCCTTACCGAACAAAATACGGCACCGTGTGGGCATATTGTGCTTTGGGATACGTTTGGCGAACTTTCCCAAACCTATGCTATTGCTGATGCTGTTTTTGTGGGAGGAAGCCTTGCACCGTTAGGGGGGCAAAACTTCCTTGAAGCTTTAGAGGCAGGGCTTGTTCCCTGTGTGGGGCCATATATTGACAATTTTTCATGGGCTATTGGGGATGAAACTGAACAAAATTTGCGAACAAAGAGCCTTTTGGTAACCTGCCATGATGCAACATCCTTGGTGCAAGTTTTGACAGCGCAGATGCAAAATCCTTTAACGCGCGAAAGCGTACAAAAAGATTTTAGGCATTGGCTCAACCCAAGGCTTGGCGGCAGTGCACAATCTGCAGCCCTCGTGGACAAGGCAATGGCACAATCAATGCCAGATTTGGTTTAATAACGATAAGAATAAGGTACGCATAGCGCCCGCACCAAATTTTATATTTTGAAGCTTTGCACAAGTATTTTTAATGGAAAAATAGTGTTAACTATCAGAAGTTCAGTTTTTTTATTACACGTATATGTGCAGAGGTCTTATTTTTAGTATGCAAGCTTTTGACCAACCGGAGGTAGCAATGCACCCATCTTCGTTTTACGAAGTCGCCGTTATAGACAACGTACCCTTTGGCCTTTCCGGGCAGCCGGCACGCTTTTTTGCCTTACGCATGGAACGCCCCCAATGGGATGCCTGGTTTCCCGGGCAATTTGTCATGCTTAGGCCTGTGGGCTGGGCCCTTGACATGCCTTGGGCAAGGCCCTTTTCTATCTGCCGCGTCAGCTCGCGCGAACTTGTCATTTTTTTCCAAATCTCAGGACGCGGAACAGAACGCATGTCCAAATTAAAACAGGGCGACAAGCTTCATGTGTGGGGGCCGCTTGGCAACCGTTTTGCCATGGAAGGGGGCACCCCAACCTTACTGCTTGCAGGTGGCATCGGCATTGCTCCTTTTGTGGGCTATGCTGAACGACATCCCACACAAAATGTGTTGACCATGGTGTTTGGGCATCGCATGCCTGAGGACTGCTACCCTGTGGAAAGCCTTGGCGAACGCATTGAGCTGGAATCCTATCAAGAAAATTCTCCGGATGACCTTGCGTGGTTTTTAGGGCATATCCGCTCACGCATGCAAGCCTATGCCGCAAGGCGTGGCCTTGTGCTTGCCTGTGGCCCGCATCCTTTTTTACAAGCTATACAAGCTATTGCCCTTGAAACAGGAGCGCGAACCCAGCTTTCGCTAGAAAGTCGCATGGCCTGCGGCGTGGGAGCATGCCTTGGCTGTGTTACCACCACAACAGACGCTTGGCCTGTTGCCGCTAAAGCAGGGCAACCTGTGCAAACCTGCACACAAGGCCCTGTTTTTTGGGCAGATCAAGTTGTTTTGGAGGGTTAATTATGTATTCTCTCACCATGCCCCTTATTCAAAACCCTGGTGTGCGTCCGCTTTTTTGCAAAAATCCTGTGCTCACGGCCTCCGGCACCTTTGGCTATGGCCTTGAATTTGAGCCTTATGGCGATTTGACAACCTTGGGAGGGATTGTTGTTAAAGGCCTTTCCCTTGAACCGCGCCGTGGCAACCCCCTTCCGCGTGTGGCAGAAACATCCTGCGGCATGCTCAACGCTGTAGGCTTACAAAATGATGGCGTAGAGGAATTTATCAAGCACAAACTCCCCAAACTTCCTTGGAGCGAAACCGCTGTCATTGCCAATCTGTATGCCACATCCCCTGACGAATTTGGTCAATTGGCAAACATCTTGGCAAACGAGCAAGGCATAGCCGCCCTTGAAGTCAACATTTCCTGCCCCAATGTGAAAGAAGGCGGTGTCCTTTTTGGTCAAGACCCGAAAGCCGCTGCCACTGTGGTTGAAGCTGTAAAAAAACAATCCAAGGATACGCCTGTTATTGTCAAATTATCCCCCAATGTTACAGACATTGCAACCATTGCTAAAGCTGCTGAAAGTGCAGGAGCTGACGCTATTTCCTGCATCAATACGATCACAGGCATGGCGGTGGATGTGCGTTCGCGTAAAAGTTTATTGGCCAATGTTGTTGGCGGACTGTCAGGGCCTGCCATCAAACCTGTGGCCCTGCGCTGCGTTTGGCAGGTAAGCAATGCTGTGGCTATTCCTGTTATCGGCATTGGCGGCATTGCTTCTGCCCTTGACGTGCTTGAATTTATCCTTGTGGGGGCTTCTGCCGTGCAGATTGGCACCATGAACTTTGTGCGTCCTGATGCCGCCTTTAGCATTGCAGCTGAACTGCCGAAACTTTGTGAAGAAATTGGCATTGATGACCTTAGCACATTACGCGGCTCCTTACAGATAGGCTAATCCCCTATTTGAGCATCAAATACTTTTAGCCCTTAGCGCAACTTTTGCGCTAAGGGCTATTTTTGTTTGATACTCTTTATGAAATAGTGTACAGTTATTTTAAAGATATGTTTTGACTTCTCAACAACATGTCCTTTGGTGTTATGCACGGCTTTACTATCTATTTTTCACTAACTTTTATACTTCGCTATAGTGCACTGGGAGGAGTGATTATGACGCAGACAAAAGTGAGTTCTTCAACCTTTATGAAGTTCATTTTGCTCAATTTCATTGGTATTTTTGTGTTTTTTATCCCTGTCACCATCAATGGTGCAAGGTCAATCTTTATTGACCACATTGTGACATGGCTACGCTCAGTGCCGCACTTTGGCACCGTGTATGTGGGCATTGTGATCATTTTAGGCGCTATCTTACCCTTTGTCAGAAAAACGTGGAATAAAGACGTTACCACAAGCGTTTTTTCCGTTTTCAAAGTTTTGGGCATTGGTGTGTATTTTACGGCAGTATTTGGCTTTGGCCCTGAAAGCATCCATACCCCGGGCATGTTGCCGTTTATTTTTACAAAAATCGTGACTCCTGTGACGATGCTGGTGCCTGTTGGCGCGGTCTTTCTTTCCCTGCTTATCCATTATGGCTTGATGGAATTTGTCGGCGTGTTCATGCGCCCCATCATGCGCCCTGTTTGGAAAACACCCGGCCGTTCAGCCATTGATGCTGTGGCATCCTTTGTGGGCAGTTATTCTGTGGGCTTGCTCATCACCAACAAGGTGTACAAAGACGGCTTTTATTCAAACAAAGAAGCCTGCATTATTGCCACAGGGTTTTCTACCGTATCTGCCACCTTTATGGTGATCGTGGCAAAAACCTTGGGCCTGATGGATCAATGGAATACCTATTTTTGGGGAACCCTTGTTATCACCTTTTTGGTCACTGCCATCACAACCAGAATTTATCCTTTGAGCAAAAAATCAAACCTCACCTACGGTGATAAAGAACCTATTAGCGAAGCCAAACCTGAACAAGGCAAGCTTCTTTCAACAGCTCTGCATGAAGGGCTGGTAGCTTGTGATAAAGCACCTGACGTTTTCAGTGGCAGCGTAAAAACCTTTAAAGACGGCCTTGGCCTTGCCCTTGCCATTGGGCCCACGCTCATGTCCATCGGCTTTTTTGGATTGGTGCTTGCAGAATTTACGCCTATCTTTGATATGCTTGGCTACATCTTCTTGCCCGTTACAAGCCTTTTGGGATTTGGAGCTGAGGCCATGCTTTTGGCCAAAGCCTGTGCTTTAAGTTTGGCGGAAATGTTTTTGCCTGCCAGCTTGGTTGCTAGTGCAAGCCCTGACGTGAAGGCTGTTATTGGCATTGTTTGCGTGTCAGAAATCCTCTTTTTCTCGGCATCCATTCCTTGTATTCTGGCAACAGACATCAATATTGATATCAAAGATATCATCATTGTTTGGGTTGAGCGGATCATCTTGTCACTCTTGTTGGCAACACCTTTTGTACACTTTTTCATGTAAATAAAAGGATAAAAACGGCTTGAGAAAAAATTCCCATGCCGTCATTTTAACAAAATCTGCCCAAGCTTTCATGCTTGGGCAGATTTTTTTGTACGCTTCACCTTGCTACATTTAAACCCAAAACACCTCGATGTTGTTGCGCGCGCTCATATTCCTGCCACACAGCTAGAACCTGCTCTTTTTGCTGCAACACATTGTAGGCATTCGCTGTACACCTGCCTGCATGACGTATGGCAGCCAATTTTTCACCGTCTTCGCGCAAAACCTGTACGGCATATTCAAGGGCCATACAAGCAGCCAAAGTATCTGCATCGGCTACAGCAAACACATTGGGCCCCCAAGAAACGTCCTCACGCACAGGAGCCCATGGCACCATCCCATAGCCAAGCGTTGCTGGCAAGGCTTGTTTAAAATAATCCCACGCCCCAAGGCCACTAAAACCCACCACAAGGCAGCCACACGCCATGGCTTCTAGGGGCGGCAGGCCAAAGCCTTCCGGAAAGCCCGTTGCCAAAAAAACCTCTGCCGTGCGCAAAATATCCGCCACTTCATGGGGCTCTTTGCCATGGATGCTTAACCATTCTACCTGTGCTTTGGGATTTCTGGCTTCAAACAGCGTGCGCACTTGCAGGGCCAAGGCTTTGTTTTTTCTGGGCATCCAAGCTATGCGCACGGTTTCTTGTTCAGATATTGTTTTGCGATTGGGCGGTGCAAAAAAGATATTTTGATCAAGGCTTGGCCGTACAATGGGAGGAACATGTCCTATTGTTTGCTCAACAAACCAAGCCACAGGCTGTGATACAGCCAAAAAATGCACTTCAAGCTGCTGCCATGTGACGTTTTGCGGCAAATGCCCATGCAAAAACGCCCAATTTTGCACATACACCACACAAAGGGCCTTGGCAGCAAGGCCCGGGCTTAAAGCATGGGGCCAACCTTCAGGGACTACCCAAACATCCTCGGCCGTAAGGCTAAGGTCATCCCAATGCACAACAGGCAGATTGCAGGCAACATCGGAATCCTTCAAAGGCTCCCGCACCACCAATTCCACATGGTGCCCATGCTCAGACAGGCCCCTTGCCAATTGCAATATCACCGCCATGCCGCCGCTTATCTTGGGCAAAGGAGGAAAAAAGAAAAAAGTGCGCATACACATTCCCGTACAATAAAGTGTAAAGCCAATGCAAACGTTTACCGTATGTACATGTTTCTTATACCATGTCAGCGAAAAACAAAAGCCATGGGGCAGAAGTAGCCATGCCCCTTGAGCACAGCAAACAAAAAAAAGATATACCAAAATAGGTTCTATCCTAATTTTACAGCCTCTTCGTCAGGCTGTTGCGTCATTGACAAACGATTGCACCCCTCCTAGACTCCCCCCATGACAATGAGCCCCAATGATTCTGAAAAAAATCTTGCCCTCACCCATAGAAATCTGCTGTTTCCTGACGGGAGGGATCCTCGCCTTATTATCGCAATGGCAACGCTTTGCGGTGTTTTGGTGTGGACTTTGCCGCCACTTTTCCTTGCCCTGCCCGTATTGGCAAGTATTATGGGCTGCATTGTTGTTCAAAAACGTATTTCCTTAACGCTTGTTAAAGCCGGATGCATTATGGCACTTGCCTGGGGCGTTGGAAAATTCATTGCTGACACTCTGCTTTTGAACATGGGCATGGAACAACGCCTTGTTGAAGCCGCCCTTTTAACCACGCGCCTTGCCTCATCTGTGGCCCTTGGTCTGATATTATCAGCTGCCACAAGCCCCCTAGGACTGGCCCTTGCCGTAGCTTGGGCGTTGCGCCCTATCCTTGGTTCTCGCCACTGGAAACCAGCCCTAACCCTTATGGTCATGATTACATGGCTGCCGCGTTGTCATGATGTGCTTTCTGAAACGTGGGCAATGCTACAACGAAGAGCTCCTAAAATGCCTTTGCACCAAAAACTGGCTTTTTTGGGCAAGGCTGTTTTACATAGATTAGAGCAAGAAAGCCTCTATCGCTCCATTGCCCTTGTTTTGCGCAACCTTACAACAAGCACGGCTTGGAATTGGCCCGCTGCAACCTCTTCTACTTCAAAGGATACTTATGTTTGATGAACGCATCATGAATGTACGCATACTTGTGCGTATTGCCCTTCTGACTGCTCTTATTGTTGCAAGCAGCTGGGTAAGCATACCTTTTGGCCCTGTACCTATAACCCTGCATACGTTTTTTATCATGCTGGCAGGCATGCTTCTTGGCCCTCGTTACGGCTTGTATACGGTGCTTTTATTCATTGGCGCCGGTTGTATTGGATTGCCTGTTTTTGCAGGTGGCAAAGCAGGAGTGGGGGTACTTATGGGCCCCACGGGTGGCTATATAGTGGGGTATCTTGCCCTTGTCACCCTTAGCGGTTTTTGTAAAACACGCCTATGGAGCAGTGCCTTTTTGCTCACCCTTGGCACAGGCATTGTCTATACCTGTGGCACATTATGGCTTGCCCATAGCCTTAACATGTCTGTATCGGCTGCCTTAGGTGTAGGGATGTTGCCGTTTTTACCCGGAGACACCCTTAAAATTGCGGCAATCCTTGCTATTATGTATATCCGTCAACAAAAACACATCTCCTTACCCCTAAGGAATGAAGAACAATAATGATCAGTTGTCACGATCTTTGCTACAGCTATCCTCATGCAACAAATCCGCTTTTTTCAGGTTTACACCTGCATATCCCAAAAGGTTCGTTTACCTTGGTGGCAGGGCCCAATGGAAGCGGTAAATCCACGTTGTTGCTCCTTATGGCAGGCATTTTACGATTGCCAAAGGAGCAAAAGCTAGCTGTGAACGGTGCCACAGCCTTTTTGCCCCATGACCCTGAAGCCTGGCTGCTTGGGGAAACTGTTCTTGAGGACCTTTGGCTTGGGCTTTCAAGCGACATGCAAAAGCATGCCACAAACCTTGCTGAACGTTTCGCCCTAGGCAGTTTCTACACAAGCCCCACCAAAAACCTGTCCTTTGGGCAAAAACGCAAGCTATGCCTTGCGTCTGCGCTTAGCGCGGACCCTCCTATTTTGTTGCTGGATGAACCTTTAACCGGCCTTGACTACCTTGGCATATGCGAGCTTCGCCACTTGTTGCAAGACCAAACAGCCAAGGGGCGAACAATTATAATCAGCACCAATGATGTTGACCCCTTAGCAGATTTATCTGACGCGCTTGTACTGCTTCACAAGGAAAAAGCCCCAAAACACCTCCCCCTTGTTGACAGCATGCCGTTATTGAAAGAATATGGAGTACGGCCTCCTAGCACTTGGCTAAGCGGCGGTATTCTTACCCCTTGGGCGTAGACGCGCCACCTTTTACCTAACACATTGACATGGCTGTCAAAGGAAATGTATGAGCTGCCCCTTCAAAGAACATATCGAACAGGCCGATACCTTTGCCAAACACTTAGGCATCCGCATTGAAACGGCTGAACCAGGACATGCTGTCACTGTTTTAGACCTTGACGAACGGCACAAAAATGGTGTGAACTTGGCACATGGTGGAGCGATTTTTGCCCTTGCGGATTTAGCTTTTGCGGTGGCTGCCAATTCCGGGCAAGACAGGGCGGTTCTAAATATCAATTCTTCCATCAATTATATGCGCCCGGGAAAAGTTGGCCCCATTAAGGCTACTGCTACCAATATCCATTCCGGCGAGCACCTTACCACCTACCGAGTTGACATTCATGATGGTAACAATACCCTTGTAGCTGTGGCAACGATTACCGGCTTTCATACCAGTAGGCCCATAGCAGGCAGTTGAAAAAGCACCGTCTACTGCTTCAGCGGCAAATTTTAATCGGGTCATGGGGGGGAAGAACCCATTCCCCTCTTAAAATTAACAACTTCATTGTATCCGGCACTTTTTGAACTGCCTGCCCTTAATGGTCGCTAAAAAAGGGCAAAGCATTGCGTCAAAATACAAGGGCAGACCGCTTATATATGTCTGTTTATACGACGAGTTTCGTTTTTGTAGTATTCCTTGTGTTTCACCCTTTTTAAACAGCCCATGGAAAAAATGTCACGAAGATAGGATCTGTTTTTAAATCGCACATTTCCAATGGGCCTAAGGGCCGCTGATTCTTCCTTTATATTGTAAACAGTTTTACCCTAACTTTTGGAGGCTTTTATGGCATTGCTCATCAAAAAAGCGCAGGTGTACAGCCCAAACAATCTTGGCGTAGCCGATGTCCTTGTCGTGGGTTCTCACATTGTGGCTGTGGCAGAAAACCTTAACATCAACATGCCTGATCTTGAAATTTTAGACGCCAGCAACCTTATTCTAACGCCTGGGTTCATTGACAATCACATCCACGTAACCGGCGGCGGTGGTGAAGGTGGCCCCAAAACACGCACGCCTGAACTTGTGCTGTCTGAACTTGTGGCTTGCGGTACTACAAGTGTTGTGGCTGTATCAGGTACAGATTCTGTAACGCGCTCCATGGAAGCCCTTTTGGCGAAAGTGCGCGCTTTGAACAGCGAAGGTGTTTCTGTATGGATGAACACAAGTAATTATGCCCTACCGCCTTCCTTGCTTTCTGACAGTGTGCGTAAAGACCTTTTTTTAGTGCCTGAAGTTATCGGCGTAAAATTGGCTATGGCTGACCATCGCGCTTCCTTCATTACCATGGATGAGCTTATGCGCTTGGTCTCTGACATTCGAGTTGGAGGCATGCTTTCCGGAAAAATCGGCTTTTTGCACGTTCATTTGGGGGATCTGCAAGGCGCATTTGACATGTTTAATGAAGCCATTGAGCGCGGCATCCCCATCCGCCACTTTAAACCTACACATTGCGCGCGCAACCTTAAAACGTTTGAAGACGCCATGGCATTTGCTCGCAAAGGCGGGCTCCTTGATATCACGTCAGGCGGTAGCTGCTTTGCAACACCTGCCAAAGCTGTTGCGCAAGCTCTGGAAGAAGGCGTACCGGCAGAAAATATCGGCATGAGCACCGACGGGCATGGTAGCATTCCTCGCTTTAACGATAAAAAAGTAATGATCGGCCTTGGCGTTGGCAGTGTTGATGCAAACCTTAAAACATTCAAGGCCTTGCTTGAGCAGGGGCTAAGCCCTGAACAAGCAGTGCCCATTGTCACCAGCAACCCTGCAAAGCATTACAACCTTGAAGGCAAGGGTAATATCTGCGTTGGCGCAGATGCTGATATTTGTTTGTTCGACAAAAGTTTTACCTTGCGCCATGTTGTAGCCAAAGGGCGTGTGCTCATGCGTGACGGCGATATAGAAGTAAAAGGCACGTTTGAAGAATAAGCTTTGCATAGAATAACAAAAAGTGCCGCTAAAGAGCTTTTCTTTAGCGGCACTTTTTGTATGAATTCTGGCACGTTCTACGCCTTTATACAGCGCACAACGTTATAAATACATTTATTTACGCTCAAGCCAAGGCATAAGAGCGCGTAAATCCTTGCCCACTTTTTCAATTTGCAAATCAGCTTCGTTGCGACGGGTGGCCTTAAAGTAAGGATAATTTGCCTTTGCTTCAAGGATAAAGTCGCGGGCAAATCTGCCGCTTTGAATGTCGCTCAAAACAGCCTTCATGGTTTTACGAGTTTCATCAGTAATAATCCGCGGCCCTGTGCGGTAATCGCCGTATTCGGCTGTATCGCTCACAGAATCGCGCATTTTGGCAAGGCCGCCTTCATAAATAAGGTCGACAATCAGCTTTACTTCGTGCAAGCATTCAAAGTATGCGATTTCAGGCTGATAGCCTGCTTCAACCAAGGTCTCGAATCCGGCTTTGATCAATTCGGTCAAGCCTCCGCAAAGAACAGCCTGCTCGCCAAAAAGGTCGGTTTCGGTTTCTTCTTTAAACGTAGTTTCAATAACGCCTGAACGGGCTCCACCAACACCCTTGGCATAGGCAAGGGCTTTATCCATGGCTTTGCCGCTGGCGTCTTGATAAATAGCCACAAGGCAGGGTACGCCGCCGCCTTCTGTGTAGGTACGGCGCACAAGGTGCCCGGGACCTTTAGGAGCGATCATGAAGACGTCCACATCTTTGGGCGGTTCAATCTGAGCAAAATGGATATTAAAACCGTGGGCAAACAGCAAGGATTTACCGGCTGTAAGCGCAGGCAAGATGGATTCATGATAGACGCTTGCTTGATGCTGGTCAGGCAATAAAATCATAATCATGTCTGCGGCTTTGGCAGCTTCGGCAGCACTCATGGGTTCAAAGCCATGTTCTTTGGCAAGTTCATAATTCCGTCCGCCGGGGCGCTGTCCAACCACTACGCGCACACCTGAATCGCGCAAATTTTGCGCATGGGCATGGCCCTGGCTACCATAACCAATGATGGCTACTGTGCTATCTTTCAAAAAGTCAAGGTTGGCATCTTGTTCGTAATACGCTTTCATGGGTACTCCTTACCCTTCTTTGGAGCTTTTTCATGATGAAAAGGCTCTGGTGATTGTAAAAACAGAGCTTTGTAAAAATAACAACATTGCGCGTTTGTTACTGCGCACAACGAGTTCACTTTTCAAATATTCTGCTACTCTTTTGGTATTCCAATTCCGCTATATTATGCGGTTTATTGCATGGAACGGCGCATGGCCAACGTGCCTGTGCGCGCAATCTCCTTAATGCCAAATCGTTGCAAAAGGTGGATGATGGCATTGATTTTTTCATTGTTGCCGGAGGCCTCAAGGGTGATATCGCTAACGCCAACATCAACGACTTTGCAGCGAAAAATATCCGCCACTCGCAAAATCTCGCCACGGGTAGAATCTTCGGCATGGATGCGTAAAAACATCATTTCGCGCTCAACGGTAGCTGTATTTTCAAAATCAACCACCTTGATTACGGGAACGAGTTTGCGCAATTGCTTGACAATCTGCTCAATAAGCTGTTCGTCGCTGTTCGTGGTGATGGTCATGTGCGAAATTTTTTCATCCATTGTAGGCGCAACAGCCAAGGATTCAATGTTAAACCCACGACCGCTGAACAAGCTGGCAATCCTAGAAAGGGCCCCCGGCTCATTTTCCACAAGCACTGATAGTACGCGACGCATCTTGCCTCCGCAAAAACCTTAGAAAAGTTTTACTTTGAAAATATCTACCCCTAGGCCATTCAAAATACATATCTTGAACTGTCGGCAAAAAGGATAGGAAGGAACAATGGCAACATATTTTTTTAATTGCCTTACAAATCGCCTACGTATCCAGCATCATTTCGCTAAACAGCATTTCATTAAGAGCTTTTCCGGCGGCTACCATGGGGAACACGTTTTCCTCACATTCAACACGTACATCAATAACGGTTGTCGATGCTGATGCAAGTGCCTTTGGCAATAACGTAGAAAGCTCTTCTTCTGTGGTGATACGCACCCCTTCTGCGCCATAGGCTTCGGCCAGTTTGACAAAATCAGGCTGGTTTTGCATGTCCACACCCATATAGTTTTTGTCATAAAACAGCTCTTGCCATTGGCGCACCATGCCAAGGTATTTGTTGTTGAGGATAAGGACTTTTACAGGCAAACGGTTTTCAACAGCGGTCATAAGCTCTTGAATATTCATCTGAATGGAACCGTCACCGGCCACATCAACTACAAGCTTATCAGGGCACGCCAGCTGCGCTCCAATGGCTGCGGGCAAACCATAGCCCATGGTTCCAAGGCCACCAGAGGTGAGCAAGGTGCGCGGAGATTCAAATTGATAATGCAGGGCTGTCCACATTTGGTTTTGCCCAACTTCAGTTGTGATGATGGCATTACCCTTTGTGTAACTGTTTAAAGCTTCGATGACTTGCTGAGGCTTTAACATAGAGCCACCTGTCCAACCTATGGGATGGACACGTTTCCATTCTTGAATGGTTGCAAGCCATGACGCATGTTTTTCTGCCCATGTGCTGATATATTTTCCGGACTCTAAAAGCTTATCCAAAGCCTCAAGCGCCAAACGGCAATCCCCTACGATGGGAATTTCCACAGGTACATTTTTCCGTAATGAAGTAGGGTCAATGTCAATATGGATAATACGTGCGCCCGGAGCAAAGGCAGAAAGCCTGCCCGTAATCCTGTCGTCAAATCGTGTTCCCACAGCCAAAATCACATCTGCATTGTATACAGCCGAGTTGGCAGCGTAGGTACCATGCATTCCAAGCATGCCTAACCATAAAGGATCGCTTCCCGAAAAAACCCCAAGCCCCATAAGAGAGCTGGATACAGGGATTTGTAGGGTATTCGCAAATTTTCTGACCGCTTCAGAAGCGTTGGATATAACCGCCCCACCCCCTAAAAAGATCAAAGGGCGATTGGCTTTTTCAAGCAATTCCATAGCTCTGCGTAGCTGATTGACGTTGGGCTTATACACAGGATTATAGCTGCGCATGGACGTGCTTTCAGGCCAGACAAATTCTGTGGTCTGCTGCTGCAAATCTTTTGGGATATCAACCAAAACAGGCCCAGGCCTCCCTGACCTTGCCAAATAAAAGGCCTGACGCAAAACACTTGCCAATTCCTTGATATCTTTTACCAAGAAATTATGCTTAGTGCATGGTCTTGTGATACCTACAATATCCACTTCCTGAAAGGCATCGTTGCCGATAAGGTGTGTTTGCACTTGGCCTGTGATGACCACAAGGGGGATTGAATCGGCATACGCAGTTGCAATGCCTGTAACAGTATTAGTCGCACCGGGGCCAGAGGTAGCAATACATACGCCCACCTTGCCGGACGCTCTGGCATAACCGTCTGCCGCATGAACTGCGCCTTGTTCATGGCGCACCAAGACGTGGCGGATGTTTGGATGCTGTGTAAGTTCGTGGTAAATGTCAATAATAGTCCCTCCGGGATATCCGAAAAAGACCTCCACTCCCTCACGCTGTAAACACTCAAAAACTATTCTGGCCCCGGTGCATTTCATTATTTGCCGCCCTGCTCTTCGCATCTCTCCAGAAGGTCCATAAGCTTGGTTTTGCCTTCCAGTTTTTGTTTCTTCAATTGTTTTAGAGTTTGCACTTCTGCTGGGGTGCAAAAGGCTTTGCCTTCCAATTTTTCGATCTGCTTGTTGTAAAGAATGTGGTCATCCCACAGTTCCTTGAGTTCTGGGTTAGCTTGAGAGTATTTTTCCAGCAAGTGGAGGTGGTGTTGTTCCATAATGGTACTCTCCTAAGATTATAGGTTGTTTGGCAAAGCTAGTCTAATCTAGCTTTAGACTGATGCCAAAGCCCGTTTGGGCAGTTGTCCCGCCTAAGCCAGCAAAACTGTCTTGACAGGAAAGGTATTTATGACGCCCACGGCAGCAACACTGCCTTTATACAAGGACAGCAACGCTGTCTTTTTCACTGTATGCATAGAGCTGCACCCAAAAATGCGGCTTTGGGTTTGGCGATGACGATTTGTAAAAAAACGCGTCATTGTGCCTATTTGAAACAGCTTTTCAGCCATTTTCACAGCAGCCATGTTCAACATAACGCAATTCATCCCAAAAGGGAATGCTTTCCGTACATGTTTGCCAGAACGGGTACAATGGCCTGCGGCAAGCGCTTTGTACCTGCGACGAAGCTGTTCCGTCAACCCTTTCTATGAACCATTAAGCATGGCTGACCACTGAAGGAGCGAACGAACAACGATGCTTTCGATAAGTTGCAACGCAATAAGCACCACAACAGGCGAAAGATCAAGCCCACCTATGTATGTAAAAGGCAACCATTTTCGCACTCGGTACAAAACAGGCTCTGTAAGTGCTGTGAGTGTGCGAACAATGGGGTTATAAGGATCAGGACGCACCCAAGTGAGCAAAACAGCAATAAGCATAATCCAAAAATAAAGGGAGGCCAAAGTGTTGAGCAACATGGCCACGGCTGAAACAATATTGGCAAAAACAAACATCTAGATCTCCTTATTCCAAAATCTAGGTCAAACTCAAGAGGGTTGAGCCCCTTTATAGCACACCGACTTTAGCGTGCTGCATGTATAAAAAAGCTCAAAAAATAACAAGACACCGCACCCTCAACAAAATGACCTTACCCTTAAAATCCATAACAATACAGACCTTAGAAAAGCCCTATGAACCGTCCTTAGGCCTTCTTATACGCTAGGCTCAACATGCTTTGCAGATCTGCAAAGGACGCAAGGTGCACGTCTGCTTGCAGTGCCGTATTTTTATACGCCATAAAGAACACGTTAGCCCGCTTTGATGCTTCTGCATCTGTTAGGCTATCCCCCACAAAGGCCACGGCCTGTGCCGAAACATTCCACGCGTTTAAAATCACATGAATGCCTTCAGGATCAGGTTTTGGAGCGACCTTGTCAACAGTCATCACAGGATTAAACATGTGTTGCAATCCAAATTTGTCAAGGACATCTTGCATGCCGGCACCACGATTGGTATGAATGGCAAGCTTTAGCCCAAGCTCTTGCATGCACTCAAGACATTCAACTATACCCGGCTCAAGGCGTAAAATGGGCAAACTGTATTCACGATAAGGATTGCGTGTACAAATTTCCGGAATCCGCTCTCGCTCTTCCACTGTTGTAATATGTTCAATGGCTTGAATGGCTGTCGACATTTGCGCAAAATTTTCTTGCTCAAGGGTCATGGAAGGTTTGCCAAGTTCGTGCAAAATCATGTTGTAGTACGCAATATTGGCACCACGAGAGTTGACAAGCACCCCATCGCAGTCAAAAATCACGCCATAAAGCCCTTTGGGTAACATTACAGAAGACTGTGTCATAACGCCTCCACCACACGAAGCGTACGGGTTTGACACCACGGCTTTGCCTCGTTTTCACGAAGACCAAGCAAGGCCCACAACGGCAGCTCAACCTGACGTACCAAAGGCGTGGTCTTTGTTGCAGGGATAAGTGGCTGTAACGTAACGTCAAGTTGCATTATCGCATCGCGCATCCTTTCATCCGCCACGTACAATACAGCATCTACAGGGATAAACGGCAACATATTGATTAGGGCAAAGGACCAAGGTGGCAGTAATGCCTGTGCATCGTCAAACACGAGTGACTTGTCTGCAACAGTCGGCATTTTTTCTGCTGTAAGCTCCCCTTCTTCAAGGCTATGGTCGTGCAAGGATTCTGCAAGATTATGCGTTCCTTCTTGATACCTTGCCAAAAGCTTTTGTATGCCTACAACCTCTTCCTCCTGCATCCAGATCATGAGCAACCGACGCTGGGCGGCACGCAACATTTCTTGTTCTTGTGTTCCTGCATCGTGCTTAGGTGATGAATAGGTTCCAGTACGAACAAAATCCTGTAGCAACGCATCTTCATTCATATATTGTTGAGAAAATTGTTCATGCAAGCTTTCGTGCCGCGCTTTTTCGGCAACGGCTGAGCGTTCTTGGACAAAAGCCTGCCAATCGCTCAAACACGCCCGCGCCTCAGCGGGCGTATAAGGAAATTGTGGACAAAAAATCGCATCCTCTTTTGGAGGATCGGGGAGTCCCGGCCAAAGCGTTTGCACAGAACCTTCCCCATCAAGCGTAGGAAGTGTTGGCGCAACAAAGCTTCGATGAAGCCAGGGCACCAAAATAAGCATGGATGAAGTGGACATGATACTCCTTTAAAACCTGTTGTTTTTAATCTTACCCTGAGTGGCTATATCATGCAATGCCCCAAATGCAGGGTATTGCCCTGCAATTCACACAAACGCATCTTATACTTCAACACAAACTGGCTTATGTTGTTTTGCTTTGCCAAAAAGCGCGAATTTGAGCTTGCTCCTGTGGCTGCCCTTCGCGCAAAGATTGCTTGGCGTTAGAAACACCTAAAAATACGCTATCGCACACTTATGGGACAGCCTAGCTTGTGCGTTATCATGTTCTGTCCAGCACCATTTCTAATTGCATGTTACGTCACAATATAAGCACCTTTATTTATTACAGCTACACCACGATAGCTTGTACAGATATCATTGACCAAGCACCTTATGCGCAATATGTAAAAAACATCGAGAACCTCCTTGAGCACATTTCTCATCATAGGATACAAACCTGCATAGAGTTACACAAAATGCTCACCCATCAAGCATCGTCGCCGCCATGAATTATCTATGTTTTGCCAAATCTACATCACGGATACTTTTTTCCAAAATGGCTTCATAGAAAATTGTAGGCATCGTTTTACTTCTCGCCTACTTGTGCCACGATTCTACTCAAAAAAGGAATAACCATGATCATTGAACATAACAAACCCATCAAATATGGTGCAAACAACGCCCCCTCCTCTCAAAAATCAACGAAGAAAAGGCCTGAAGGGCCAAGGTTTACCGTTCCAAATCTTTTCTATTATATTACTATGCTTTTTATACTTTTTGTATGTATTTTTGCAATATTGCTTGAATACAACCTAAGCGGCAACCAAAAGGCCTTTAGCGAAGTAAAAACCTTATATTCACAGCAATTGCATGACGGCAAACAGTTGCTGGGACAGATTGAAAGCCTGCGCCATAGCCTTGACGGTATCCGTTCAGCCACAGACGATTTTGAAAAACGCCACTTTTTAACCAATGCCAACAGTAGCATCAAACGCCACTTTTCTAGCACCAGTATGGAGTATCATGCCATAAAGCTCCTTACACTCGTTGCCATACTAGACACCACAAAACAACACCACGCAAACACCTTGGAACACCTTAGAATTGCAGAAAGTCAACTTGTTAAAACACTGCTTTTGTCATGGCAAGCACACAACATGAACCTACACAATGTTGCGCAAAAACCACTTCATTATCAGCTTGAAGAATGGGTCAACGCCCCTTTTGGAGAAAAAATGTACGTTGTTCCAGAAGAACTGCCACACGTTTTTCATGGGCAAACAAGCAATACCATGCATCATGAGATTGCTATCTCATTAACCCTTTGGCAAAGGGCATTGCAAGAACATTGGGCCGTACAAAACAAAGCAGCCTTGTTGCATCAACAGGCCAATGTTTTGCTAAAAAACATGGCAAAAACGGTTTCTGACTCGGCTATTGAAAAGGCAAACGTATCCATAGCACCTTTTGAACACAACACAGCCCAACTGCGGCTTATCATGTATACTTTTGTGGGAGTCATCTCCTTAACAGTATTTTTCTTACTTTTTTTCTTACATTTACATATTGCTTTACCTTTAACTAAGCTTTCACAGTATCTTGTGCATATCCAAAAAGACCCTACCTTGCCTACGATTCCCAAAACTCACCTGTACGAAGTAAATGCTTTATTCACCAAGCTATCATCATTGGGACAAAGCATACGAAATCTATCAACGCATTCAAAGAGTTTGGAAAAAGAAAAGGATAAATTTAAAAATCTTAGCTTGTTAGATGCCCTCACCGGTGTGAGCAACCGACGCGCCTTTGATACCTTTCTTGCGGACATAGATCCTAGGTATTCGCTGGCTATCATTTTAATAGATGTGGACATGTTTAAAAAATATAATGATACCTATGGACACCAAGCAGGTGACAATGTGTTGTCCAAGGTGGCCAAAGCCATGCGCCGTGCCCTTTGGCGATCGACTGACCAATTATTTCGTTATGGCGGCGAGGAATTTTGCATCCTCTTGCCGGGCACAACCAAAAAAGCCGCACTAGACGTTGCAGAGCGATTGAGAAAACAAGTTCACAAACTGCACATACCACATGCAAGCTCTTCTGTGGATCAATATGTTACCATTAGCGTGGGCGTGGCTTTGCGCCTGGACAACTCCCCAACAAGCAGTAACGAGCTGCTGATTCAAGCTGACAATGCGTTGTACAAAGCAAAAGAGTGGGGCCGCAACAACGTGTATTTGCTTGCAGAAAATCCTTCTTTCACGGTGAAGCCATAACATGCCGTAAGAGCATGACAAATTTTACATATACAACAACATACCGATTTTTACAGGATCTTTTCATCTGTTCATTCATAAATGCTTGTGGCTCAGCTCAATCCCATACTATTGACCCTTTAACCATTTATGCGTATTTTAGCTATGCTCAATACATCTTAAGCCAGTTTGCTGATATATAAAAAGCATGCTCAAGCACCGCACATTGCCCCAAAAAAATATTTCCTGACTTTTTTGGCAATAGTATTCATAACTTAAAGAAAATGTACAAAATTTTAATCGATTTCTTTGCGCATCTGGAATTATCGATTAACACGTTGTGACCGTAAATACTAACAAAATATATGGAAAGCATTTTAATAACGAATCATCATTTAAAACATTTTATGGGTTCTGAGATAAATGCTCTAGAACTTGCCTTAACCTTTAGAAAAAAAGGGATGAAGGTTTACGTTGCTACCTTGGTTAAAGGAGATCCCATTGCCTCAGAATTTTTACACTATGACATCCCGGTGATAGACTTATTAAACTCTGAAAAGATTGACAATATGGTTTTTGACCTTGGATGGATACATCATTTACCTGTGTTTTATATGGCACTTTCTAAAGGAATTAGATTTAAAAAAGTGCTTTTTAGTTGCCTAAGTTTTTTTGAACCGCTTGAGACGCCTCCTTTAAATATATCTGAATTTGATGTGGTCTGCTTTAATTCTCAAGAAACGTATAACAAGCTCACATGCGATGGCTTTGTTCCAACACATTGCAACTATATAATAAACCCCAATGCTGTTTTGCCTGATTTTTTTTCGCAGTACAAAAAAAATCACAGTAAAACCCTTCAAAAACTTTTGGTTGTCTCGAATCATATACCGGAAGAAATATTAGAGCTTGGTAACCATTTTGAAAAAATTGATTTTTACGGCATTGAAGGTACTGTCAAAAACAGTATGATCACGCCAAACATTTTATTACAATACGATGCTGTAATCAGCATTGGAAAAACTGCACAATATGCTTTATGCGTAAAAGTACCTGTGTATTGTTATGATATATTTGGAGGTTCAGGGTGGGTTACGTCAAAAAACTATACCACAATGGAAGAATATAATTATTCAGGTCGCGATTCGTGCAGGAAAATACCCACTTCTGAAATCGCACACGAATTGAAGACTTTTTATAACGATGCTGTTTTTGACGTTGATTTTTTATATGAATATGGAAAAGAAAAATATAATTTTGACAAGCTGGTTGAAAGAACTTTAAACGCAATTGAACCCAAATATAATTTTTTAGAAAAATTATCAAACACTACAAAAACATTGATTAAATATAACGAATATTATACAAGACAATTGAAACACGGCTTAAGCCTAGAATCATTATTCTATAAAAAAGAACCTTTCTTTTTAAAGGCAGCACTCAAAAAAATACTGCGCAAACTTTTCTGACGCCTTTACATGCCGTCTGTTCATCAAAATGGAAAGCACAATGACTAATACTATTAACAAACAACAATCCATACCCCATATTTAAAAAACCAAGGAAGGTATTATGCCAAATCATTCAAACATTCATGAAGACTTTGCGTTTTACCAAGACATGTTCAACGCCTTACCCCTCGCGCTAAGCTGTTGGTCAAAAGAGGGTGAACCTATCTGTTGTTCTAAATCCTTTTTGTCTTTTTTTGGGGTGCAGTCTATTGAAGAGTATTTACAAACATGGAGAAATTTTACGCCTGTTTCACAACCCGGGGGCGAGGATTCTGCGAGCCTTGGGCGCAGCTATCTTGCTCAAGCGTTTGAGAAAGGCGAGTGCAAGTTTCTTTGGACACACATTACAAAAGACGGGGACCCTTTTTTAGTAGAATACTCGCTCACACGTATCTCCCAAGCAGGAGAAGACATAGTTGTAAGCTTTTTCAATGATTTACAGCACGCCTATTCAAATTTGTACGAAGAAAAAAAACGCGCCCAAGCCATGCTTGACGCTGCCCCTTTAAGCATCACGCTTTGGAATAAAAACAACGAAGTTGTGGACTGTAACCAAGAAACGCTAAACCTTTACCAATTTGCCACAAAACAAGAATATAAAAAGCACGCTTTAGCTCTTTATCCTGAATATCAGCCCAACGGCAAAAAATCTAAAGACCTTGCAAAAAACCTTTTACAAACAGCGTTTGAAAAGGGACAATGCCATACAGAATGGGAATTCTTAACCCTGAATGGGGAAAAAATTCAAACGGAAGCCACTCTTACTCGCATAAAATATGACAACGAAGATGTCGTCATTGAATACATTAAAGATTTAAGAAAAATTAAAGCCAGCGAAATAAAAGCCAAGGAAGCAGAAGAGCGCGCTCGAGTTATGCTTGACACAACCCCCCTGTGCGCCAATTTTTGGAACAAAAATTTTGAAAATATCGACTGTAACCTTGAAGCTCCAAAGCTTTTTGAGCTTAAAGACAAACAAGAGTATTTGGACAATTTTTTTGACCTTTCTCCGGAGTATCAGCCAAATGGCAGGCCTTCATCTGAGCTGGCCTTAGAAAAAATCACCACAGCGTTTGCTGACGGGTACTGCCGCTTTGAATGGCTTCACCAAAAGCTAAACGGCGAGCCCATGCCTTGCGAAATAACCCTTATTCGCCAAGAATACCATAGTGATCATATCGTCATTGGTTATACAAGGGATTTACGGGAAATCAAACTCAGTGAAGCAAAGGCAAAGGACGCAGAAGATCGTGCCCGTGTCATGCTTGACACAACACCTTTAAGCTTAAGCTTTTGGAATAAACATTTTGAAAATATCGACTGCAACCTTGAGGCCGTCAAACTTTTTGGATTGGAAAAAAAGCAAGACTACCTTGACAGATTTTTTGAGCTCTCACCCAAATATCAGCCTGACGGTCAAGAATCAAAACCGCTAGCCCTTAAAAGATTACAAACAGCCTTTGAAGAAGGCTACCTACAATTTGAATGGCTTCACCAAAAACTAAACGGCGAACCCATACCCTGTGAAATAACGCTTATTCGTCAAGAATATCAAGACGATCATATTGTTATAGGCTATACAAAGGATTTGCGTGAAATAAAAGCCAGCGAAGCAAAGGTAAAAGAAACAGAAAAACGCGCTCAAATCATGCTTGACACCATGCCCCTTTGCGCCAATTTTTGGAATAAAAACTTTGAAAATATCGACTGCAACCTTGAAGCAGCAAAGCTTTTTGATTTGAATGACAAGCAGGAATATTTAGACAGGTTTTTTGAACTTTCGCCGGAATATCAACCAAATGGCAGCCTTTCGTCTGAACTTGCGCTGGAAAAAATCACCACAGCCTTTAGGGACGGCTACTGCCATTTTGAATGGATGCATCAAAAACTAGACGGCGAACCCATGCCTTGCGAAATAACGCTTATCCGTCAAGAATATCAAGACGATCACATTGTTATAGGCTACACAAGGGATTTGCGCGAGATCAAAGCCAGCGAAGCAAAGGTGAAAGAAGCAGAAAAACGCGCTCAGGTCATGCTTGATACCATGCCCCTTTGCGCCAATTTTTGGAATAAAAACTTTGAAAATATCGATTGTAACCTTGAAGCGGCAAAGCTTTTTGATCTGAATGACAAGCAAGAATATTTAGACAGGTTTTTTGAGCTTTCGCCTGAATATCAACCAAATGGCAGGCTTTCGTCTGAACTTGCGTTAGAAAACATCACCACAGCCTTTAGAGACGGATACTGCCATTTTGAATGGATGCACCAAAAACTAAGTGGCGAGCCCATGCCATCCGAAATCACCCTTATCCGCCAAGAATACCAAGACGATCATATTGTTATAGGCTATACAAGGGATTTGCGTGAATTCAAAACCATGCTTAGAGAAATTAAAAAAGTTGAGGAAGATTTACGCGCAGCACGCGATACCGCAGAAAAAAGCACAAAAGCCAAAAGCGAATTTTTAGCCAATATGAGCCACGAAATCCGCACTCCCATGAATGGTATTATTGGGCTTTTACACCTTTTGTCGCGAACTGAGCTACAAAACGCTCAGGAAGAATACGTTAATAAATGCCTGTATTCAGCCAATAATCTTTTACGCATTATCAATGACATTTTAGACGTTTCTAAAATTGAAGCCGGAAAAATGGAACTGGAACATATTCCGTTTACACTTGATAGTATCTGCGAGGACGTTAAAAATCTGTACGGCCCTCGTATTCAAGACAAGCAACTCACCTTTTCCATAGAAAAAAATGCAGACACAGACCTTACATTGTTGAGCGATCCTTTGCGCCTAAAGCAGGTGCTCTTCAACCTTGTAAGCAATTCCCTTAAATTTACAGAACAAGGCGGCATCACGCTTTCCATAACAACCTCTAAAAAAACAGACGATTCCATACATTGCCTTTTTGCTGTAAAAGACACAGGCATTGGACTTAGCCAGGAACAGATAGATCGTCTTTTCTCTCCTTTTAGCCAGGCAGATAGCTCAGTTACCCGTAAATACGGCGGAACAGGCCTTGGCCTTACCATATCAAAAAACATTGTCGACATGCTTGGCGGTACCATGTGGCTTGAAAGCAAGATAGGCATGGGTTCTGCCTTCTTTTTTGAATGTACCTTCCCCATCACAACAAAAAAAGTCGCGCCCACCTATGAGGAATCAGGGCAAGCGATGACACATTCAGGGCACATCCTGCTTGTGGAAGACAATGATATCAACCAGTTGATTGCCGTGGAACTTTTACAGACGGTTGGCTACACTGTAGATATTGCCTACAATGGAGAAGAAGCCCTTACGCTGTTACAACAAAAACCCTATGACCTTGTTCTCATGGATATTCAAATGCCCATTATGGACGGGCTTACCGCTACACAAAAAATACGTGAAATGGAGCAGTTCAAAAACCTTCCTGTCATTGCCATGTCAGCTCATGCCATGGAAGGCGATAAAGAAGTAAGCATCGCACACGGAATGAACGACCATATCACCAAGCCCATTGATCCTAACGCGCTTTATGCATCCATGCACCATTGGCTTAACTTGGCACGTAAGAACAATGAAAACGAGTAAAGCATGAAAGCATTGCCCCTTTTTTACACGCCAAAAGCCTTACACATTAACGCTTGACAAAACATCTTTCTATGGATAAATAGAAATTTTACCTTGTCGCAAATGCCAACACAAGATCTCGGCACTGCCTATGGACAGGATCGGGATTGGTTTTATGTATCAAAACGTATGGCACTTTGCTTTTTTTTGGAGGCCACATGGCTCGTATTACTGTTGAAGATTGTCAAGAACGTATTGGAAACCGCTTTTTGCTTGTGCAAATGGCCATTAAGCGCGTACACCAATACCGTGACGGCTATGAATCTCTTGTGCCTTCACGTAACAAAGAAGTTGTCACTGCTTTGCGTGAAATAGCAGCCGGGAAGGTCTTTCCCGAAGATATGACGCATTACAACCATCCCACCTCAGACATTCAACTGGATCCTGACGAATAGCCCTTGGGCTCGTCATTTTCCGCACAGACTACCATGGCGCAACAACGCGATTATTATGAAGTCCTTGGCGTTTCACGTACAGCTTCTGATGATGAAATCAAGCGATCCTATCGCAAGCTGGCACTAAAGTACCATCCAGACCACAACCCGGATTCACCAGAGGCTGAACAGCTGTTCAAAGAAGCAGCTGAAGCCTACGAAATTTTACGCGATCCTGAACGTCGTGCCCGCTATGACAGGTATGGACATTCAGGCGTAAATGATAGCTTTGGCGGTTTTTCATCTGCCGATGATATTTTTTCGCATTTTGGTGATTTGTTCGGCGATGTGTTTGGCTTTAACATGGGCGGCAGACGTTCACGCGGCCCAAGGGCAGAAGCAGGCGCTGACCTTCGCTACAATTTGACGGTATCCTTTATGCAGGCAGCCAAAGGTGCTGAGATCACCTTATCGGTGCCGCGTTCGATCACCTGTGATGATTGTAACGGTACAGGGGCAGCCAAAGGCCATTCTCCCGAAACCTGCGCCCATTGTAATGGGCAAGGGCAAGTGCGCAACGCCCAAGGCTTTTTCCAGTTTATCGTAGCCTGCCCCATATGTCGTGGACAAGGTAAAATCATCAAAAACCCTTGCCCCCGCTGCAAAGGCGAAACCATTGTCCAAGAGGTTCGCGATCTGTCTGTACGTGTTCCCGCTGGCGTTGACACAGGCACCAGATTACGCCTGCGCAATGAAGGCGAAATGGGCAAAAACGGTGGCCCTGCCGGCGACCTGTACGTTTTTATCACGGTTGAAGAGGATGAACGCTTTATTCGTCAAGGGCAAGACCTTGTGGTTATTCAAAAAATAACCTTCCCTCAAGCGGCCCTTGGCTATAAATTTGAAGTCCCGGGCCTTGACGGCCCCGTGGAAGTGCAAGTTCCAAAAGGTACCCAAAGCGAAACCATTTTCCGCATCCAAGGCAAAGGCCTGCCATATCTTGGGAACAAACGTATCGGTGACCTTTTGGTAAAAATTCAGGTGCTCACGCCTACCAAGCTTTCCAGCCAGCAGGAAGAATTATTGCGCCAATTTGAAGCCGCTGAAGGCGACAAACCCATGGCAAAAATCAAAAAAGCTGCAAAAAAAATATCTAAAGTCATGGGCATGGATTAGGAATTTTGCCTTCATGGTAAAAAACCGGATACATTAAGGCACGAACTTTATACACGTTCCTGCACAAGGTGAGTGCCATTTTTTTGGTAAAAAATCCATGCATCCAATGATGACAATGTCATACTAACACACCTTTTTACCGCAACACGCCTTGCAATCTCTTGTGTTAATCCCTTTGAGGCTGACATGCGTTGGTACACCCATACATCCATCCCCCTTGCGGCAGGGGCCCTTTATGGGCTCCCCGAATCCGTGCTGGCAGGTCTTGCCCTTGGCTGTGTGCTGCCTGACACCATTGACATGCTTATAGCAGGACGTGACCAAAAACGCTTTCAGCGTATCCACCGCGAATCTTCACACTGGGCCGGCTGGTTTGTCTTGCTACTGCTCATTGCCTTTGCAGGAAACGATTTTATTGACCACCATATTGACCTTGCCAGCCTATCCATGCCAGCAGACCTTACCCCTTCAGGCATGCTGGTGGGTTTAAGCCTTGGCGCGCTTTCTCATGTTATTCTTGACGCCCTTAACCCTTCAGGGGTCCCCATAGGCCCCATGGGTGGAAAACCACGGCTGGCTTTAAATCTTATTTCCACAGGTACTTGGCAAGAAACTGTTTTTTTAGCGGCAAGCCTTTTGCTGCTTGGTGCTATCAATCAACACAGTCTTGAGCGTATTGCTCGTCAACTTGTGCAAAGCTTTTTTTAGGAATGCCCATGCCCAAAACCTTACGCTGCCATTCCATCAGCCTTGGCTGCCCTAAAAATAGGGTTGATACTGAACGCTTATTGGGCTCCATAGGGGTGCCCCTTGTCATGGTTGATGCTCCTGAAAAAGCGTCCTTGGTCTTTATCAACACCTGTGGTTTTATTGAACCTGCTGTGCAAGAATCCATCCAAGCCATTGCCCAAGCTATTGCAGATATAGAAGATTTACGAAAAAAACCCCTACTGGCAGTGGCAGGCTGCCTTGTGGGACGCTATAGCGCAAACATTCTTGCACCGGAACTACCGGAAGTTGACCTATGGCTTGATAACAAGCAATTGGATGAATGGCCTACATTGATGCGTGCAGCCCTCAACATGGCTGACACCCCCTGCACAAAAGGGCGACTACTCAGCACAGGCCCATCCTATGCATGGCTTAAAATCAGCGACGGCTGCCGCCATAAGTGTTCTTTTTGTACCATCCCTGCCATCCGCGGCAAACATAGTTCAATACCTGCTGATGCGTTGGTGACTGAAGCCCGCCAGCTTTTGGAGCAAGGCGTTAAAGAGCTTGTACTGGTCGCGCAAGACATAACAGCTTGGGGGAGCGACCTTGGCGTAAAGCATGGCCTCAAAAGCCTTTTGGACGAGTTATTGCCTCTGGCAGGGCTTGAGCGGTTGCGGCTTTTATACCTGTATCCTGCAGGGCTTGACCAAGAATTGTTGCGGTATTTAAAGGATGCAGGCAAGCCTTTTGTTCCGTATTTTGATATTCCCGTACAACACGCCCATGCTTCTGTTTTGGCGCGTATGGGGCGTCCTTTTGCCGGCAACCCTAGGGAAGCTATAGACCGTGTGCGCGAATTCCTGCCTGACGCTGCCCTACGCACCAGCCTTATTGTGGGTTTCCCGGGCGAAAGCGACGAGCATTTTGACGAGCTCCTTCGTTTTGTGCGCGACGTTCGTTTTCAGCACCTTGGCGTATTTGCCTACCGTGCCGAAGAAGGTACAAAAGCTGCCACCATGCCGGAACAAATAGCGGAACAGGTGAAAGAACAACGCCGCCACATCATCATGGAAGCTCAAAAAGAAATCAGCGAAGACTGGCTTGCACAATTTGAAGGGGAAAGACTCTCTCTTCTAGTGGACGCGCCCCACCCTGACTGGCCAGGACTCTATACCGCCAGAACATGGTTTCAAGCACCTGAAATAGATGGCATTACCTATGTTAGCGGCCCTGAAGTTGAAGCAGGCGCCATTGTAGAAGCAGACATTGTGGAATGCCGAGATTATGACCTTGTGGCCTTGGTTTGATTAGAGCTGAAAAGCAATTTTTCGCGTTTCAAAACGCACGCAAGCTTCAAATAGCCTTTCGGGGACGCCAGAAACAACTTACTATTTCTTTGTGCAGTGTAGCCTATCTGAAAACAAAGCCTTACAAGGAACTTGCGTTCTATGTAAGGCTTTGTACTTTTAGCATGGTGCGCCCGAAAGGAATCGAACCTTTGGCCTACAGCTTAGGAGGCTGTCGCTCTATCCAACTGAGCTACGAGCGCGAACAA
>CAYJIX010000004.1:67959-74404 GCA_964370375.1 uncultured Desulfovibrionaceae bacterium | reverse complement strand
GCCCTATTAGCAACACCGGCAGGTTCCAGCACGCCGTCTTCTTCAAGGCGTTCCATGAATCGTGCCGCCTTGTTATAGCCAATGCGGAAATTGCGTTGCAACTTTGAAATGGATATTTTTTGCCCTGGCACCGTAACAAAGTTTACGATTTCGGCGTATAACGCTTCCTCATCAGAGGCTGAAGCGTCCACCGTAAACTGTTTGCCCATGTCGGCCTCTGTGCCCCATTCGGAAAAATCAATGGCATAGTTTGGAGCTGATTGGCTTTTCCAATACTCCACCACGGCAATGACATCATCGTCAGAAACAAACGGCCCGTGCAAGCGTTTGAGCTTGCCGCCGCTGGGTTTAAACAGCATATCACCGCGCCCAAGCAGAAGTTCTGCCCCAACGCTGTCTAAAATGGTTCGAGAATCGTATTTGTTCGCCACCTGAAAGGCAATACGGCACGGGAAATTGGCCTTGATCAATCCTGTGACCACATCCACACTGGGACGCTGCGTAGCGATGATAAGGTGGATGCCGCAGGCTCTGGCAAGTTGGGCCAAGCGCACAATAGAGGCTTCAACCTCTTTGCCGCCTGTCATCATAAGGTCAGCAAGTTCATCAATAATAATGACTAAATAGGGCAAGGGCTCCAAATCTTCCATGCCTTCGGGGCGGTTTTCGCCCATGGCGCGCAGTTTTTCATTATAGCCTAAGATATTTCGAACTTTGAGCAAACCCATAAGGTTGTAGCGTTCGGTCATCTCGTTCACAGCCCAATCCAAAGCGGTTTTGGCAAGGGGCGTTTCTGTTACAACAGGGTGCACCAAATGCGGCAAATCTGCGTACACAGCCAGTTCGATTTTTTTGGGGTCAATGAGTAGCAGTTTGACTTCATCCGGTGTCGCTTTATACAAAATACTTACAAGGAGCGAGTTTAAGCACACGCTTTTTCCGGCTCCTGTGGCCCCTGCTACCAAAGCGTGAGGCATGCGCACAAGGTCGGCTACTTCAGGCTGTCCGCTGATATCCTTGCCAAGGGCCATGGTCAAAAGCGCAGGCGAGTCACTAAACACCGCCGATTCTAAAATATGCCTAAAATTGACTGTGGCGCGCTCTTCATTGGGAACTTCTATGCCCACAGTATCCGAGCCCGGGATGGGTGCTTGAATCCTAACCCCTTCTGCTTTTAGGCTAAGGGCCATGTCTTGGCTCAAGTTGGCAATGCGCGCCACCTTAACGCCTGGTGCAGGTCGCACCTCAAACATGGTGACAACAGGCCCTGGCGTTACCCGAACAAGCTCACCGCGGATATTAAAATCATCAAGGCAAGCCATAAGCTTTAGGCCCTTTTCTTCCATGGAAGCCCGTGACGGCAACGAATCGCTTTGCTGTGGCGCTTGCAATAACGATAACGGCGGCAGCTTATAGGTTTTTTTTGGCTGAACAGCTGCTTTTTTAGTGGGAGTTTGAGCTTCTATAGGATCGTCAAAGACGACTTTGCTCATGTCATGGTGAGGTGGCGCAACGTACGCATCGCCTGTTGCATCTGCACTGTTAGCGATTTCAGAAGCTTTTGGGGGAGCGACGTTTTGAGCTATTTCAGGAGCAGAAACGGCACCGGTAGCGGCGTTGGAATGAGCCTGATGTTCTGCTTGAGGCTTTGCGTCTGTTTGCAATCCTGCTTCTGCATAAGGCGCAGCTTCTGCGTCGTCTTTTTTTCTATTAAAGGCTGAAACCATCTGGGCCAACACGCCAAAGCCGCCTGCGCGCTTTTGTTCTTGCTCTACATTATTGTTCGTGTCAGAAACGTCCATGGAAAGCCGGCCCATGGAATTTGCGCTTTCTTGCTCGCTTTTGGCGGTCACATTTTCAGCACGTTGTTGCGGCATGGCAGACGCACCCAAGTCTGTAACACCTTCTTGCGCGTCCCTTTCTTTGGCCGAAGGCAAAGGCGATTCAGACTGCCTTACTGCTTCGGCAGGCATGTCAAAAATAGCGTCGTCAAATAAAAAGCGCGGCTCGTCCTCATCGGCGGTGGCAAAATCATTGTCCGCTGTTTCGTCATGAATTTCAAAAAGCGGAATCACGTCCACCGTGGTTTCTGAAGCCGTTGAACGGCTTGCCCCCGGCAACGAAAGCTTTGATTGGCGTATTTTGTTCAGCATGTTGGGGAAGGCGTCTTGCACAAGGCGATGTTCGGCAACTTTTTGCCGAATAAAGGCAAAAAATCGCGTCAAAATGTTCATCCACGGCACGCCAAAGGCCAATTCAAGGGAAAGAAAAAACAGAAAAAACCATAACAACAACGATCCGGTATCACCTAGAATTGCAACGCTATGGCGAAAAAACGTCATACCAAGGATACCGCCGCCGCGCACATCCCCTATGCCTAAATCCCAAGCAGCCCCTAAACTTACAAGGCAGCCCCCCAAAAGCACAAAACCAAACCAGCGCCACCACGGCATAGAAAACCATGTGGAGACTAGGCCTGCTCCCCAAGCCAAAAAAACGCCGGGCCACACATAGGCGGCAAGGCCAAACACATCCACCAAAAGCCCGCTGACATAGGCACCAAAAACCCCTGCCCCGTTTTTCACAGCACCTGATCCGCTAACCACATGGTTTAGGCTGGGGTCTGTAGCATTGTGCGTTACAAGGCTGAGCAAAAGCAATAGCCCCCAAAAAAGCAGGAACAATCCAAACAATTCTCGGGCAAGCTTATTCCCTGCTGCTGACGGATTTGCAGCAGGGGTTGCTTTTTTGGATGATTGACGGGAATTGGAGGCCATATTTAATCTAACAAAGGTTTATGTTGCATTGCTTCGTTGCTGTAAAAAACGTATTTGCTTGCCTTTGGCATGAAAAACGCACACAAATGCACGCATCCAGTGCAATGAACGCTTATTTTTTTCGTCAACATACTCTTTTATTAAAAGGAGTATACAAAGCAGCTGTTAAGCAGAACAAGTTGACATTGTTCCCATGACAACCTTGATAGCACGCAAAATTATTCGCGGCCAAGGTATTCCTTGGTTCTGGTGTCTACCTTAACCCTATCGTGAAGGTTGACAAAGATCGGCACCTGAATCACAACGCCGGTTTCCAAGGTGGCTGGCTTTGTGACGTTGCTTACGGTATCGCCCTTGGCCCCCGGTTCAGTTTGCACAACTTCAAGCACAAGCGTCACCGGAATATCAATATCAATGGGACGTTCGTTGTACATTTGCACGCGGCACTCTTGCCCGTCTTTCAAAAAGGCAGACTTGCCGTCAGTGACCTCTGCAGACATGTTCAGCTGCTCATAGGTGGTCAAATCCATGAAAATAAGGTCTTCGCCTTCATGATACAAAAACTGCATATCGCGCGTTTCAAGGTTGGGTTTGTCCACCTTTTCACCGGAACGAAACGTGTTTTCCACAACGCGCCCGTTCAAAATATTGCGCAATTTGGTGCGCACCATGGCACCGCCCTTGCCGGGCTTAAAGTGCTGAAAATAAATGATTTCAAAAGGGGTTCCGTCAATTTCGATTTTCAATCCTTTTCGAAAATCTGTGGTTGAAAACATAAGTCCTCCTAGAAAAATTGAATATGTTCTTTTCTTTTATGATTCGTTAATAAACGATGCAACAACCTGATACAAACTGTAATCTTGTATTTTCTGTTATTGCGCACAAATTGTCAACCTGCACCCAAACGCACGCACCCAAACGCATACGCCTAAACGCATATCCTCACGAACTGTGTCCACGCACCTATGTATGCAACGTGCTTGTAGCCATTTAACGCATTGCCTTGCATACGCTTAGGGGCAAACGCTCAACGCTTTTGTATACAAAGGCAGTGTTTTTCCCATGCGATCCGTGCTGTCTATGAGCGCAAAACCTGCCTTCTTCATTTTTACATGATACCTTTTTATAAGGCGTACAATCACCCTTGCGCTATTTTTTAATAATACTTTTATATTCTTCAATTTTTTGTGCAAACAATTCCCCATCGGTAAGCAGCATTGGATCCAATAAAACGTCTGCTTGCTCAGGGGTTAGGATGCCTTCTTTTATGCACGCTTCTTTTACAGAGCATTTGTACTCTATTGCTTTTTTTGCAATATAGGAACCTGTGGGATAATCAATCAAGGTTGCAATAACTGTTGATAACGCCAATGAATTTGTACTGCATTCATGACAATATTCAACATTTGCCGTAATGCCATCAACACATTTTGTTGCTAAATGTTCCAACGAACCGGTAAGAAGCCTGCTTGATTCAGTCATGCACTTGATGATGGTTTGCTCCCATACATTCAAATCCAATTCGCCACCTTCTGCTGCCAGTGTAATGGCCGTATCATTGCCACACACAATTTGAGCAGCTTGAATAACAAGTTCTGGAATTACAGGGTTATACTTACCAGGCATGATGGAGGAACCTGGCTGAACAGCAGGAAGATTGATTTCTTTCAAGCCAAGGAACGGCCCTGACGAAAGCATTCGCAAATCTTGACTCAGTTTTGACATTGAAACAGCAAGAGCTTTTAATCCACCTGACAAATCGCAATATATATCTGCATTTTGCAATCCATCAAATAAGTCCTCATCAATTTTTACTGTGTAGCCAAGAATGTCTGAAAGCGCTTTGTATACTTCGTCAATATAACCCAGCCTTACACCAACTTTTGTACCGACTGCTGTTGCACCAAGGGGGATTTTTGCGCATTTTTCTTGCAACAAGATAAGGTTTTTTCTTCTTCTTGCTACAAGTGAAGCATAACCGCCAAACTCTTGCCCTAAGGTAACGGGCAGTGCGTCTTGAATACACGTTCTGCCTATTTTTACAACGGTTTTAAATTCTTCTTGTTTTCGTAGTAAGGAGGCTTCTAACTTTTCTAACGTTTTGATCAATCTGCCAAAATAGATATGGCACGCGATTTTCATTGAGCTTGGAATAACATCGTTTGTTGATTGTCCCATGTTTACATGCGTATTTGGATGAACAACATCACTGCCTTTTGCACCGGTAATGATTTCATTTGCCCTGTTTGCAATAACTTCATTCAAATTCATGTTTGCAGGTGTTCCACCGCCTCCTTGAAGAATATCAAGGGGAAACTCACCTTTAAATGCACCCTTCATCACTTCATCAGCAGCTTGACAAATGGCATCACAAATGTTTTTTGAAATACCTTTTGAAGCGTAATTTGCCTTTGCTGCCGCTTTTTTGATTGCCGCAATGGCAAACACAAAATCTGGATAATCATCCATGGTTTGCCCGGAAATGGATGAATTTTCAACAGCCCTTAACGTTTGGATTCCATAATACCGTTCTGCAGGTATGTGCTTTTCACCCAAGCTATCAACTTCAATGCGAAAATCAGCCATTTTTTTCTCCCTGGTATATATTTGTTGTCTTTTGAGCCTAAAAAAAGACAATCTCTTATAAAAGACTGTCCTGTATCTGGTAAGAGTTCTTTGTATTCAACTGACCTTGTAAGCCAGCCTGACAATGAATCATAACGCAATACCTTACAGCAATCAAGCAATATAGCCCATGCCACACCTAGCGCGAATCATGTAAAGAGCGTATCGACAAGGAGTGTATCCTTGTGCTATCTTTACTTATCAACATGTATACGTAAACACAAAAAACGACTGCTTCAAAATTCTATCTATAACAACATTTGAGACATATATGACAAACGCCCCAACGAACGAAATAAAAAAAACAAGTCCCTTTCGGCTAACCCTTCTATCCACATGCTTTACAAAAGAACAAGTCCAAACACAAATGGCCGCCTTAGAGGAGGAGCAAAAACTGCAAATCGCCCTTGCAGGCCGCTCAAACGTGGGCAAATCCTCGCTCATTAACGCGCTGGCAGGCACAAAAAAGCTTGCCAAAACCAGCGCAACCCCTGGTAAAACGCGCTCCATCAATTTTTATATGGTGGAACCTGACGGTTTTTTCCTTGTGGATTTACCGGGCTATGGCTATGCCAAATGCAGCCGTGAAGAACGGAACGCCTGGGCCAAACTTATTGAGTACTACCTCACAAGCTGCCCCAATCTGGTGGGTCTTGGGCTTTTGCTTGACTGCCGCCTCTCTCCCCAAAATTCAGACAAAGAATTGGCAGCCTTTGCAAAATCGCACAATATACGACTTCTGCCTTTACTGACCAAGGCTGACAAATGCACCCAAAACGAGCAAAACAAACGCCGCAAAGAATGGGCCTTATTGCTTGATGGTGTACAACCACTTGTGCTTTCAGCCGTAAAGGGGCGAGGTATAAAAGAATTGCAAGAAATGCTGCGCAGCTACACCGCCATAACACCATAAAAGCAGCACATATGCAAAGATCCTGCACAATCCCTTTTTGTTTTGCGCTTTTTCAGTAAATGTATGCTTGCATGAATATGTATGAGTGCAGGAATCTTTTTTCGTCTGTTTTATAAAACGTCGCAACCTG
>CAYJIX010000004.1:0-67859 GCA_964370375.1 uncultured Desulfovibrionaceae bacterium | reverse complement strand
GCTTAACAGGCTGTTAAAGCAAATATCTCATAACAATAGCACAGCAACATACAATTTTCCATTCTAATCATTCATACTACACTTTGCTTTTTTTTGCAATAAAAAAGGCTGTGTCTTTTTTGTTGCCAAAAAAACGCATTGTATGCTATACTTCGCAGCGGATGTGTGAAAGTTTTTTATTATTATAATGGCATTTATATTACATACTGCAACGCATGATTATTGTCAATACTTTTTTCTTACAATTTTTATACACAACATTTTTATGTTATACACAAAAAATGATCTTAGACAAGAATATATAAATGCAGCTTAAATACAATTTCATAAAAAAATAAAATGTAAAATGCCATTGCCATTTTGCTTATGTACCTAACATTTGAAGCGTTTCTACGAAAACTACAAGGTGCTTCACTACGTCCTACGGTAAAGAGGTGACAAAGCGCGTTTGCGCTGACAACCATCATGTATCGTTACAACGGGAGGGTATTTTGTGATGATAGTCGTACAACCCGTACTTTTACATTCAAAGTCAGACATCGCCAGAACCTTTAAAGTAAGAGGAGATAAAGTTACGGAATGGCAAAAAAAAGGCGCACCTATAAGTCGTGATGGGAGGCGTTACACAGCCGAACTTAACGCTTTGCAAAGCTGGCTTGTGGGCCTTGCCTTTAACGAAAAACCAAATTCCTAAACACAAGGAAAAAGAACATGGCGTTGTGCGTTTTTCCTTTAAACTTTTCAAAGAAAGTGTACAAAAAACCAAAGATTACTTCATCAGCAGACTTCACCTATCCTCGTTTTTTTGCAAAAAAACTACGTATTGCTGCATCATTTTACTTCTCGCATACAGCGTTGTGTAAAAGCCATATCAAAAGATAGATTCCGAAAAGCGGTTGACGCTTTCTTTTTTTTGGTATACTTTTTAAACCAGAAAAGCATAGCCGTTACACCTTGCATCACATTGTCACAACCTCACTTGCAAAGGCTAGGTTTTAGGCAACAAGCTAAAGCTTTTTCATACCATAAACGAGTGTAGGCGTATAACAACGTGCCGTTACCGCCTCAATAGCAGCATGCAGGTCTTGTGTTGCATAGTAAAACCTTGCACAGACATACAATGCAGCCCTTTTTCATAGTTCTGTTTATGTACAATTTTTCTCAATCATTTGGAGCTAGCAGATTGCAGCCTTACAAACACAGTATACTGACGTAAAACCAACACATGAAGAAGTGACGTTTTTATGTGTAAAATTCATTTTATAAGGAGGCATTGTCTAAAATCCCTGAAACTGTTTTGACCCCAAAAACATCTAACGGACAAACGCGAGGTTCTATTTATGCAAAAACACTACCGTTTTATCTGTATTATGCTTATGGTTATGGGTTTTTGTTTTATGCAGGGCATGACGGCAAGCGCGGCAAGCTACCCCGAAAAGTCTATCCAGCTTATCGTGCCTTATGGCCCCGGCGGCGGGGTTGACCTTATGGCCCGCACCATTGACCTGTATGCCAAGGATGTTTTTGGTCATAATTTTACCATCATTCACAAACCGGGAGCGGGCGGTGCTGTGGGCACCACGAGCATGGCCCGTGCCAAACCTGATGGGTACACCATAGGCCTTGGCACTTTGCCCAATTTGATTTTGCAGCCTGCCAGTGGATCAGGTCAATATACTACTGACAGCTTTGACTATCTTGCCGTTGTGGCAGGTGAAGCGCAGCTTTTGGTGACGCACAAAAACAGCCCGTACGAAACCTACGCACAGCTTAAAGAAGCCGGCCAAAAAAACCCGAAAAAACTGACTGTGGGGCACCTTTTGCTGAACGAAGGCTGGGTTGCCTATAACCTTCTTGACAAGCTCGACAACTGGGATTTTACAAGCATTATTTATCAAGGCGGAGCAGATCTTACCGCGGCTCTTCTTGGTGAACAGATTGACGCTGCCATCGTCAACCTTGGTACTGTGTATGGCGAACTTGACAGCGTGCGCGTGCTTGGCATAACCGGCGCTGAGCGTTCCTCTTTTATCCCTAATGTGCCTACGTTCAAAGAGTTGGGTGTTGATATGGAATCCTATTTTGAACGAGTTTTCATTGCACCTAAAGGGCTTAAACCCGAACATTTGCAAGTTTTACGCGAAGGCTTTAAGAAAATTTGGAACAACCCCGAATTTCAAAAACGCTGTGCTGACATGCGCTACGGCGTAAAATGGGTGAGCGGCGAAGACGTAAAAGCGCACGTTGACGCGCAAGCAAAACCTGTTCTTGAAATTTACAAAAGCTTTCAAGAATCGGCAAAAAAATAAAACTGCATGGCAGACGACACGTAAAAACACGATAAAAACTTACAATACTTCACTAAACATATCACATTTTTGCGTATCGATTTTTACAAAGGCCAAAAAGATAACCTGCCTTTTTCACAGCGATGTTTACGTTTTAAGCGTAACGGCTATGCATCGGGCCTAAAAACCGTATTTTACAACATGCTACTGCCAAAAAAAGTATTTTTTGTTTTTTTGGCAGTAGTCTTTTTTTATTCCTGAAAAAGTCTGTGCAGCATGCAGGGTTCACACCCATCTTGAGGCGCAAAAACAAAAATGCACAGATACCGTTTTCCTTGCTTTTTCCCTGCATTTTTTTTAAAATATATATATATTTATCTTGATACAGCCTTGCATGTGAGGATGTTTTTATTCTGTCACGACATCCTTTGTTATTTTAACCAAAGACACTATCATGACCACAAGACTTGTTCGCCACGACCTATTGCATTTTGAAGAGCGCCTTTCAAAGGCCTTGCAACATGTATTGCCGTTTACGGGGCATGCTGTGTATTTTCCACAAGAAGATCCGCCCATTGAGCCTGTTTGGATTGGCGAAGAGGGGCGTTTGCTTTTGCCTCTCATGCAAGATGGTGAGGTGCTTGGTGTTTTTATGGCACGTTTTGAAGAGGAGCATGCGCTTTTTGTTAAATCGCTTGTACCTTGCCTTGTGGGCATTGCGGCGTTGTGCGTGGAAAACCTCTCATTATATAAGGCAGGTCAGCAAGACAGCCTGACAGGGCTTGCCACGCGTGAGGTTTTGTTGCACAGGCTATGCCTTGGGATACAGCATATCAGAGAAACCGTGCTTGGCGGTGAAGCAAACCTTACTGTTCCAGAAGGCGCACCGGAAAGTGCGCAGGTAGAGGACGGCATGGGCACGCTTGGCCTAGTGGTGCTTCGGTGCGGTGGCCTGTCAGAATTGAGCAGCGACGTGGGGCATGGTTTTAGTGAGGCTTTTTTGGTGAAACTGGCAGAAGCGTTGCAAAGCATTGTGCCCGATAATGCCCTTGCCGCGCGGATTGGCGAAACCGATTTGGCGGTGTTGTTGCCGGATGCCGGCAAGGATGCCTGTTTTCACATGGCTGTTAAGGCTGTACGAGCCATGCAGGCAGTGAGCATGCCAAACCCCATGACCTTGCGTGAGGTGCATGTGGCTCCTTGTGCCGGTTATGCGGTATTTCCTCAAGATATGGACGGGGTACGCATACAAGACATGGTAGATCCCGAACCTATCCTTGTGCACAAGGCACAATTGGCAGCAGAGCGTTTGGGCACTCGCCTTGCGCGTCACGAACGGGTTGTGGGTTATGGCGACATTTTACGTGAAGGAGGTGAAATTACAGACATTTTACACCTTGGGCGCGTTCATATCAACCTTGGACGGCTCGTGGGGCTTAGCGAAGGCATGCGGTTTTCCATCTGGTCAACGAGCCCTAGCGTTGCAGAAAGTACGCCTGAACCTTTGTACAAGGGCGAGCTTGTGGTGCTTGAACCGCGTGAACACGACGCCATTGCCGAAATTTTGCATTTGGGTGATCCTTCTTGGCTACCCGAAGAGGGCGATACGCTTTTGTATTTACAAGATGAGCCAAGCATCACACGCGCTGTTGTTACCGAAGAGGACACACAGCCCATAGCGCAGCGCACAGACCCCATTACAGGACTTTGGCGGCATGGTGAATTTTTGTCACAATTTTCACAGCAGCGGGCACAGCATGACGCTTTTTCCATGTCGATTGTGCAAATAAGCAGTCTTTTGGAGTCAAAAACAACATCGCGCACAACACAAGCCATGGAACAGGCCATGGCACAAGTTGCTGAATTGTGCCGCGAAACGTTTCGCAATCATGGCCTTGACGTTACACTTGGCGGACGTTTTGCCTTGAATTCCTTGATCTTTTTTCATCCAAGCGCAGACACTAACATGCTTGAAAAAGCAGCAATGGCTGTTGCAGACACCATAAACAATCGATTTGGCAAGGGCGGCATTGGGCTTTTTCGTTGGCCTTTTTTGGATTTTCATGCGGCGGATGCTGTTGAGTGTTGCCGCAAAGCCTTGGAATACGCTTTATTACTGCCCTCTCCGCATGTGGGCTGGCTTGATTCCTTGGCCATGAATATCAGCGCGGACAAATTGCACTGCAAGGGCGATGTTTTTGGCGCCATTAACGAATATAAACTGGCGTTATTGATTGACGTTGACAATGCGCTTGCCTGGAATTCTCTTGGCGTGTGCATGGCAGGTTTAGGGCGTCAAGATGAGGCGCGCCATTACTTTGAAGAAGCCATACAGCGCACCCCTGATGATCCTGCTCTGGCCTATAACCTTGGGGCGGTCTGCCGCAGCCTTGGCGATGAACAAAGTGCAGCACGCTATTTTGAACAATGCCTTAGCCTTACCCCTGATCATCTGTTCGCCAAAATCCGTCTCGGCCAGCTTGCACGGGCGCAAGGCGACCTTGATAGGGCGCAAACCTTGTTTGAAGAGGCAGCAGCCTCCCATGCCGAACATGGCTTGGCAAAACGGCATTTGGCCACCTTGGCCTTAACGAAAAACGATACTGAAAAAGCCCGTGAACATTTGCACGAAGCCTTGTTGCGCAATCCCAATGACGCCGCGGCCCTGGCACTAATGGCGGGACTATACCTAGATAACAATGAGGATCCCAGCCTTGCTGAAACTTTGGCTCGGCAAAGTGTGGCTTTAAGTCCACATGCCAAGGCTGGCTGGCAACAGCTTATCCGCGCCCTTGAAAAACAAGGCCGCCATGCAGAGGCTGCCAAGGTAAGTTTTAAGGCAAAGGCTTTATAGCGGCTGCCCCAAAAGGGCTGTCTGCTTTGTTAAGCTTGTTTTTTCTTTTGGCATGGACCAAAGAGTCTTACGCCTTCAATAAAAAACTTCGCTTGCCGCGCATCCAGCCTTTTTTGAACAGCCTGCCGTTAACGGATGGTTGAAAAAGCACAGCCTGCTTTAAACAATGTTTGAAAAAAGGATACACTTACTTGGTAGTTGAAATAGAAAGTTAAAAAAATACCATCGCGTTGGGTAACCGTAACGCTTTCTCCTCAAAACCCACTAATAAACTTCAATTTTTAGCACTTCTTTTTTAAAACGGACTTTATAACAGGCTGATAGCCCATGCACCTTCTTGCTTTACAACGCTTTGCGCGTCCCCTCTTAAAGCCCATAAGCACCGCATACAGGCACCTTATGGCAGCTCGCACAAAACGTTTGCTTGCGCGGACAGATTGTTTTAGGCCGCCTTGCCCTTGCGTTTCTGTAGGCAATATTGCTTGGGGCGGCACAGGCAAAACACCGCTTATCGATTGGTTGCTGTATTGGGCAGAGGCAAAGGGGCTTTCGTCTGTTGTGCTCACACGCGGATATCGCGCCAAACCGCCCACCTTACCCATGTGCGTGGGCCCGCAAAGCTGCGCACGTGAGGTTGGCGATGAACCTTTAATGTTACAGCAAGCGCATCCAAAAAGCCATATTATAGTCGACCCTGTACGCCGCCGCTCAGGAGCCTTTGCAGCAAAAAAGGTGCAAGCTGATCTGTACATGTTGGACGATGGCATGCAACATTTGGCTGTTTCGCGCGATCTTGACCTTGTGTTGCTGCGGCCTGACGACATCCTTGATCAATGGGATGCTGTCATTCCCATGGGTTCATGGCGCGAAGGCGCGCATGCCTTAACACGGGCCCATGCCTTTTTGATAAAAATCACGCCAAAAGATTTTGCAGAACTAACGCCGCAGCTTATACAGAGGTTGCAAGCATTTGGGCGTCCTGTATTTTCGTTTTGGCTTGAACCTGAAGATTTTATTAAAGTAGGTGCATATGATGCAGCCCTCCCTTACCCCCAAAAAGGGCAGCCTTATGTGCTGGTATCTGGCGTTGGTGAACCTGCCCAGGTCAAGGCCACTTTGTGCTCGTATATGGGAACGGCTCCTGTACACCATTACACCTTTACTGACCATCATACCTATACGGATTTTGATGTTAAAGCCATGCACTCCAAAGGCTTGCCCGTCATTTGCACGGCAAAAGATGCTGTAAAGCTAGCTCCTTTGGCGGACGCGGCATCCAGACTATGGTCTGTACGCACAAGATTGCGTTTTGGCCCTACCCTTTTTAGCGATCAATCTTTTCCTTGCTGGTGGGAAAAGTGGTGGCAAACGCAACAGGCGGATTGTTCATGACACGTTTTTCTTCTCATAAAAAAGGCGCAAAGGCACGGTATATATCGTCTGCCACAAACGATGAAGGGGCAGGCTTTGCCGCTTCTGCACACAAAGGCAGCGTGGATGAAGCCACTCTTTTTGATGTGTTGCAAAGGGTGCAACGCCCCCTGCGCCTTGATGATATTTTACGCATAACAGCTATTGGCAGGCGCGATAAAAAAAAGGTGTTGGCGCTTCTTGACGCCTTGTACAAGCAAGGACGCATTGCACGCCTTAGCGGCGGTCGTTGGGCCCATGCAGCAAAACTTCGCACGCTTACGGGGGTATTGTCTGTGCACCGTTCCGGGGCAGGACTTGTTACCCTGCATGAAGACGCACGGGCAAAGCAAAAATTCACCACAAAAAACGTTATCATTCCGCGGCATCATTTGGCAAACGCCTTACCCGGAGATATTGTTGAAATTCTTTTGGAGGCAAGGCGCAGCACGCCAAAGCACGGTACACCTCATCGGCACAAGGCACCCCAAATGCAAGAAAGCCTTGGGCGTATTGTGCGTGTACTTGAACATGCAAGCAACGAACTTACAGTGCAAGTTGTTCGCCGCCTTGCTCCTCATGCTTTTCTTTGCCAAGCTGCCTGGCAAGGGGTACAAACCATGTTTAGCGTGGACACTTCAAGCCTTTCGCACGATCCGACACAAGATGAACTCTTGCGCGTCATCCCCAAAGCACCACAAGAAAACAGCCTGCGCCAAGCCGTGACCGTGGCAAGCTTGGGCCATGAAGACAGTGTGGCTGTACAAGAGGCCTTGACGCGCTTAAACCATGGGATACCTCAGGATTTTTCCGCATTAGAGCTGACAAACGCCCATGATGTGGCCAGCGCCTACAACACCTTGACCGATCACGAACGCCTTGCCGCACGCACTGATTTACGGCACTTACCCTTTGTCACCATTGACGGGTCAGACGCTCGCGATTTTGACGACGCCATTTACGTAGAAAAGCAAGCCCAAGGCTGGCTTTTATGGGTAGCCATTGCCGATGTGGCTCATTTTGTGCGTCCGCACAGTGCCCTTGATAAAGAAGCCAAGGCCAGAGGCAACAGTTATTACTTTCCGCAATCGGTCACGCCCATGCTGCCTGAACTTTTATCTAACGATTTATGCAGCTTGCGTCCAAATGAAGACCGCGTGGTCATGGCTGTTTCTGTCCAAGTTTCGGCAAAAGGTGTTCGCGGCAAAGCAGAACCGTGCGCCGCCATTATTCGTTCAAAAGCACGGCTGACCTATGAGGAAGTAGAAGCTTTTTTTGAAGGTCAAACAGCGTTAGCTGATCCTGCTCTTGGAAGTATGCTGTCAACGGCACAAGATCTGGCAAGCGCCTTGCAAAAAGAACGCGCAAAACGCGGGGGCCTTGACCTTGATCTGCCTGAAACGCGCTTTATCTTGAGCGAACAAGGCCGCGTAACAAAAGCAGTACGCCGTGAACGCCTCATAAGCCATCGCCTTATTGAGGCATGCATGCTTGCCGCCAACGAGGCTGTGGCCGAATGGCTTCATAGTCAAGGACTTGCCTTTCCCCTGCGCGTGCATCCCTATCCTACGGAAGAAAAGCTTAACGCGCTTTTTCGCACCTTGCACACCATTGACCTTGCGCCTGAGCTTGCCGCCATCATCCCTGCGCGACAAAACGTCCGAACAAAGGATGAGCGCCCTTCCCCAAAGCACCGCTTTGCAAAAAAAGCGCAGCAACATGTGCAACGCGAAAGCCCAACGCCCTTGCAACAGCAAAACCTTGGCGCAGTCTTGCAAAAGCTTTTAGACAGCACTGCAAACACACCACAAGGCTTTATCGTGGCGCGGCTTGTTCTGCGTTCGCTCATGCAGGCAAGCTACAGTCCTTTTGAAGACATCCATTTTGGCATTGCCAGCACCGCATATTGCCACTTTACCTCGCCCATAAGGCGCTATGCCGATATTTTGGTCCACCGCGCCGTAAAATCTGCCCTAGGACTTGAAGCTACAGCAACTGCCGCGCATAAACTTGTGGCTGTGTGCGAAGAATGTACAACCCATGAACGTGCAGCCCAAGCGGCAGAGCGCGAAATTGCACGCAGGCTCGCCTGCCTTTTGCTACAAGGGCGCGAAGGCGAGAGTTTTAGCGGAACCATTTCAGGTGTTAGTGCCTTTGGCTTTTTTGTAGAACTGCACGAAATGCCCGTGGAAGGCCTGGTTCCACTAACAAGTCTTGAGCATGACTGGTTTTTGCTTGACGAAGAGCGGCATATGCTTATAGGAAAGACCTCGCAAGAAACGTACCGCCTTGGCGATACTGTTAGTGTTAAGCTTTTGCATGTGCATGTGGGCCGCCTAGAAATAACTTTTACCACTGAGCGCAGCAAAAAAAGAGCCTCCAAAACAAAGCCCAAGGGAGCTTTTCGAAAAAAACGGTTTGCATAAACGATCCCTTCCTAAAAAAGCAAACACCATCCCTTATACCGCGCCAAAACGCATGGTTTATTATGAAATATATCAAGTATTGTTTTTCAAAGGCCTATAAAGACGAGGCCAAAATACAAATGCGCTTGGCCATCCCGCTTTTTTTGGCGCAATTTTCTCAATTTTCCATGAGCATCGTGGACACGCTTATGACAGGGCGTTATGGTGCCCTTGATATGGCAGCAGTTGCCCTTGCAGGTGCCTTGTGGATGCCTATTTTGTTGTTTGGATTTGGCGTACTTATGGCTATATTGCCTGCCATATCCAATTTGCGCGGTGCCCAAAACCATGGCCCCATGGGGCAGATTGCGCGTAACGGATTTTGGATGGCCATGGGTTTAGCCGTTGTCCTTATGTCCTTGGTCTATTTTGTGTCTTTTCGCCTTGAATTTTTTGGGACACCGTCTGATTTGGCAAACCTTAGCGGCGCGTATTTGCGTACGCTTATCTTTGCAGGGCCTGGCTATTTATTGTTTGTGGTCATGCGCTGCACCATGGAAGGTCTGGCAAGAGTGCGCCCTGCTATGGTGGCAGGCTTTGTGGGACTTGGCGTTAATATTCCGCTCAATTATTTGCTGATTTTTGGCAACCACGGTTTTCCTGCTCTTGGGGCTGTTGGGGCAGGCATTGCCACGGCTTTTTCAAGCTGGAGCATGTTTATAATCATGCTGATTTTTACCGCAAAAATGCCCGACGTGCGCGGCTTTTTTGCGCTGAACCTTTGGCGTGGCCCTGAATGGTTACCCATTAAAAAGCTGTTTAGCATCGGCTTTCCCGGAGCCTTGTCTTTATTGTGTGAAGTGAGCCTTTTTGCCATGGCAGCCATGTTCATTGCACCCCTTGGCACCATCATGGTGGCAGGGCACCAAGTGGCCTTAAATTTTAGCGGCGCCATGTTCATGTTGCCCCTATCCCTTGGTCATGTGGCAACCATTCGGACAAGCTATGGCCTTGGTCAGCAAGATGCTGACGCCGTGCGCCTTTCAGCCAGAGTCACCTTAAGCGTGTCCTTTTTTCTGGCAGCGATTACGGCGATCATGACACTGCTTTTCCGTGTAGAAATTGTGAGCTTATATTCTCAACACCCTGCTATTATTGAACTTGCCGCAGCTCTTTTATGGTACGAAGCCCTGTACCGCTGTGCTGACGCCGTACAAATAGCCTCGGTTGGAATTTTGCGCGGCTATAACGACACACGGGCCCTTTTTGGGATCATCTTTGTGGTGTATTGGCTCATTTCCATGCCCCTTGGATTTACACTTGGACGAACTGACATCCTGGTATCAGCCATGGGGCCGGCAGGGTTTTGGCTTGCCTTTGTCATCGGCATCACCTTGGCTGCCATTGTTCTGCAATGGCGCGTGCGTGTGCTTGAAAAAAAATATTTGTACTGTTCGGGAATGGGGCACAGCACCTGATATGAGAGTCCTGCACAATTATTTTTTACCTTTATTTTTGTGCTTTTGTGCTACATTTTCATGTGCTTGAAAATGTATTTGTGCAGGATAAAAGGCACAAAAATCAATCGCTTAACGATGCAAGTGAATTGCACCTACTCTTGATTTTTGGTCGCATTGGCTGCCGCCAACGCTCCAAAAGACTCAGCACAATGAATTGTGCAAGAGTCTTGATATTTAAATGGCAGATTATTGATCTTTCAAAATTTTCTCAACCAAAGCTGTGGTGGAAAAATCCCCAAGGAGCGGTAAACTCATAACCGTTCCACCCCGTGCCTGCACGCTTTCGCGACCTGCGATCGTCTCCACAGGCCAATCGCCACCTTTGATAAGGATATCAGGGGCTAAACAGTCCACCAATTCCTTTGGTGTGGGTTCATGAAAAAAGGTCACAAAATCCACAGAGGCAAGGTGCGCCAACATAAACGCGCGCGCCTCTAATGGGTTTAAGGGCCTGTTTGGAGCCTTACCAAGCCCTTTGACCGAAGCATCAGTATTGATCCCCACAACCAAAACATCACCACTAGCGCGGCAACGTGCCAACAAATCCACATGGCCCGGATGTAAAATGTCATAACAGCCGTTGGTGAAGACAACCCGCTTGCCTTCACGCTGCAAAGCGTCAAGCAAGGGTTTAAGCTTTGCCCGTTCCATAACCTTAGGGTGCGATAAATCATGGGCCGTTGGTGGTGTTTTTGTTTGAGTCATACGCGCTCTTTATACAAAGCTTTTTATGCGTTTAGATTGCACGCTTTTATGCTGTTCGTTGTTATTGAGATGCAATTGGCTGTTGCGGCGTGTTTTGGCTGACAACTTGCATATCTTGCACATCTTCATAAAGAATATCATAAACTTGCCTAGCTATGGGACCTGCAACAGAGCTTCCTCCGCCGCCATGTTCAACCATCACCACAACAATAACATGATCATCGCCATATTTTCCCCACGAAGCCATCCACGCATGGTCACGTTCAAAATAAGCTAAATCTTCGTTTTTTATACGTTCGTCACCGTCCATACGCAAGGAAACCACTTGGGCTGTGCCTGTTTTGCCACCAATATCGATATTTTCGCGTTTTAAAACCCTTGCTGTACCGTCAAGGACAGTTTGGCGCATGCTTTCAAGGATAAAGGCGCGATGTTCGGAGGTTATGGGCAAATTGCCTTGACTCAACAAGGGCTCGTTGTGCTGGATCCTAGGATTTTTGCGCACACCGTCATCCACAAGAGCGGCCAAAAAGCTGGCAACTTGCAACGGTGTTGTGAGGGTATAGCCCTGCCCTATGGACACGTTATAGGTTTCGCCGCGGTACCACGGCTCGTTCATGCGTCTGCGCTTCCATGCTTTGGATGGTACAAGACCTGATTTTTCGTTGGGAATGCCAATGCCTGTAAGTTCTCCAAAACCGCTGGCTTTGGCATAGGCTTCAATTTTATCAATGCCAACCTTTTCACCCATAATGTAAAAATAGACATCACATGAATCAATAAGGGCTTGCATCATGTTCATCTTGCCATGCCCTCCTTTACGCCAACAGCGAAAGGTTTGCGGGCCAAGCTTTGTTTCGCCTGAACAATAGACAGTTTCGTCAGGAGAAATGCCCTCTTTAAGAAAAAGCCCTGCCATGAGCAGCTTCCAGACAGAGGCAGGCGGATACACGCTTTGTATCCCGCGGTATAAAAGAGGGTTTTTGGGGTTGTTGCGCAATTCGCTCCATTGTGCATGGGAAAGCCCACGCACAAACAAATTGTTGTCATAACTTGGTGTTGTAACAAGGGCTCTAACCGCGCGCGTGGACGCGTCCATCACCACAACACTGCCTGTTTGATCACCTAGGATTTCTGTAATGGCCTGTTGCAATGAAGCGTCTAAGGTTAAATGGATGTTTGTGCCGCTTTGTGGTTTTTCGTCAACGGCCCTCTCAAACACACGCCCAAGGACGTCCACCTCCATACTCATTTGCCCTTTTTTGCCGCGCAAGGTTTTTTCTAGGACATATTCAAGGCCTTGCTTGCCAACAGTGTCACCCAAGGCAAGATAGGCATCTTCGCTCAACTCTTTTTCATTAGCTTCAGCCACATAGCCAAGCAGGTGCGCAAAAACATCTTTATGCGGATAGGTTCGCTTTACCCGCGTCGTTATTTCAAGGCCTGGCCAATGGATAAGCTGGGCTTCTATTTGGGCAACCTGTTCAAAGGTCATGTCGGGATGAAGCAGAACAGGTTCAAAATATTGCACTTTTCTACTGTCTTGATTGAATTTTTCGGTCAATTCATCCAAGGGGATATCCAGCCATACACTGGCTTTTGCTAAGGTTGAGGGGATATCGGCACATTCTTCTCGTATAAGTGACAAACCAAAAGCCGGTTGATTGTCAGCCAATAGCACGCCGTTAGTATCGCGAATAAGGCCCCGTGAGGCAAAAACTTTTTCCTGCCGTAGGCGATTATCCCTAGACAGCTGGGCGTATTCTGCGCCTTTATGGATTTGCAAGTACCAAAATTGCAACACAAACACACAAAAAAAAGCCCCCAGCACGCATTGGAGCAACAGCAGGCCGGAACGCGGCGGATGGTAGGTTTCAATATCAAGATGGATTTTCATCGCCAAGCACCCAACCTCGTGAACACGCAGCACCTTTCCAAGCAATAGGTATCAGTATAGCTTGAACCATGGATTCATCTAGCAAGGTTCCAATATTGATTGAAAAATACTGCAAAGAGCCCATCAGCTGCACCACAAAAAAATGCGCACTGCCAAGGCATACCCCTAAAAGCATCATAAACAAATAGTTTTCTGTTTCAAAAAGCCAATGCCCAACAAAAAAAGAAAGTATAACAGCAATATACCACACTATTCCGCCACCAAAATCCATGCTGCCGCTCCCTTCGCGGATGAGCAAGGATACAAGGATCACCCAGCCAAACTGCTTCCAGTTTTTTTCCTGCAAACAAAGCAAAACACCAACCACAAGCAGATCAATACCCGGCATAAACGTCTGTAGAGTAAGTGCCGTTACAAAAAAGGTTCCCCACCAAACTAGGTTGCGTGTTTTCAAAACGCGCCTGCCTAATTGCTGTCCATAGCGGACGGCGTATATACAGGTGGGGGCGGTGCTATGGGTTTACGCGGTTTGGATAACAGCAACACATCCTCCATGATGGCAAAATCTGCCAAAGGCGTTGCCAGTACCTCTTGAAACAAAGGAACATCTGACGGCTGAACCCTACTGACAACTGCCACAGGCAATCCCTTAGGATAGGCATTGTCAAGGCCTGACGTGACAAGGAGCTCCCCTTCACGTAAGGTTGTGCTGTGCGTAACAAAAAGTAATTCAAGGGGTTTAAACGGGCCTGTTCCTGCTAGAACACCTTGAACGCGCCCTTCCTGGCTGATAACGGCAACACGGCTTCCAGGATCAGAAAGGAGCAAAACCATAGAGGTTGTGGGGCCTGCTCGCAACACCCTGCCCACCACGCCTTGAGGGGTTGAAACCGGCGTTCCCGGCACCCCTCCGGTAAGAAAGCCTCGGCTGATAATGACCGTATCAAGGGCTGCATTGCCGCCAATACGCCCTGTCAGAATACGCGCCCCCAAAGGCTGCCACAGTTCTGGCGGTTCAAACATAAAAAGTTCGCGCAAGCGTTTAAGCTCAGCCCTATCCTCGGCAACGCGGATAAGCTCGTTTTGCATGTCCAAAACCTGCTGGCGCAAGACAACATTTTCTTCGTACACGGTAACAAGGTTGATGTATTTGTTCCATGTTGACGCGATGCTGTCTTCAATAAAGCGTACAGTTTTAAGCACAGCCCCAACAGATTCAAGCCCGGTATTGCTTGCAAGATTGTCAAGAACATTCGTGCGTTGATTCCAGCTATAGATGCTTAGAAATAAAAACAATACAAGCGCGGGAATAACCAAGATACGCCGTGGAGTCATAACAATAACCTAAAAACCGTACACCACGTGCATGGGCATATGTACCAAAGGTACGCTTCACATCAATCCTTGGCCAATGTGCAAGGCCCGTGCTGATACAGCAAACAGTTTTTTAACAGCTTCAACGAGCATGGAGTTTTTGCAGTCTATAACATGCCCCATTGTTCGTTTATTCTAATCAATGCACACTTCATGCAAGACGTGCAAATTATCAAGGGCCCTGCCAGTGCCCACAACTACGGTGGACAATGGATCGTCAACAACGGTAATGGGGAGCGATGTTTCCTCGCGCAACAGCTGATCTAAACCTTTGAGCAAGGCGCCACCGCCTGTAAGCACAATACCTCTGTCAACAATATCTGCTGCAAGCTCGGGCGGTGTTTGTTCAAGGGCAATACGCACAGCCTGTACAATACTGTCCACCTGCTCGGAAATGGCTTTGCGCACCTCTTCGGATGTGATGATGATGTTTTGCGGGATCCCTGTTACAAGGTCACGCCCTCTGACTTCGATTTGTTGTTCAGGATCCATGGGATAGGCAGAGGCAATTTTAATTTTGATTTCCTCAGCTGATGATTCCCCAATAAGCATATTATACTTGCGCTTTATATGTACCATGATGGATTCGTCCATCTTATCCCCGCCAACACGTACAGAACGTGAGTACACAATGCCTGAAAGGGATATGATCGCAACCTCTGTCGTGCCGCCGCCAATATCCACCACCATGTTGGAGGTGGGCTCTTGGATGGGCAAATCTGCGCCTATGGCCGCTGCCATGGGTTCCTCGATAAGATAAACTTCCCGTGCGCCGGCGCTTTGGGCTGATTCTTTAACAGCGCGTTTTTCCACTTGCGTGATGCCTGTAGGCACGCAGATCATGATACGCGGACGCACAAGACGCCTTGAATTATGCACCTTGGAAATAAAGTGACGAAGCATGGCCTCTGTCACCTCAAAATCCGCAATAACCCCGTCTTTCATGGGGCGAATGGCCTGGATGTTGCCGGGGGTTTTGCCAAGCATACGTTTGGCATCTTGCCCGACAGCCAAAACCTGAGTGTTACCGCGCGAATCTTTTTTCACAGCAACCACAGACGGTTCACGAAGCACTATACCTTGTCCTTTTACATAAACACAGGTGTTGGCAGTGCCAAGGTCGATGGCAAGGTCGCTGGAAAATGTGCCAAGAATGGCGTCCAATATTTTTGTCATGTCAGCTCGCTTCAGGCGTTTATATTGTGGTATAATATAGCAATTCTAAAAAATTGCCCTGTTGACTGCAAAAGCAGATCATCGCTGTACAGGCGCAGGCGCAATAAATTTGCACGGTTAAGCGCCAACGTCAACGTGTATTCACCGCTATGAATGTTTTCAATCAAAATGGAACCGCTATCAGCATAAATCCATATACTTTTTGTAAGCTAGCATAAAACCGCCTGTCAGGCAACAACCGGATTGACCTCTGGCCTAAATATTCGTATTTTTTTAGCGCGTTGTGCAAAGAAGCAAAGCATGCTGAAAAAAGCGCTTGCCACCATGAGGAACAAGAGGAACAAAACAGTAAATAATGCTGCCTCTTCGTACAGAATCCTTGAAAAAACTGCAAGCATGAAACTGCCTTATAAAGGAAACAACACAACAATGGACAAACCCCTTTGGAACACCTTTACGGCGTATTTGCGTCAACAATTTGGGCAGCGCGTACAAAAAATCCCCTTGGATTGCGCGCACCTTGGAAGCACTTGTCCTAACCGCGACGGCACGCTTTCCCATACCGGCTGTATGTTTTGTAACGACTTAGGCGCAGGCTCCGGCCTTGGCATACAAGGATTATCAATATCTGAACAATGGGCGGCATGGCATAAGCACTTTACAGATGCCGGAAAAGACATGCTCTATATGGCGTATTTGCAATCCTTTTCCAACACCTATGGACCCATAGAACGCCTGCAAAAAACTCTTGATGAAATCCGCGGATTGCCAAACATGGTTGCGCTTAGCGTAGGCACGCGCCCTGATTGTTTAAGTCAAGAAAAAGCAGAGCTTTTGGCAGGCATGCCGTGTTCTGAAATATGGCTTGAACTTGGCGTGCAAAGCCTTCACGATGACACCCTTGCCCTGATCAACAGGGGCCATGACGCTGCTTGCAGTGAAAACGCCATACATGTGGCTGCCAAAGCCGGCCTTAAAGTTTGCGCACACCTTATGATTGGATTGCCGAACGAAGATGCCAGACATGCACGCGAAACCCTTTTACGGCTCAACCAATTGCCCATACATGGCGTGAAATTTCATAATGTTTATGTGTGCCGCAATACGCCCCTTGAGGCAGCGTACCTTGCTGGCACGTTTGTACCACCTGCAAGGCAAGATTATATCGAGCTTATGCTTGAGCTTTTGGACATGCTGCGGTCCGATATTATTGTGCACCGTGTGGCTGCTGACCCGCGCAGTCACGAACTTGTGACACCTGCCTGGGCGTTAAAAAAGCACATGGTACAACTGGATATCGAAAAACGTATTAGGGCGAAAAATGCAGAAAAAAACCTTGCATGTCCTGACGCCTGCAAGAGCCCAAGGTGAAGCTGTAGGTTTTGTCCGCATTTTTTCAACTATCCATTAACAGGCTGTTGAAAAAGCGTTTTTCACACACAACCCTTCCCCCAAAAAACCTTCATTTTGGGCAGGCTGTTCAAAAAGAACAGCATGCCACAGGATGTGGCAAGCCCCGCAGGGGAGCAAGCCAAAGGCAAGCTGGAATTCACTTCCAGCGCAGGCGACGCTTGCGATAGCTTGTGTCGCATAGGACATGCGACCAAGCGTCGTGTGTACTGTTCAAAAAAGGGTTGGATGGTAGGAAGAGGACGTTTTGCAGGGCGGTATAGGACGCTTTGGTCCATGCCGTTCTGCCAAACGTCCTCTGACACCTCAGACAGCCCTTTGGGGGCAGCCTGCCCTTGCTTGCTGTTCTATGATTGACACAATAGCCCATGTCTGCCAATAATACGGGTTCTGCAATGTGTTAAAGCCTTGGCTTCATACACATACACAGAACTGTAAATGTACCTTTAATACCCTGTATATGTATACGTTTTTTTGTTTTACACTTTTTTACCACCACTAACCGGCACACACTGAGGTCTTTATGCTTGATGTCGACTCCCAAATGCAGCTGATCAAACGCGGCGTTGCTGATCTTATTGATGAAGGCGAGCTGCGCAAAAAACTGGCTCGCAATCAACCTTTGACCATTAAAGTAGGCTTTGACCCTACAGCACCCGATTTGCATTTGGGTCATACGGTTGTCATCCATAAAATGAAGCATTTTCAACAACTTGGACACAGAATTGTTTTTCTTATCGGCGATTTTACAGGCCGTATCGGTGACCCGTCAGGGCGAAGTGCCACACGCCCCCCTTTGACTGAAGAACAGGTCAAAGCCAATGCTCAAACCTATAAAGAGCAAGTTTTTAAAATCCTTGATCCCACGACCACAGTGGTGGAATTCAATTCCACATGGCTTGGCAAAATGGGCGCAGCTGACTTTATCCGCTTGGCCTCACGCTACACACTTGCTCGTATGATGGAACGCGATGACTTTGCCAAGCGTTATGCCAATAACGCTCCCATTGCCCTGCACGAGCTTATGTACCCTCTCATGCAAGGCTATGATTCGGTTGAATTAAAAGCCGATGTGGAAATGGGCGGGCGCGACCAAACCTTCAATTTGTTGGTGGGACGCACCCTTATGAGCCAATACGGCCTTGAACCTCAATGCATATTGACCATGCCGCTGCTGGAAGGATTGGATGGCGTGCGCAAAATGTCAAAATCCTATGACAATTACATTGGCATCCATGAAGCACCCTCAACGCAATTTGGCAAAGCCATGTCTGTATCTGATGAGCTTATGTGGCGTTACTATGAGCTTATTTCTGACAAATCCCTTGAAGAAATACAAGTTTTGAAAAAGGATGTTGAGTCAGGCACGCTTCACCCCAAAAAAGCCAAAGAAGACCTGGCCTTTGAAATTGTGGAACGCTACCACGGCACAGACAGTGCCCATGAGGCAAGACAAGGCTTTAACGCCGTTTTTGCCAAAGGCGGCACCATGCCGGCAGACGCTCCCAGCCACACTTGTACCCATGGTGACGAAAGTAAGCCTCCGGTATTTTTAACAGACGCTGGGCTTGCTGCCTCGCGCGCTGAGGCTAAACGCCTGATTAAAGCAGGGTCACTTGTCGTCAATGGCCAGCGCGTGGACGATGCAGACAGCCCACTTGCCCAAGGCGAATACGAAATAAAACTTGGCAAAAAACGCTTTTTGCGCCTAACTGTGGCGTAACTTGCCAGCGACACGAAAAACATTTGCCAATCGAGTTTTTGCTCTTATTATTATACATAAACTGTAAAAAAACATTTCACATAGTATCGCATTATATAAGGATTTAAGCATGTTTGACATGGATTTGGCCCAAGCCATACAACGTATGACCATAGCCTTTGTACCGCTCATGCTCGGCATCATTCTTCATGAAGTGGCCCATGCATGGATGGCAAATCGCTGTGGTGATCCCACGGCGCGCATGCTTGGGCGTATCACGTTAAACCCCATTCCCCATATTGACCCCATGGGCTTGGCTGTTTTTGCACTGACAAGCCTTCTGGGCCCCTTTACCTTTGGCTGGGCAAAACCTGTGCCCATCAATCCCAATAATTTTAAATCCATCAGCAAGGACACTATTTGGGTGTCTGCAGCAGGGCCTTTGTCCAACTTTATCTTGGCGTTTTTCTTTGCGGTGGGTTTGCGGTTATTGCTCAGCATTGTGCCCCATGCTGACCTGCAAAACAATCCGGTAACGCAATATTTGTTTTATATGTTGCAAGCCGGCATTACCATTAACCTGACCCTGGCATGGCTCAACCTTATGCCCATTCCGCCCCTTGACGGGAGCAAAATCGTGTGGGGCCTTTTGCCCGGGCCTTTGGCTAATCAGTATATGCAGCTTGGGCGCTTTGGCTTTATCCTTATTATTCTGCTGCTCATGACAGGCATGCTTGGCACTGTACTTTTTCCGCTCATTCGCGGATCCATTGATATCATGCTGGCCCTTGTGGGCTTGTAGCGTTTGCGTTTTGTATAGACACATGGTCCTATAAGGTTTTGCTATAAAAACCTTATAGGTTTCATACACTACAACCTTTTGCGGAGCTATCCGGTATGCAACATAATCCCAATCTTTGCACAGTTTCAGGCATGCGCCCTACAGGGCCCTTACACATCGGGCATTATTTTGGAGCGCTTAAAAATTGGGTGCCCATGCAAAAAGAAACCACAGCCTATTTTTTTGTGGCTGATTGGCATGCCTTGACCAGCGATTACGCCGATACCTCCCAAGTAAAAACGCATGTGCGCGAACTTGTCCTTGATTGGCTTGCCTCAGGTATTGACCCTGAACAATCCGTCATTTTTCAACAATCCAAAGTCCTTGAGCATGCAGAATTAAGCCTTTTGCTCGGCATGATAACCCCTGTCAGCTGGCTTGAACGCAACCCCACCTATAAAGAACAACAACAAGAAATCACCACCAAGGATTTAGGGAACTTTGGCTTTTTAGGCTATCCTGTGCTTATGGCAGCCGATATCCTTATGTACCGCCCCAAATGGGTTCCTGTGGGGCAAGACCAATTGCCGCACCTTGAATTGACCAGAGAAATCGCACGACGTTTCAACCATTTATACGGTCAGGTTTTCCCTGAACCTGAAGCAAAACTTACACCGGAAGCCAAATGCCCGGGGCTTGACGGGCGCAAAATGTCCAAAAGCTATGGAAACTCCATCTATCTGCGCGACACCATTGATGAGCTTCAGCCAAAAATCCGTAGCATGTTCACAGACCCTGCCCGCCTTCGCAAAACAGATCCCGGCAATCCTAGCGTGTGCAACCTTTTTCCCTATCACTTGTTGATGACAGATGCCGCAACACAAGCTGAAATACAAGAAGGCTGCACCTCTGCCAAATTAGGCTGTGTGGATTGCAAGAAAATTTTTATAGAAAACCTAGCCCGTTTTCTTGAACCTTTACAGGCTCGCCGTGCAGAATACATGGCACGCCCAAAATGGCTTGACGAAATTGTGGCTGAAGGCAATGCCAAAGCTCAAAACGCAGCAAGAAAAACCATAGACATCGTGCATGATGCCATGAAAATGTAGGCGCATCTTGCCTTGATACGTAAGGCAATTGATGGCTGATGCAAAAAAAACAGGCGCAAAGCTTTACGCATTTGTGCGCCTTTACATGGTTTTGGCAGCATCCGCATGGTTTGGCCTGCCCCTTCACAGGTGCGCCCACGTTGCCTGATAACACCGTATAATACTTAAAAAAAACACAGGCTTATAGCATAACGAGACAAGGCTTATGGGTTTTATCGATCGCCGCTTGTTCACACATATGAATTGGAGCCTTTTGGCGTGCTTGTGCTTGCTTTTTGGCATTGGTATTGCGAATTTATATTCTGCCAGCGGTGTTCGTGTTGAAGAGGGCTTGTCGGTATCAGCCTTTTATCAGCGTCAGCTTATCTGGGGCGGCCTTGGTTTTATGGTCATGCTTTTTTTTATGAGCTTTGACTATCGTCATCTGCAAGGGCTTTCCATGCCTTTGTATATACTTGCACTCATCGCGCTGATGATGATTCCTTTTTTTGGTAAGGTTATTTACGGGGCACGTCGCTGGCTGGATTTAGGTTTTTTTAACTTTCAACCCAGCGAAATGGCAAAGCTTGCGGTGCTTATCATGGGCGCGCGCGTTTTAGCCCTTGACGGTGCTTTATTAAACTGGCGGTCCCTTGGCAGGGTTCTTTTTGTGGGCCTTGTGCCGGCAGGTTTTATCATGCTGCAACCTGACCTTGGAACCGGACTTACGGTTTTGGCAATTTTAGGGGGCATGATCTTATATCACGGGATCAAGCCTCAGGTTTTAAAAGTATGTTTGCTGCTCATTCCGCTGATTTTGCCGCTTTTGTGGTTTTCCATGTACGATTATCAAAAGCAACGAGTTTTGACCTTTCTTGATCCAACCTCCGATCCGCGCGGTTCCGGCTATCAAATCATTCAATCGCGCATTGCCATAGGCTCTGGCGAAGTTTGGGGAAAAGGCTTTTTACAAGGAACCCAAAGCCAGTTGCGCTTTTTACCTGAAAAGCATACAGATTTTGCTATAGCCGTTTTTGGAGAGGAATGGGGATTTGTCGGCAGCATTGCCTTGATCTGCCTTTATTCCTTGTTTTTTTTGAGTATTTTTGCCACAATACGTAACGCTAAGGACCGTTTTGGCAGTACCGTATCCGTGGGAATATTTATCTATTTTATCTGGCAGGCCACCATCAATATTGGTATGGTGGTTGGCCTTATGCCGGTTGTGGGGATTCCGTTGCCTTTTTTAAGTTATGGCGGCAGTGCCACATTGATTAATTTTGCATTAGTTGGTATAGTCCTTAATGTCTCCATGCGTCGTTTTGTTTTTAAGTAATTTTATAAAATAATAGGTAAGGTTAGCTGTGAGTAAAGAAGAAATTAATGCGTTTTTGGGGTCCGGAACTCATTATGAAGGCAAACTCCGCTTCCAAGGTGCGGTGCGCATTGACGGAAGTTTTACCGGTGAAATTGAGTCTGAAGGTGCACTTATTATCGGCAAAGACGCAACCATCAAAGCCAATATTAAGGTGGGAGAATTTATTTTAGCCGGTAATTTTTTAGGCGATGCGACTGTAAAATCCCGCATGGTTATGCATAAAACATCCATTTTTCAAGGAAGCTTGCATACGCCTAACCTTAGCATGGAAGAAGGAGCCCAGCTTGACGGGCGCATATACATGGCCACACCGCCAACAGCCACAAACAACGCAGACGAGCATACAGTCCCAGCCGTTGACGAGCCTTCTCAACAAACAACGGCAACAGAATAACCTGCTAAGATTTTGGCAAAAAATCTCTTGAATGTGTTTGACAAAATCATCGACAGTATAGTATATATGAATCAAATGCCACGATGGTTGATACTGTTGAGGGAGAAATACTGTGATTGAAGTCAATGTGACCTTATGGATTCAACTGGTTAACTTTGTTGTCACTTTAGTTGTGCTCAACCACCTGCTCATTCGTCCTGTGCGCGATATTATCCGCAAACGCAAAGACAATATTAATGAGCTAAAAAGTTCTATTGATACATTCACAACTGAGGCTGAAACCACCCTTACACACTATGAGATGGCCTTAACCAGGGCCAGAGAAGAAGCGGCTCTTATCCGCAAACAAGGCAAACAACAAGCTGAAGAGCTTGAAAAAGAAGTTTTAGCCACAGCAGACACGCAGGCAAAAGACTATCTCCAAAAAACGCAAGCAGCAGCAAAAAATGAGGCTAAAGAAGCTAGAGAAGCCCTACAAAAAGCTATTCCTAGCATGGCCCAAGCAGCCATAAAAAAACTTTTAGCCCAGCGTTAGGTTTTTAAAGCGTACTCGGCGAACACATAAGCTGTGCGGTTTTGCCCTAACGGGTCTTTATTGCACAAAATGTCGATAATTTGGTACAGGCCTTACTATTACACCGCCACAAAAGGCAATGTATAGGCTAGGCAGAACCAAACACGCTACACACTTTCGGTACCTAACTGTATGGATACCGAACGCGCCTTACAGTAACGTTACTCTATCAAGTCATTGGGGGATACGGTGAAAGGCATAGCCCAACTTTTTATCACATTCTTTCGTTCCAGAGACGGTGCCGTAGCTCTTGGCGTTCTTGTTCTTTTTGCCATAGTCGTCACCTTAAACACGGTAAATCCTTGGATTAACTTTTTAGCTCGCGTGGGCAACTTCATTGTTGTGGGGTATATCCTTTACCGTGCCGTGGGCAAACAGGCAAAAGCCTATTTAACAGGCCACAAAGAGGGCATTGCCAAGGAATTAGACAGCTTAGAACAACAAAAACAAGAAGCTGAACAACAACTTTTACGGCTCAAAAACCGCATGGATACCCTTGAATCTGAATGTCAGGCCATCCTTGAGGAAAGCAAAAAGCAAGCCGAAGCCCTAAAAGAAACAATTTTGGCAAAAGCTCATGAAGATGCCAAGGCCATTCAAGAATCAGCAGTACGTGCTGCCGATTCTGATGTAAAACAGATCCTTGCTGATTTGCGTGAACAACTTGCCGATGATATTGCTCTTTCCATAACCAATGGATTGCAAAGCAAACTTGACGACACAAAGCACGGCAAGCTCATTGAAACTTCATTGAAAAAGGTGGTGCTTCATTGAACGCTCAGGTCATAGCGGCTCGTTACGCCAAGGCGTTGTTTGAACTTGGTCGCCAGCAAGGCGATTCAGCTCTATCAGGCTATGCCGATATCATGGGTACGTTTGAAACATGGATACGTACCGTTCCGGAATTGTCTCGCTTTTTCAATGCGCCAATCATTACGCCTGCTGAAAAAATTCGCGTGGTCAACCAGCTTTTGGATTCGCTTGAGGGCGATACAACCATGCGCCATTTTTGTATGCTTTTGGCAGATAAAGAAAGGCTAGGTTTGCTTGGCGATATTGCTACCCTTTTTGTGGCCCTTGTGGACAAGGCAAACGGGCTTGTGCGCGGAAAGCTTGCCACAGCCATAGAGCTTGATAAAAAACAACAAGCAAGCATTATCAATACCTTGGAAAAAGCCACAAAGCAAAAACTTGTCCTGCAATTTGAGGTAGATCAAGCGTTGCTTGGCGGTGTGGTGCTTACTGTGGGTGATACTCTTTTTGATGCCAGTTTAAAGGCACAAGTGGAAGAAATCAAACGCAGCATTGCCCATCCAACACTATAACCCAAAAATCCTGTATGTAAAAAAACTGTAGTCAATACAGACCACAGAAACAGGAAATGACGATGAAGAAGGCCTTTCTTTTAGTAAGACAGAACCTTCATAATTGTATAAAGCGTGTATACAAAACTACTTTAAGGGGTGAGTAACATCATGCACATCAATGCCGATGAAATCAGCTCGATTATCAAATCACAAATAGAGCACTATGAACAACGTGTCGAAGCAACCGAAACAGGCACAGTCCTTGCTGTAGGCGATGGCATTGCGCGTGTTTATGGCGTACAAAACGCCATGTCCATGGAACTGTTAGAGTTTCCCGGCGGTGTTCTTGGCATGGCCCTTAACCTTGAAGAATCCAGTGTCGGCGTAGCCCTTTTGGGCGACGACACAGGCATCAACGAGGGTGATCAAGTCAAACGTACAGGCCGCATTTTCTCTGTTCCTGTAGGCGATACGGTCATGGGGCGTGTCCTTAATCCTTTGGGCCAGCCCATTGACGGTCTTGGACCTATAGACACCACAGAGGTTCGCCCAGTGGAAGTCAAAGCCCCGGGTATCATCACACGTAAAAGTGTGCATGAACCTTTGGTTACAGGCATCAAAGCCATTGACGCCATGACCCCCATTGGTAGAGGTCAGCGCGAGCTCATCATTGGTGACAGACAAACAGGCAAAACCACTGTATGTATTGACACCATCATTGCTCAAAAAGGTACAGGCGTGCACTGCTTCTATGTGGCTATTGGGCAAAAACGCTCAACCATTGCCCTTGTTGCAGACACCTTGCGCAAGCACGGCGCCATGGAATATACCACCATTATTGCCGCGTCTGCCTCTGAAGCTGCTCCTTTGCAATTTATTGCGCCTTATTCCGGCTGTACCATGGCCGAATATTATCGCGACAGCGGACGCCACGCTTTGATTATTTATGATGACTTGTCAAAACAAGCTGTGGCCTATCGCCAGATGTCCTTGCTGCTGCGTCGTCCTCCGGGACGTGAAGCCTTCCCCGGGGACGTTTTCTATCTGCACTCACGCCTTCTTGAACGGGCAGCCAAGCTCAATGACGAACTTGGTGGGGGTTCATTAACGGCACTACCTATTATTGAAACCCAAGCCGGTGACGTGTCTGCCTATATTCCTACCAACGTGATCTCCATTACCGACGGTCAGGTATATTTGCAGCCAAACCTGTTCAACGCAGGTATCCGCCCGGCCATCAACGTGGGTCTTTCAGTATCGCGGGTTGGCGGCGCAGCTCAAACCAAAGCCATGAAGCAAGTGGCAGGCACCATGCGTTTGGACCTTGCCCAGTACCGCGAATTGGCAGCGTTTGCCCAGTTTGGTTCTGACCTTGATAAAGACACCCAAAGAAAGCTGCAACGAGGCGCACGTTTGACAGAACTGCTCAAACAGCCCCCCTATGAGCCCATGCCTACAAACGAACAAGTTGTGGTCATGTACGCAGCAACCCGTGGGTACATGGATACTGTAGATGTGGATAAAGTTCGCGACTTTGAACAAGGACTTCTTGACAACATACGCAGCGCGCATGCCGATATCCTCACCGATATTGAATCGCGTAAAGTCCTTGATGAAGATCTTGAACAACGCCTTATCGCAGCCATTGAAGGATTTAAGAAAGAGTACCTTGTATAACCGTTTTTTTGGGTTATACAGTAAAAAGGTATACAATCAAGACTTTATCTAACTTTGATCTTCTTCAAGGATGGTCACATGCCTTCGCTTAAAGATGTAAAAACCAAAATCGCTGGTGTGAGCAAAACCAAGCAAATTACCAAAGCCATGAACATGGTGGCTTCGGCTAAATTGCGAGGCGCACAGGCACGAATTGAGCGATTTCGCCCCTATGCGGAAAAGTACGCAACTGTTCTTACCGACCTAGCTGCCAAAGCCGAAGGGGCTGCGCATCCATTGCTTGAACGCCACGCCACTGACAATATCACGGTTATTGTTTTGTGTACCTCTGACCGCGGCCTTTGCGGCGGTTTTAATGCTACACTTATTGCCCGTGCGCTTGATGAGGCCCGAACGCGTAAAGCTGCCGGAAAAACCGTATCTTTTGTGTGCGTTGGTAAAAAAGGACGCGATGCTGTCAAAAAAACAGGCTTTGAAATCGCCGAATCTCACAGCGATATTCAAAACCTTGATTTTACTTTGGCCGCTTCCATAGGCAAAAAGGTCATTAGCGAATACACTACGCTTGCTATTGACGAAGTCCTTATTGTGTACAGCGAAATGCAAGGCATTTCCAAGCAGGCCCCCAAAACCCTTAACCTTTTGCCCATGCAAAAGGCCGAGGACATGCCTGAAAGCGAGCACGAAAAATCCGCAAAAGCGCAAGACTATTTGTACGAGCCAAGCGCTCCTTACCTTTTGTCTGAGTTATTGCCAAGATACATCAACGTGCAAATCTATCGGGCACTGCTTGAAACATCCATGAGCGAGCACTCTGCTCGCATGGCCGCTATGGACAATGCCACACGTAACTGTGATGAAATTGCCGCAGCATTAACCTTATTGTACAACAAAACCCGTCAAGCTTCCATCACCAGTGAACTTATTGACATTGTAGGTGGTGCAGAGGCTTTGAACTAAACAGGCAAAAGCACGGCTCAAAAGCATGAAAGCCGTGTAGGCATAAACTTTTCATGACGTTACGTCATTTACAATCAGTCTTTCAACAAGGCTAATAAGGCAAGGGAGCTATCACCATTATGAGCGCAAATATCGGAAACATTGTTCAGGTCATCGGTGCCGTTGTTGACGTGGCATTCCCAAGCGGTCAACTGCCCAATATTTTGACCGCTTTGGAAATCAAAAATCCCAACAACCCTGACGCTCCGGACCTGATCTGCGAAGTGGCTCAGCAGCTTGGAGACAATGTGGTACGTACCATCGCCATGGACGCCACAGAAGGACTTGTTCGCGGCATGGAAGCTGTTGACACAGGCAATCCTATCATGACACCTGTGGGCGATGCTGTGCTTGGTCGTATCCTTAACGTTACAGGCCAGCCTGTGGATGGAAAAGGTCCCATTCAGACCAAAACCTTTTTGCCCATTCACCGTGAATCACCAAGCTTTACCGATCAAAGCACTACCGTAGAAATGCTGGAAACTGGCATTAAGGTGGTAGACCTTTTGGTGCCCTTCCCCAAGGGCGGCAAAATGGGACTTTTTGGTGGTGCAGGCGTTGGAAAAACCGTTATCCTTATGGAAATGATCAACAACATTGCCAAACAGCACGGCGGTATTTCGGTACTTGCAGGTGTTGGTGAACGAACCCGTGAAGGCAATGACTTGTACCATGAAATGATTGAAGCCGGCGTTATCGACAAAACTGCCCTTGTGTACGGGCAGATGAACGAACCGCCAGGAGCTCGTGCTCGCGTAGCCCTTACCGGCCTTACCTGTGCCGAATATTTCCGCGATGAAGAAAATCAGGACGTGCTGCTCTTTATCGACAATATTTTCCGCTTTACCCAGGCCGGATCTGAAGTGTCTGCTCTGCTTGGCCGCATGCCTTCTGCTGTGGGCTATCAACCAACCTTAGGTACTGACCTTGGTGCATTGCAAGAGCGCATCACCTCCACAGGTAAAGGCTCTATCACGTCCGTTCAGGCCGTGTACGTACCTGCCGACGACTTGACTGACCCGGCACCTGCCACTACATTCTCGCACCTTGACGGATCCTTGGTATTGTCCCGTCAGATTGCAGAGCTTGGCATTTATCCTGCTGTGGACCCCTTGGATTCTTCTTCACGGATTCTTTCCCCCGATGTTGTTGGTGAAGAACACTACCAAGTGGCTCGCGGTGTACAGCAAGTGCTTCAAAAATACAAAGAACTTCAAGACATTATTGCCATTCTTGGCATGGATGAATTGTCTGACGATGATAAAATCGTTGTGGCCCGTGCCAGACGTGTTCAGCGTTTTCTGTCCCAGCCCTTTACAGTGGCCGAAGCCTTTACAGGAACCCCCGGTCACTATGTTAAGCTTGAGGACACCATCCGCGGCTTTAAAGGAATTTTGGACGGCGAATACGACCACCTGTCAGAAAGCGATTTCTACATGGTGGGCGGCATTGAAATGGCTGTTGAAAAATACAACAAGCGTCAGGAAGAACAGTAGGAGCCCCCAATGGAATCCGCTTTGCGCTTAGAAATTGTGACTCCGGACAGGTCAGTTTTGGACACTGAAGCCAGTTATGTGGGCATGCCAGGCACAGAAGGACAATTTGGCGTGCTGCCAAACCACGTACCTTTGATGTCAGCCTTAACAGTAGGCAAGCTCTACTTTAGGCACAACGCCATGACTGAAACCTTGTTCATTGCCAACGGCTTTGTTGAAGTTGCAGAGAACCGCGTCACTGTATTGACTGAAGCTGCCGAAAAAGCTTCTGATATTGACACAAACCGCGCTTTGGAAGCAAAAAAACGCGCTGAAGAGCGCCTAGCTTCAAAGGAATCGGTGGACATTGATCGGGCTAAATTAGCACTTAGCCGTGCCATCGGGCGTTTGCGTGTGGTTGGCGCCTTGTAAAAAACATAGAAGTATAACCAAATACGCTAAAAGGAGACATGCACCATGTCTCCTTTTTTTATTATTGACAACTACGTTTGTGTGTTTGAGCCGCCTAAGCCTACGCAACCAGCTTGGCTTAAAGGCAAAAAGCTTTTGATTCTTGTAAAGCGAAGGTGCACGAGCGACTTTCGCAGCCCGACGGATAGGCTTTTACAAAAGTCATAGCCATTTTTTTTCCTACTATTGGGCAAATTCTCAGTTTCAACACTTTTAAAGGAAGCATCCGATCATGTTTCATTTGTTTCAAGCCACACGCATGAAAGTGCCCTTCCATAAATCTCCTAAAATTCGTATTTGTAACTTGCCCTGCCATCGTCTCTATGCTAATGACAAAGGCATAGTATTGTAAAAAAACAATGTATTTGTAGCACTATGTTTGGCCTTTTTCTTCGTGCCATAACAAACGGAAAATATCATGCCATTGTCCATAAAACTTATCATTACTAAAGCTATTTTATGTATAGCCCTTATTGGACTGGGTTTTTTTAGCCTTGTCCAGTTACAAGACGTGAACCAAACAGCTACGGAAATTTCGCACAACTGGCTGCCATCAACCATCAGTATCCAACGCATGGACACCCTCACCTCAGACTACAGAATTTATGAAGTCCGCCATATTTATAACACAGATAAGGATGTACTGCACAAAGTTGAACGGCGCATCACGGAAATATTGTTTGAGCTTGCCATTGTCAGAACAACCTATGAACAGCTCATCTCTTCTGACGAAGAGCGAAAAACCTATGAAACTTTTTTAAAATTATGGCAACAATACTTACAACTTAGCAAAAAAATGATCGCCCTTTCAAGCGAAGGAAAACTAGCGGAAGCTGTAGCACTGTTAGAAAATGATTCGCAAAAACTTTTTGATGAGGCGTCCAATGTACTGCTGCGAGCTGTCAACCTTAACCGTTTTGCCAGTATAGAAGCGTCAAAACAAAGCGATGATGTTTACGATCAGTCCCGTGAACTTATCATTTTAGGCATAAGCCTTGTGATCTTGCTTGCCGCAGGTACAGGCGCGTGGACACTTTTTACCCTGCGCCGCCAGTTGGGAAAAGACCCGGGCGAACTTATCCAAATAACAGGGCGCGTCATTCAGGGCGATTATGATATTAACGACCACAAAACCCAACACGGCGTATATAAACACCTACTTACCATGGTTGAAGCCCTAAAACATCACATTGATGAGGCCAAGCAAAGCGCGCAGGTAAAAAGTGAGTTTTTGGCCAACATGAGCCATGAAATACGCACGCCCATGAACGGGATCCTTGGCCTACTGCACCTATTAACAAAGACAAAGCTTACAGAACAGCAAGAAGACTATGTACAAAAGTCTTTGTTTTCTGCCAACAACCTTTTACGCATTATCAACGACATTTTAGATTTTTCAAAAATGGAAGCAGGAAAGCTAGAGCTGGAAGAAATCCCTTTTACACTACAAAACGTATGCGATGACATAGCCGCACTTTATACTCCAAAAGCGAAAGATCAAAACGTTGAGCTTATCATCAATCAAGGTGAATACCCAAACCTTGCAGTTTTAGGCGATCCTTTGCGCATAAAGCAGGTGCTTTTTAATTTTGTCAGCAATGCCTTAAAGTTTACCGAGCAAGGCTCAATCACTGTCAATATACAGTGCAAACCGCCCCTAGATGATACATTGCACTGTGTTTTTTCCGTACAAGACACCGGCATTGGCTTAACACAGGAACAACAAGAGCGACTTTTTTCAGCCTTTACGCAGGCTGATTCGTCCATCACACGTAAATACGGCGGGACAGGCCTTGGCCTTGTGATTTGCAAAAAAATTGCAAAGGCAGTGAAAGGCAGCCTTTGGGCAGAAAGTACCGTAGGGCAAGGTTCCACCTTCTTTTTTAAAGTAGATCTGCCTTTATCAAGCGAAACAGCCGAACAGCCTTATGCAGGGCTTGCACCACAAGCAAAACGAGTCTGCACAGAGCATCTTTTGCTTGTAGAAGATAACGAGATCAACCAAATCATTGCCCAAGAGCTGTTAGAACAAGTAGGCTACACTGTAGATGTTGCAAACAACGGGGCAGAAGCCCTAGATATGCTAGAAAAAACAGCATATGCAGCTGTACTTATGGACATACAAATGCCCATCATGGACGGCCTAACAGCCGCTCAAAAAATACGCCAAAACCCTGCCTTTAAAAATCTTATTGTCATTGCCATGTCTGCCCATGCCATGGTTGGAGACCATGAAACAAGCCTTGAACACGGCATGAATGATCATATTACAAAACCTATTGACCCTGATGTTTTGTATAAAACCCTTGATTACTGGATTGCAGGGAAAAATACAGCATAACTTTTTAAAGCCCCTCAAAAAATACATTCTGTGCCGATTTTAAAAAAGGCGCACTGCCTTTACATATTTTTTTGGGGAGGCGCACGCACAACAGAATAATGGCGTGCCTTTAGCTGTCAAAAAGCTTTGGCAGTCAGAAAAACTTTATACTGTTTTAACATCATGCTATTGCGAAGAATTTTCTGTAAAAGCTTCCGGTTCGCCTTGAATGATTTGCTGCACAAAACCTAAAAGCTGGTTAGCGCGCCCTGCAAAATCGCCGTCCATGGCAGCAACATCTTGCAAGCGTGCTTCAAGCTCTTCCCACTTTTTTTCATCCCAAGCGATAACGGCAAGCGCCCATGCGGCGCGTTCAGTGGCGTTATTTTTGCCTTTAGCAAGCTGCGAAAAAACACGCGTGGCTTCTTGCAAGTTGCCATTACGATATAAAAGGTAGCCTAGGCGCAGTCGGCGCGCAGAATCACTGTCTTTTGCCACAGCCTTTTCGGCCATTGTAATGGCTGATGAAACATCCCCCATGCGTGCAAATGCATCTGCCATGGCGTCAAGCAGCTGGGCAGAAGAAGAGCTAGAGCTCAATAATCGCTCCCCTGCATGGGGTGCGTTTATGGACCAATAGAGGGCTGCCAGCCTGTCTTTATCCTTTTGCGTTGGTTTTTCAATGCGATATGCCATATCGTAGGCAACGGCAGCAGCTTTTCTGTTGTTTTGCTGAAAGCGTACATAGCCAAGCATCCGCCATAATTGCGCGCTTTTTTGATAACGGCTAAGGGCTTTTTCAAGCACAGCCACACTGCTTTTGAATTTTTTTTGGCTTGCATAAGTTTGCGCCAAAAGTTGGGCCCAGCCCTCTTTGGACTCTGCATGCCATACCACGGGCGCAAGCAGGCTTGCTGCTTTTTCAAAACGCTTGGCCTGAAAATAAAAATAGGCAGCCGTATAGGCAAGATCAGGGTTTTTTGATTCGCCAAGAAGGTATACTTTTTCAAAAATTTCTGCCGCAAGTAAAGGCTTGCCTACCTGATAATAGGCCATGGCCAAGTTTTGCCCCATGCTTAAATGCTTTGGATAGGCAGCAAAACCTTCTTCAAGCACTTGAACGGCTTTTTGAGCTTGTTTGTTTGCCAAAAGGGCTGCCCCATAAAGCTCATAGCCAAAGGCATGTTTTGTGCTTTTTTTGGCAAAATAACTTTCAAGTCCTTGTATGACACGCGCATAATCTTTATTGTCGTAATGTTTTTTGGCTGCGGTAAAAAGGGTAAATTCATGCTGAGTGAGCTCGCGTGCTTCTGCGTAACTTCCATAAGAATAGACAAAAAATACGACAAAAAGAAGGAGCGTACAGCGTACAATATTTTGTAAATATGGCATATGATTGCACCCTTATCTTGGTGTGAATAAAAAGGGTTGCTCTGCGACACATTGCACTGCTCTGCCTTCCTTTTTACAAGGCGTAAACGTCCAACGAAGCACACTTTGCAAAGCTTCGTCCAAAAAAGGCTCTGTGGCGGCTGTTTTTTGCAAAGGGGTAGCCCTTGAAACACTCCCGTCTGCATTGATAACAATGCGAACAATAACAGTTTTTTCTTCTTTTTTCGTCACATTGCTTGGATACATGGGAGCTGGAGCATAAATGGGGCGCGGTAATTCATCCACTTCCCCAAGGGTTAATGCTCCACCTGACGGCATGGGGGCTGCGCCTGCATCTGCAAGGGATGGCACACTGCCAACCGGCACACTGCCTGCAAGCTCTGGAGCAAACTCAAACCTCATGCTTGGCATAGCAACCTGTAAAAGTGGTGTTTCTACTTCTAGGTTGACCTCTGAAATTTCTTCCATTTCAGGAACTTCAATGGTTTTATCCGTGGTAAACAGTTCCTCTTTTTCCTCAGTCGGTGCGTCGTTCATTTGCGATAAACGTACAGATCCGTAGCGGTCTGTTGTGTCAAGGGTGGTATGAAACACCGAATTGACAAAAAAAAGGAGCGAAAACAACAAAAAAGTTACCACCAGCGCGCTTGTAAAGGATGTTGTTCGTAAAAGAGTTTGATTCATCACAACCTTCCTTTTATCCTTCTTTTGTGGCCACACTTATATCTGGCACGCCACCTAATCTGCACATATCAATAACTTTAATCAAAACACCTGCGTTTGCCTGCACATCGGCAGCCACAATAATGGCAAGGTTTTCGTTTTCAGCTTTCATTTGTTTGATCCGAGTGGTAAGCGTACGAATATCTATGCTTTTTCCTTCAATCCAAAGGATATTATTTTCATCAAGCCCAACCACAACTTGGATATTTTGCGTTTCTCCTGTTTCAGCGGCAGGGCGCTCCACCACGATGCCCGATTCGCGAATAAAGCTTGTGGAAACAATGAAAAAGATAAGCAAAATAAACACCATATCAATAAGCGGCGTCAGATCAATATCTGTAGTTCCCAAGGTATTTTGTGTTCTTTGCCTTCTCATATCTGCTCACCTTCTTTCTTTATACTATGTTCATGCGTGTGCGTTTTTGTGCGCGACTCTTCTTCCATGGCATGCAGGGCAATGGAACGCAGGGTGTTGCGCAATTTTTGCGTTTTACGGTACAAAATGCCCCCGGCAAGCAAGGCCGGAATGGCAACCAAAAGCCCGTACTGCGTTGTTGCCAAGGCTTTTGAGATGCCATCACTAAGCTGCGCATTGGACGCTTCTGTTTTGACCGCTGAAAGGGCATAAAAAGTATCAATCATGCCATCAACTGTTCCCAAAAGTCCCAATAAAGGCGCCAAAGCCGCAAGCAAAAGGATGGTTCGCACATGATTGGCAAAGGGCTGCACGATATCTTCTGCCTGTGTTTTGACCCATTTTGTAAAAAGTTTTTTAGGCGGTTTTCTTTTTGCAAGCTCTAGACAAAATTCACTATATGTAGCCAAAAAAACACTATTTTTATTTATGGATATACGAAAATTAAAGGTTACATAACAGATCAAGGTCCACACCCATAACGAAAGCACCATAAGCACCACAAGTAAAATTGAGGTGCTGTACAAGCTTTCAAATCCGGATAAAATGGTATCTAAAAACGCGTGTTCCATAGTGTACGAACCCACACACTTTTAACAGTCTGTTGTAAAAGCGATTTAGTAAAAACTTTGTAAGGGCATGACCCTTTTTTAATCATGCTAAAATAGCAATTAAAGACAGGTTGTTCAAAAATACCGAAGGCTAGGAAGCGGACAATGTTGGGGGAAAGTGGAATTCTTTCCCCATAACTTGACAAACATTGTTCAGCTAACATCCCAACGGGCCTTTTCAACAAGCTGTTAGGTGCGCGAAAAATGGCGCATAAAGGTTGTGCTTGCCATGTCCATGTCCAGCATGACCGCATTCACGCGGTTTTGCAGAAAATGGTGTACAAACAAAATAGGAATAGCCACTAAAAGGCCCATTTCCGTGGTCAAAAGGGCTTCAGAAATCCCCCCTGACAAAAGCTTGGGATCGCCGTTACCAAAATCAGTAATAACCCTAAATGTTAATACAATACCTGATACGGTACCCAAAAGGCCAAGCAAAGGAGAAATTGCGGCTATAATCTTAAGGGTTTGTAAAAACCGCTCAAGAGGTTGTAATTCTTTAAGAACTGCCTCTTCAGCGCGCAATTCAAGGATTTGTGGATCCATGTTTTGCTTCACCTCTTTGCCCATCATGTGCGCAAGAACACGCCCTGAAGGAGTTTTTTCCAACGCATTGCTCGTATAGTTACCGTCAATAACAGCATTCACAAGGGTTTTGCCGTTCTTTTGAATGCGTAAAAGCACAAAACAACGCTCAAGGGTTAACAAAATGGCGATCATACCAAGGGCAAGGATACACCAGCCAAAAACACCGCTTTGACGGATGGTATCATAAAGAGAATAGACTTTTCTGGGTTGGGTTAAAATGGCCCCTTTTGACACATCAACGGGTAAAACTTTGCCGCCTGAAAACGCCTGTTCCAATAGGGCTTTTTCCTTGTCATCAGGTGTGTACGTTGCCACAGACAATGGTGCAAACAAGGTATCCTTAATCGTATAGCCCTGCTCTGCCCTATCTTTTGTTTGATAAAAGCCTTGGAAGGCGCCTAAATGCAGGACGTTTGCGGCAATTTCTTTTCCTTCACGTGTGGCGATTGTTTCTTCATATTGTTTAAGGTTTGCGCTTTGGGCTAGGCTTTGTTGTAAAAGCTTTAATAACGTTCCTATTTCCTCAAGCTTGGGGAACTCTTTATTAAGCGATAAGGTTTCTATGCGTGTTTTTTCTTCATCAGAAAGGTTTTGTACTATATATGATGGTGCAGATTGTATAAACAATCCTGCATTGTTACCAACCGTACTTTGTACGGCGTCCATCATGTCTTCTTTATTTGCAAGTTCGTTTTTTAAAGATTGCTCAAGTTCTTTTAACTGGGCAAACTCTTGCTGCAATGTTTCGATCAGGGCCTTTTGTTCTTCAACTTTATTTACAATGGCGTTACGTTCTTTTTGCAGGGTTTGTTGCGCTGCGGCAATGTCTGCTTCGATTTTGTTTGTAGCTTCACGGGTTTCTTGGCGGTCTTTTTGTGCTTTTTGTACCACGGTATTGACAGTTTGCGAAGCCTTGGCAGAAGATGCCATAGCCACAAAACACACAATCATCATAGATAAACATAACGCCTTTACAAAAAAGGCTTTTTTAGTTGTATACATTCTAGCTTTCATCATTTTTGCACCCCGTAGCTCCCTGCATTTTCAAAGGGCAGCAACACTAATCCTTGTATATTTTCTTGCACTATGCTGTGCAAGCCAGCAATAAATTCCTGCGGTAAAGGGATGTAGCCCTGCGCGCTGTACTGCCATGCCCGTGTAGAATCCGGCGAAAGCGCGAAAAGCCCCACACGACCAATACGAATGATATCAGCGGCATAATTGCCATCTGTTGCCTGTATGGTTTCGCGGCTGACTTCTATATCGGTGGCATAGGCGTTTTCTACCTGTAAGGCCTCAAAAACACGGCGTAATTTTTCTGACAAGCTTACGGTATAATCGTTCAAAGAATCGTTAAGAAAGCTCAAACGCTGTTCACGTTCTTGCATAAGAAAAGGCATGTCTTTGTGTACAAATTCTTTTAGGATTTTAACCTCTTCTATCAAGGCAGATTCTAGAGCGCGCTCTAATTGTTCAAGGGTTAGCTTTGTTTGTTCAAGCTCAACCACGTTGTCTTTAGCCGTTTGAATATAACGCTGTAAGGTTTTAATATGCAGCTCATACCAGGCCGATTGCAAACTTGCCTGCTGAATATCTTGACGTAATTCTGTTTCTTTGCGCGCCCAGGCATCGCCTTCATCCATGGCTTTTTGTTCCATATCCACAGATTGTGACAGGGCTTTTGCAGCTTCTTGTGCTGCCCCATCTGCCCGCGAAGGCAGCATAAAAAGCAAACAAAAAAGCGCAAGACCGCTAACAGTCCATGTGCGCACCGTTTCAAATCCTTGCATAGAGTATCCTTTAAAACTATACAAACGAAGCCGCTTGAATAAGCATTTTCGTATAGTCATGTTGAGGTGCTGTAAAAAGTTGCTGCGTTGTAGCATATTCCACGCACACGCCTTGCTGCATGACCAGTACATTGTGGCACAATGCACGAGCCAACATCAGATCGTGTGTGATAAAAAGACAGGCCAATCCTAAGCGCTGCTGCAAGCTTTGAATCAATCCCGTTATTTGAAACTGGGTATTACGGTCCAAGGAAGATGTCGGTTCATCAAACACCACCACATGTGGTTCCATTACAAGCACACGCGCTATACAAATCCGTTGACACTGGCCGCCTGAAAATTCATGCGGATAACGAAAACGAATTTGTGGATCAAGTTCTACGTCCTTCATGGCAGTACACACTTTGGCGTCAAGCTCATCTGCTGTCAGGCTTGTGTGTGCTCGCAGGCCTTCGGCAATGCAGGCTGCAACCGTCAGTCTGGGATTAAGAGCAGCCAAGGGGTCTTGAAAAACTATCTGTAACCCCTTGCGAAGAGGGCGTAAGGCCTTTTCCTGCAAGGCATGCAAAGGCGTGCCCATAAAATCAAGCTCGCCCTCAGAAGCAAGCAAACGCAACGCCGCAAGCCCCAATGAGGATTTCCCTGAACCGCTCTCGCCTACAATACCAAGACATTCACCTTGTTTAAGCGTGAACGAAATATCATTCACCGCATGAAGAGTCGGTGCTTTTTTCCAAAACCAGCTTGACCCTAAAGGATACCTCACATGCAGGTGTTTAACGTCAAGTACCGCCATCGCATCAGCAGAAAGCGGAATGGGCTTTTGCTTTTCTGCCTGTTGCACAAGCATTTGCGTATAGGGATGTTTGGGCGCATCAAGCACTTCATGGGTAGGCCCCCTTTCAACAATCCTACCGTCTTGCATAACGCATAGGTCGTCGGCTAAAGCTCGCATCATGCCTAAATCATGGCTTATGACAAGCAACGTCACATTATTTTTGACCTCTTGCAAAGCACGAATGACCTGAAGCTGAATAGCGGCATCAAGAGCGGTTGTTGGTTCATCGGCAATCAAAAGGTCTGGCTTCGTCATAAGGGCCATGGCAAGCATGGCACGTTGACGCTGGCCACCTGAAAGCTGATGCGGAAAGGATTTCATAATCCGTTCTGGTTCTTCGATGCCGACTTGGCTCAACATCTTTATGATTTTTTCATGCGCTTCACCAGCTGAACAGGCTGTGTGGTGCATCAAGGCTTCGCCTATTTGCCGTCCTATCCTGTGCAAGGGGTTAAAGCTGCCAAGGGGGTCTTGAAACAGCATGGCAATGCGTTTGCCCCTGATGTTCTGCATGGCCTTGTCGTCATCTACGGGTAAGGCTACGCCTTCAAATGCAATCTCGCCACCTGTACGGTGGATACCTACAGGCAAAATACCCATAAGGGCTTTAGCAGTAAGGGTTTTTCCGGAACCGCTCTCACCCACAAGGCCCAATACGCGCCCTTTTTGCATAGAAAACGACACGTCGTGCACAAGGTGCTGAACGCGATCCTCTGCACCGATTTCTGGCAACTTTGCTATAATATTCAGGTTTGTTACCTGCAAAAAATTCATATCACTTGCGGCCACGGCGTTTGCCTCCATCTGGGTCAAAAGCGTCGCGAACAGCTTCGCCAATAAACACAAAAAGGCACAACAACCCGCCAAGAACCAGGAAGGAACTGATCCCAATCCATGGCGCATGCAGATTGTTTTTGCCTTGCGCTAAAAGGTCTCCTAAGGAAGGAGAGCCAGGCGGCATACCAAATCCCATAAAATCCAAGGAGGTTAAGGTGGTGATGGAACCGCTAAAAATAAAGGGCAAATACGTAATCGTCGCCACAAGGGCGTTGGGCAAAATATGGCGGATAATGATGTGCCTGTTGCTAACACCCAAAGCCTTGGCTGCGCGAACATAATTCAATTGGCGGCAGCGTAAAAATTCTGCGCGCACCACATGCACAAGCCCCATCCAGCTAAACAACATCATTAAAAAAAGCAGACTCCAAAAGCCCATAACAATCATACTGGAAAAAATAATCAGCACGTATAAGGTAGGCAAGCTTGACCATATTTCCATAAAGCGTTGGAATAATAAGTCCACCTTGCCACCATAGTAACCTTGTACAGATCCTGCGGCAATGCCGGCAACGGAACTTACAATACAAAGCGCCATGCCAAACAAAAAGGAAATCCGAAACCCGTATAAAATACGTGCCACCATGTCCCTGCCTTGATCATCGGTGCCAAGCCAATTGTCTGCTGAGGGAGGAGCCGGATAATCGGCTACGCCATAATTGGTGGTGTTGTACGAAAAACGCACCAAAGGCCAGATCATCTTGCCGTCTTTTTCAATATTTTCTTTGATGACAGGGTCATGATAATTGGCCAAAATGGGCAAGGTTCCGCCAAAGGTTGTTTCTGGATATTCCACAAAAAGCGGAAAATACATCTCGCCCTTATACTGCACCAATAGTGGTTTTTCGTTGGCAATTACTTCTGCAAAAAGGCTGCACACAAAAAAAGCGAGCAATACCCATAAGGAAATCCAGCCACGCTTATGCGCTCTAAACGCTGCCCATTTGCGCTTAGTTGATGGAGAAACATTTGCAAACATTTTACTTCTCCCTCGCTGAAAACGTGATGCGTGGATCAACCAATGAATAGGTAATGTCCGACACAATACGCATGGCAAGCCCAAGCAGCGTAAATAGATATAAGGTGGCAAACATGACGGGGTAATCCCGTGTCATGGCCGCTTCAAAACCTAAAAGCCCAATGCCATCAAGGGAAAAAATCACCTCAATGAGCACGGATCCTGTAAAAAACATGCCCACAAAGGCAGAGGGAAAACCTGCTATAATAATGAGCATGGCGTTTCTAAACACATGCCTGTACAAAACCTGATTCGGCGCAAGGCCCTTGGCCTTGGCGGTTGTCGTGTATTGTTTATGAATTTCGTCTAAAAAAGAGTTTTTTGTCAGCATGGTAAGGGTTGCAAAGCCGCCTATGACCATGGCGCATAAGGGCAAGGCAAGGTGCATGAAATAATCAGCGATTTTTCCAAAAAAGCTTAAATCTGCAAAGTTTGACGACACAAGCCCTTTGAGTGGAAAGATATTCCAATAACTGCCACCGGCAAAAAGCACGATAAGCAAAACCGCAAACAAAAAGCCGGGGATGGCATCGCCGATAATAACCAAGGTGCCCGTGACCGCATCAAATTTGCTGCCGTGCTTCACAGCGCGGCGTATGCCAAGGGGTATAGAAATAAAGTAAATAATAAGGGTACTCCAAAGTCCAAGGGAAATGGACACAGGCAAAGCATCGCCCAAAAGCTGCATGACTGACCGCCCTTTAAAAAAGCTTTCTCCAAAGTCAAAGGTCAGGTAATTTTTGAGCATCAACATAAACCGTTCGCCAATGGGCTTGTCAAAGCCGTACATTTTTTCCACAGCATCAATCATGTCGGGGGAAAGTCCGCGCGAACCTTTATACGGGGATGAAGAATTGGCAGCCTGGTCAACATCTTCTACTTCAATGCCAGCATCGCCCCCTTCACCGCCGATGCGTTCCATATAGGCATCGCCCTGTCCTTCAAGGGTCAGTAAATACTGTTCAACAGGGCCGCCCGGGGCTGATTGGATAATAAAAAAGTTCAAGGCAATGATGCCAAAAAAAGTAGGAATGAGTAAAAAAAGGCGACGCAGGATGTAGTTAAACATTACTATTTCCCATATCCTGTATCAGAGGCAAGAAGCTCTGCTTCAGCCTTGGCATCTATCCACCACGAGAAAACATCCACCCACTCTACATCGCGTAAACCGTTGTGCGCAAGCTTTCTCCAAAACGCGATACGACTGGTGGAGGAATACCAGCCGGGCACCACATAATAATGCCACAACAATACCCTATCCAAGGCACGGGCAGCTGTTATAAGGCTTTCTCTATCTTGAGCGTTGATGATCCGCTCCACAAGCTCATCCACAACAGGCAGATTCACCCCAATATAATTGCGTGTTCCTTCTGTTTTTGCAGCATTGCTTGTCCAATTATTGCGTTGTTCGTTTCCGGGATAATTGCCTTGCGGGATGCGGCTTAAAATCATGTCAAAGTCAAAACTACGGATACGGTTGACATATTGCGTTTGGTCTATGACCGCGATATTCATGGTAATGCCAAGCCGTTTTAGGTTATTCCTAAAAGGCATAATCGTACGCTGCAAGGTTGGTGAAGAAAGGATGAATGAAAACTCTAACGCTTCGCCTTGTGCGTTTTTCATAACACCGTCTTGCATATTCCATCCGGCAGCACTCAAAAGCTTTAGGGCCTCTGTCATCTCTTCACGCATGGTGCCGTCACCCTTTGTTTTGGGTACGGAAAAAACCTCTGTAAATATTTCTTTTGGCAACGTATCGGCATAGGGGCGTAATAACGCTTCTTCCTCTGGCGTTATTTTTCCCGAAGAAGCCAATTCGCTGTTGGTAAAATAACTGTAAGAACGCTGGTATTGATTATAAAAAAGAGCCTTATTGCTCCATTCAAAGTCAAACAAAAGCCCAATGGCACGGCGAACCCTTACATCCTCAAAAAGAGGTCTGCGCGTATTGAAGAAAAAACCATACATCCCCTGAGGATAATTGAGCGAGATTTCCTCACGGACAATATCACCATTTTCCACGGCCCTGCCGGTATAGGCTGTGGCCCATGACTTGGCTGTGGCTTCCATGTATAGGTCAAAGGATCCTGCTTTAAACGCCTCCCTTGAAACGGTTTCATCACGAAAATATTCGTAACGCAACGCGCCAAAATTGAAACGCCCTTTGTTTACAGGAAGGTCTGCTGCCCAGTAATCCTTAACTCTTTCAAGCTCAATATAGCTGCCTGCCGAAAATTCATGTACCTTGTAGGGGCCATTGCCCAAGGGAATGTCAAAACTTGGCTTTGAAAAATCCTTCCCCTGCCAATACGCTTTTGACAACACAGGAAGCTGAGCCATGATGAGCGGCAATTCTTTGTTGGTGGTGTCTTTAAACGTGAAACGAACTTCTAACGGAGCTAGAACTTCGACGCCTGACACTGAAGCATAATATTGTTTATAGGAAGGCGCGCCCTGCTCCATGAGGATGTTAAACGTAAAGGCCACATCCTCTGCTGTTATGGGCGAACCATCATGAAAACGAGCCTTAGGATTGATATGAAAGGTGATGTAGGATCGATCCTTGGCAACTGCAAATTTTTCGGCAATAAGGCCGTGGATTTCAAAAAGACTGCGGTCTGGCACATCGGTGCCAAGGGTATCGTAGGTCAAACCAAGGCCTGCAGCAGGCAACCCACGCGCGATAAATCGGTGCAAACTGTCAAAGCTTCCCCGTGCAGATAATCGCAAAGTCCCCCCTTTTGGGGCATCAGGATTAACATGAGGATAATGGCGTTTATTCCATGCAAACTTAGGAACACCGTCAAGGGTTAAGACATCTGTCACTACTTCTTGCGACTCTTGCATTGTTTGCGATACGCCCTGTGGTGCAAAGGCGTGCATGCTTACAAATGCAAAAAAGACGGCGCATACTGTTTTTACAACACGACGTTGTATTTGCATAGAGTACCCCTTTTAAATCGAACTCGTAATCACATGAGGAAGTGCCAAAGCATGTTTCCAAAATGTTTTGGCATGCTTTGACACTTCCCAAGCAAAAGGAAAGCCCCCTCGACCTTCCTTTGCAAAAGCCTAGAATGTAAGTTTAAAGGTTCCGTAAATGTTACGCCCTGTACCGTAGAACAAGCGGTTAGCATTAAGCAAGTTGTTGGGCGGTGAGTAAGTATCATCAAAGATATTGTTTACACCAAGGCCAATTTCAAGGTTGTCGTTAAAGAAAGTCCATCCTAAATCACTGGGCTTCCAGGTCACCAAGGCGTTAACAATGGTGAAGCTTTCATCAGGATAGTAATAGACAGTGTTGCTTCCTGTGTAGGGTGCAGGATTTGCTGCAAACCAATGGTCAACATCAACGCCCACGGTTAAGTCAAAAGGCTCATAGGTGTAGGCAACACCAACGCGCAATTTGTCGGCATAATCATTGATGTCTTGGCCGGTATCGGCATCGTAAAGTTTAAGGTGTTCATAGGACGCCATAAAGAGCCAAGAAGCTATGCCGTATCTGGCTTCAATTTCAAAACCTTCGCGCTTGGCATTGCTGACGTTTCTATATTGTCCGTAATAATCAGGATCTAAAGCACCATGAGGCGGAGGATCACCTAAATCGGTAAGGTATTCAAACTCAATCAAGTTTTCAATTTCACCTACAAAATACATGCCTTTAAAGAACAAGCTATCATTGTCGGTAAAGAGCCCTGTTTTGTTATAGGACAGACCAAATTCAAATTCTTTGGCTGTTTCAGGCTCTAGATTCGGGTTTGGAATGTAATAGGCCACTTGGTTCAAATAGCCGCTTGCATTGGTTTCCATAGGGGTGGGAGCACGGAAGGTTTCAGAATAGTTACCCAAAAGGTAAAACCCGTCAAACACTTCAAGGGCTGCACCGATACGCGGTGAAAAACGGCCTTCTGTTGAGCTATTGTGTCCTTCCACCTTACGGTAATAGGAATCGTAACGCCCGCCAAGGGTCAGGGTAAAGATATCAAAAAAGGTGATATCATCTTGCAGGTATATACCTAAATCGCTATAATTGTTTGGCATGCCCTGATCGACACCAACGCCCCATGCTGTATCTGTTCCGTAGATAAAGTGGTAATCTTCTGAGCGATGATGATAGTCAACACCTGCCACAAGGCTGTGCTTGACCACAGAACCGGTATTAAATGCTGCAATGTTTTTTGCGGTAAAGCCCCAACGATGTTCAGAATTGATCATCGTGGCATCGTTTGGAACATCGGGAAGTTGAGCATGCATGTACCTGTGGTTACTTGCGCTGGCATAATAGCCCATTACAGTCAAATCGATCAAATCTGTGCTGGTGGAATCCCATTCATAGGTTCCCACAAGGTCTGTTTGCTTTAAGGAAAAATCTGTTGGCGGTGAGGAAAAGCGGAGTTCAGGGTCATAATTCATGTTGAATGAAGGGTTGACCGTTGTTGTGGTATCCTGCTGATAGTGGGAGAGGGAAAGCTCAAGGCGTTGCCCTTCGGTAAGATCCCAACCAACTTTTCCAAGGAAGGACTTGATTCCGGAATCATTGACAGCTTCATCTAGCGTTTCACCATAGTAATAGTCGCCGCCACCGCCGCCTGCCAGCTCAATATCGCCTTCTTTTACAAAGCGGAAATGCAACAACAGGTCAATGGGCAAGGTGTCGGTTTTAATGGCTCCTGTTACAGCCTGAGAAAACATGTCGTTCGTTTCAAAACGAGTATTCAATTCAAGAGCATAGGGTTTATCGCCCGTAATATAATCGCTCGGATCCTTGGTGGTCATGGCAACAACACCACCGATGGCACCGCCGCCATGCAGTATGGAGGATGCGCCTTTGACCACTTCAACACTTTTTAAAATCGTGGGATCTACGCGGAAAGAGGATGTAAAGCCCATTCCTGCTTCTCTTGGAACGTTGTCAAGCTTTATGATAACGCGATCGCCGCTGTAACCGCGGATCGTATAATCCTGCGAAATGGAACGGCCCACGGAATAGCCTGTATTGAATCCGGGTACTTTTTCCAAATTCCTGATGATGGTGTTGTACGTTCCAAGGTCATCGCTTTCAAGAACCGACACAGAGCCGGGATATTTAGCAATTTCCACAGGCATCATGGAGCCATACACGGTGTACTGGGGCAGTAAATAACTGGGGCCTGTTTCTGCCAAAGTTTCTTGATTTGCCTCTTGGGTCCGTTCCTCTGCAATTCTTTCGGCAGCTACGGCACTAAAACTTGCCGACAGTACAAAAAGGCCTGCAAGACATATCTTGTTGATATATCCACTCATGTTTGTCCTTCCTTCTACGTAAGGTAAGTATTTTCTTAGCAAAAAGAGTTTTTGTATTTTGGGGCCCCAAAAATCATCCACTCCGTCCTCTGGTGAAAAGAACTAACCATAACTGAAAATGAATGTCAATATCTTGTTGTTTTTTCAATATTACATAACATATCAAATGCTTATGTTAAAACCTAGGCACAAGTTCTTTATTTTGCTTATCGAAAAATATGAAAATCCTCCCATAAATACAATTTTTTTTTACTTGCCGTTCAAAACCACATGTGCCGGCATTGTCATAGCACTCAACCATATAGTAAAAAATTTACGTGCTTAGCTGTAATTCAGGCGCTTAAAATATTTTTTTTTACAAAAATGAAGTTTATACTTGCGTAGTCTGTTTTTTTTATGTATGGTAACAGTAATCATTATGATTAGACTAAGAACCTTTTACAAAAAGAGGAAGAACTATGTCATCAAAAAGGTTAACAACAACGTCCGGTGCCCCTGTCAGTAGCAACAATAATGTAAAGACAGCTGGTAAACGTGGCCCCATGTTGCTGGAAAACATCTGGTTTTTAGAAAAGTTAAGCCATTTTGATCGCGAGGTTATTCCTGAGCGACGCATGCACGCCAAAGGATCGGGAGCCTATGGAACCTTTACCGTGACACATGATATTACTGCATTTACAAAGGCTTCAATTTTTTCAAAAATTGGTAAAAAAACTGATCTCTTTGTGCGGTTTTCCACGGTTGCTGGCGAGCGCGGTGCAGCAGATGCCGAGCGTGACATCCGCGGCTTTGCCATAAAATTTTACACCGATCAGGGCAATTGGGATTTGGTTGGCAACAATACGCCTGTCTTTTTCCTGCGTGATCCGCTAAAATTTCCTGATCTCAACCACGTGGTAAAACGTGATCCGCGAACCCACATGCACAATGCCGGTCACAATTGGGATTTTTGGACGCTTTTGCCTGAAGCCTTGCACCAAGTCACCGTTGTCATGAGCGATCGCGGCATCCCTGCAACCTATCGTCATATGCATGGATTTGGCAGCCATACCTTTAGCTTTATCAATGACAAAAACGAGCGTTTTTGGGTTAAATTCCATTTTCGCACCGAACAGGGCATCAAAAATCTAACCGATGAGGAAGCGGGCAAAATCATCGGTATGGACAGGGACAGTCACCACCGTGACCTGTTTGAAAGTATTGAAAAAAAGGATTTTCCGCGCTGGACTCTTTTTGTTCAAATCCTGCCGGAAGCAGACGCGGCAAAGCTACCGTATAATCCGTTTGATTTAACCAAAGTATGGTACCATGATGACGCGCCCATGTATGAAGTTGGGGTGCTTGAGCTCAATCGTAATCCGGAAAACTATTTTGCAGAAGTAGAGCAAGCGGCCTTTAACCCTGCCAATATTGTACCGGGTGTCGGTTTTTCACCTGACAAAATGCTGCAAGGACGCCTTTTCTCCTATGGCGACGCACAGCGTTATCGCCTTGGGGTCAATCACCATATGATTCCCGTCAATGCACCGCGTTGCCCTGTGCACAGCTATCATCGTGACGGTGCCATGCGAGTGGATGGCAACTTTGGCGCAACCATTCCTTACGAGCCAAACAGCGCTGGTGAATGGCAAGAGCAGCCAGAATATCGTGATCCGCCATTGGCCCTTGAAGGCGCGGCGTGGGATTGGGATTTTCGCGAAGATGACGACGATTACTATACCCAGCCACGTAAACTTTTTGGACTCATGACACCTGATCAACGCCAAGCATTGTTTGACAACACTGCCCGTGCCCTTGGTGATAGTGATGAGGCCATAAAGCTGCGCCACATTGAAAATTGCAGCAAAGCTGATCCGGCCTATGGCGAAGGAGTAGCAGCAGCTTTGAAAAAAATGGGCCTGCTTAAATAACACGTAGCTATTCTATAACAAAGCCACCGCACACAATTTTTGTGCGGTGGCTTTATTTATGGCAATAAAACCGAAATGATTTTCTTTTTTTCTTAATATTTCAATGTATAAAGCAATTTATATCTACCCATTGTAAATACACTGGCAGAACGTGCAAAAAGAGCATACGCATTTTAGCAGCAAGAGCGCTTGCAAGCCAAAAATTTACCGCGCAAACCTAAATGCAGCTGTGGTATATTCTGCAATGACCTTTTGCAATTTTTTGTCAGAAAGAGGTTTTAACGCATGTGCTTGCATGCCGGCAGCATAACATTCGTTGATTTCTTCTTTTTCGCTGTGTGCTGTCAAGGCAATGATGGGCATATTGTCAAAATGCGAATTTTCGCGAATACGCCGCGTTGCTTCAAGCCCATCCATGCGTGGCATTTGCACGTCCATTAAAATGACATCATAGGTCTTTTTTTCAAGGCAGGCCAAAACCTCTAGGCCGTCTTGAACCCATTCAACCGTGCACCCCATAGCGGTAAGCATTTCTGTTGCAATCATACTGTTTATTTCGTTATCTTCCGCTAAAAGCACAGCCGTTCCCGTAATATCCATGTTTTTGGGTTCACTATCGCAAACCATGCCTTGTTCGGCTACGACAAAAGGAATCAGGCACGTAAAGGCTGCCCCCTGCCCTAATGTGCTTGCAACAGCAATGGATCCACGCATAAGTTCAAGCAATTTTTCAACAATGGCAAGGCCCATGCCTATACCGCCATAACGGCGCGTGCTGGAACTGTCTGCTTGCGTGAACCACACGAACATTTTTTGTAAGGCTTCTTCTGTTATGCCAATGCCGCTATCTTCCACCACAAGGCGTAAAAGCAGGATGCCGTCTTCATTTTTTGGCTCATGAACATGCAGGGAGTAACGTACAAAGCCTTGTTCTGTAAACTTAACCGCATTTTCTACAAGATGCTGTATTATTTGATAAAACCGCAAAGAATCTCCGACCAACCACGGAGTCACATTATCGTCAATGGTAAATGCGAGTTGGATATTTTTGTGGCTAGCCTCTTCCCAAAAGTGCTCTTTAATATTTTCGCAAACTTCGCGAACATCAAAGGGAAGCTCCTCAAGCGTTAACTTGCCAGCTTCGATTTTAGAAAAGTCAAGGATATCGTTGATAACGTTAAGCAGTGTTTTGGAAGAGTCTTGTACTTTTTCTAAATAATTTCCAACTTTTTCATCATGGTTATGTTGTATGGCAAGCTGTGTCATGCCAATAATACCGTTCAGTGGCGTGCGCAATTCATGGCTCATGTTGGCCAAAAAACGGCTTTTAGCAACAAAGGCTTCGCGTTCAAGCACTTGTTCGCGCTGCATACGCAAGGAGTCATTGATATCAAGGGCAATGGTAAGGCGTGCGTTTTCAATGTCATCCCATTGAATACATTTATCAAAAATTTTAAATTGCACTTTGCATTTTTCGCTATACATTTCCCATTCGCACGAACCTGAATGTATAGCTAAAAAATCTGTCTTACAAAAGGAGCACGGCGCGTTAAAACCGTGTATCACTTCATAACATTTTCTGTTTTCTATATTTTCGATACCCACATAATCACCAAGGGCCTTATTGTAACAAAGAAAGCCATGCGTATTGGGATTGGTGATATATACAGGCACAGGAAGAAGGTCTAATAATTCTTGCGCTTCTTTTTCTTTTTTATGTAAAAAGTCTAATGAACCAAAATAATGAATTGCATTGTTTATTAAATAGCCAATGGCAACCATGGTATCTAATGTATTTTCTACCCAATTCTCAACATCATCACATTGATCAACACCCAAAAAAGCATACAATTCTTCGTTTGAAAAAAGCGGAACAAGGATAAGGCCTTTTATGTACTGTGATCTTAAAGCATTGCGGGCATTTTCATCATCAAAGTCATCTATAGAACGAACACAATATGGCTTTCCGGAATTTAAAGATGCAAACATGCCATCTTCATACAAAACTTTTTCAAGATTGCCTTTTTCAAGCAAATCGGTAAATGGTGGAAGTTCTGGGTCTACCCAAGAAAAAATATTTGTCCAATGATGATTTTCATGAGTAAAAATATACACACGGTGTACCTTTAGCTTATTGCCGACTTCAGCCAAGGTATTTTGTAAAAAGGTATCTAGGTCCTCAGACAAAAGAATATCTGTAGACAACTTTAATAAAAGGTCAGTGGTATTTTTTGATGCCTCACCAGCAGATGCAAAATGGCTCATACAATATCCTCAAAATATGTAGGTGCTTATGCAAAACACACTATTTATACTCTATCTTTAAAAACAAAGGTATTTTTTGTATACTTATATATTATATGGCGCAACATTTCAGGATTGAAGGGTTTGGTAATATGATCTTGCATACCAGCTTCGCAGCTTTTTTCATGATCTTGCACCATGGCATGTGCTGATATGGCCACAACGGGAAGCGTGTCATAGCGTTCCTCTTTACGAATACGCCGCGCTGCCTCAAGCCCATCCATATTGGGCATTTGAATATCCATAAGGACAATATCGTACGTATTTTTTTCAAGCTTGCTTAAAGCAACAAGCCCATCCCCAGCGCAGTCAACAATACAACCAAATTGCTCCAGCACTTCTGTGGCAATAAGGGTATTTATTTCATTATCTTCTACCAAAAGAACACGCACATCGGTAATATCTTCGGCAACTTTTGGCTGATGTGGGATTTGCGTTTCAACAGCAGCCTGAGTATGGGCTTTTACAAAAGGAATTTCGCACATAAAGGCAGAACCTTTACCAAGCTCGCTTTCAACCCAAACTTTTCCGCCCATAAGCTCTGCTAGACGCCGCACAATGGTTAGGCCAAGACCTGTTCCGCCATAACGGCGCGTTGTAGAAGCCTCTGCCTGCGTGAATTCAGTAAACAATTTTTCCACATTTTCAGCAGAAATACCTATGCCGGTATCTTGCACTGTAAAGAGGATACGCAGCCCCTGCTCTGCTGCTTCAATGATACGGGCAGAAAGGGTCACGCCGCCTTTTTCGGTAAATTTTATAGCGTTATTGGCTAGGTTTAAAAGGATTTGTGATAGGCGCAAAGCATCGCCTTGTAGCAATATGGGTATATCCTCATCCATTATGCAATGTAAAAAAAGCCCTTTTCGGTCTGCTTCTGCTTGCAAAATAATTTTGGATTCAAAAAAGACATCCCCCATATTAAACGGCTGGGACTCCAATTCGATTGATTCGTTTTCTATCTTTGAAAAATCCAAAATATCATTGATAATTCCTAAAAGTTTTTTTGAAGAAATTTGTATTTTTCCTAAGTAATCTTCAACTTTTTCATCATCATTGGCAGTCTGTGCAAGGTGAGCTAAACCAAGAATACCGTTGAGGGGTGTGCGCAACTCATGGCTCATGTTGGCCAAAAACACGCCTTTTGCGGCATTGGCTTCACGCTCTAAAACTTGCTCGCGTTGCAGGCGCAAAGAATCAGTTATGTCAAAAGCAATGGAAAAACGCGCATTATCAACATTTTCCCAGCTCATGGCACGATCAATAACTTTATAATCTCTAGCAACAATGGGGTTATGGTGGTGCCAAATATAAGGAGGCGCACCTTTTTTTAACTTAGCGTTTGTGCAAAACGGGCACGGTGCATCCAAATTCTGAAAAGCTTTATGGCAGGATAAAGAGCAAGTATTCCCAAGGCCAAACCCATCACGAATGGCTTTATTATAAAACAAAATCGAATAATCTTTGATACTTGAAATATAGATAGGATAAGGAAATGCATCAAAAAGAACCTGGATCTGTTCTTTCTTTTTTTGAATGGTTTGCTGGGTATGAAAATATTTTCTGGCGTTATTTAACAAACTAGCCAAAATGATTGTGGTATTTGTATTTTGATCTGCCCAGCCGGCTATCTTTTCACAACGATCAAGCCCAAACAAACCCGCAAGCTGTTCTGCATCAAAAAAAGGAATGCTTATTAAGGAATGAACCCCTTGTTTTTTAAGAATGCCGAGCATTTCGACGTTAGAAAGCTGCTCAACATCTTCTACTATATACGGCTTGTCCATAGAAGGCAGATGCAGGATGTCGCCTTCACGTGACCAAGCGTCAAATGACTTGTTTTGCATTTCATCTTTACAAGGCATAACTCCGTCATTTACCCATTCATGAGTCATGCTCCAAAGGTTATCTTTTCTTTCAATAAGATAACTACGGCTCACCTGCATGGTATTTCCAATGTCAGCAAGCGATTTTTCCATAAAGTCATGCTCGTTCGCTTCCGTTAGCATTCGATTGGAAATACGCAAAAATAGCCCAATATAGTCTTGCTCAGACGGATCATTATACTTTACGTGAGCATCAGTATCACCCATACAGACTCCGCGCGAAGAGAAAAGTAGAAATTGTGTTTATGCAAGGCACATTGCCTCATCCATTCATATACTTTGCGGTATATAATGACGCTCTGTTTAGCAACGCAACCTAGAAAAACTAAACCAAAACAGCAAATATACTGTATAAATTCTATAATATGTTGTCAATACGTGCTATGAACATTCTACGGGCACCCAAAACACAGCCTTGAAAAGACATGCAAAAAACGATATCGTGTTATAACACAGTACCCTGACCCCAAAAAAATCAGGTGCAAAACCCATTACAACAGTATAAAGGCGGTAGTATGAAAAAGATTATAACCCTTCTTGCATTGATGCTCATTGTTGGCTGTTCAAACCAAGTTGACCAACTCAATGGCGCATGGAAGTGCGATGCAAACGCAACCATTGAAGCCCTCCAAACACCTGAAGACAAAAAAAACATGGGGTCAGGATTTGCTAAAATGTTCGTCATGACAATGCTTGAAAGCGCGTACGTTTTTATTGACACCGAAAAAAAGCAAATAAACATGGCTATCGGAAGAATAGAACAAAAAGGGCAGCTTAACATTATTTCTGAAAATAGTGACGGCGTCCAAATTGAAGTGGACGGGCGTAAAGCCACCTTCACAGTCGTTGACGACGACACCTTGCATGTCAAAAATTTAGGCGAAAGCAACTCCTTGTCAGTTGTGATCTTTAAAAAGGTAACACAATAACGTTTTGTTCCTATACCTAAAAAAATATTTTCTGCGCGAAAAACAAAACAACAAACATTTTTTTACAGGCAAAGCACACCTTAAAACAACGTGCATACTACGTTGGCAAAACCTAACGCCATGGTATTTTGTGATACTACAAACATCCTTATCGGTACATTACGGTAAGGATGTTTTTGTTATAGCGTGTCGCTGCGTTTTCTTTGTATGTTTTCTCTTGACAAGTGCAAGCCTTAATTATACAGTGTTCAAAATAGAAAAAGACCTGCAATTAAACACTGCTTAATTACAACCTCAAATCGCACAATCAAGGATAATCCATGGCCCGCAGAAACGAACACACCCATGATCAATTGCGCGAAATGGCCATAGTAGCAGGAAAAGCCATTCTTGCAGAAGACGGTTTTAGCAAATTCAGCGCACGAAAAGTTGCAAAAGGCATTGGCTATACCATTGGCACCATATATAATATTTTTGAAAACCATGACCAGCTCATTTTGTGCATCAACGCCAAAACCTTAGATGATATGCACGCACACCTGGTAAAGAATAAAAAGGCAAAAGCACCTGCCTCAACTGCCTTGATAAACCTTGCCACATCGTACATCCATTTTGCTGATGCAAACTATCATTGCTGGTCTGCACTTTTTGAGCATTCGCTTCCTCAAAACATGCCCTTGCCTGAATGGTATAGCAACAAAATGAAGGGTTTATACTCTCTTATCGAAGAACCGCTCCTCCCCTTTTTTGCCAGCGACATAAAAAAAGCAGAACAGACCGCACAAATTCTATGGGCCGGTGTGCATGGCATTTGCCAATTGGGACTTACAGGAAAACTTGACGAGGGTTCTGTTCCGACTCTTCTAGCACTTTCAAGCAATCTTATTGAATATTATATGAAAGGCCTTGAACGCTTTAACAAATCCTAAACAATTTGTAAGCACAGATATTTAAGATACATACCACTTGATGATTTTTAACATATTCATATTGTTGTGATCTGCACTATAAAGGAATAGATATGTTGCCAAAGCAATCTTTATTTACATCAAAGCGTTTTTTGCCATTGTGCGTTACACAATTTTTTGGTGCATTCAACGACAACGCCTTTAAAAACGCCTTTCTTGTGTGGTTTACCTATGATGTGGGCACGTACCACGGTTTTGATGCATCCTTTATGGTGGCTCTTGCAGGGGGAATTTTTATCTTGCCCTTCTTTTTATTTTCTGCAACAGCAGGGCAGCTGGCTGATACCTATGAAAAAGCTTGGCTCACACGAAAAATAAAATGTGTTGAAATTGTGCTCATGCTTTTGTGCGGGTTGTTCTTTTTTACAAAAAGTATCGGCGGCCTACTCATTGTGCTTTTCCTTATGGGGGTTCAATCCACCTTTTTTGGCCCCATCAAATATAGCCTTTTACCGGAACATCTTAAAAAGGAAGAACTTATTGCAGGGAATGCTTGGATTGAAGGAGCAACCTTTCTTTCCATTTTATTAGGTACCATGTTTGGGGGCATAGTCATTGCCCTGCCTTATGGCACGTCCTTGCTTGCGCTTTTTCTGGTTGCTTTTTCCATAATTGGCTATGCTTCTTCCTTTTTTATACCAGAATCTTGCGTTCAAGACACCAAGTCCCAACTTCGCTGGAATATCATACGCGAAACCCAAAAAATCATTGGCTACACGCAAAAAGACAGTCGTATCTGGCACACTGTCCTTGGCATTTCATGGTTTTGGTTCATTGGCATGATGTTTATAAGCCTTTTTCCGCTCTATACCTCCTATGTCATAGGTGGCAATGAATTTCTTGTTACCCTTTATATGACCATTTTTTCACTGGGGATTGGCCTTGGTTCTTTTTTATGCAACATCATGATTAAAGGAAAAATAAGTACAAAGTTTGTAACTACTTCTGCATTTGGCATGTCGGCTTCTATTTTTTTATTGTGCATTGCTTCGTTAATGTATGTAAAAAGCCCTGCCCTGCTTCAAGTAAAAGCAATCAGCGCAGATATTGGAATTATAGATTTTTTTGCTACCGACATATGGAGCTATGTTATTTGCCTAAGTATTCTTTTACTTTCAGTTAGTGGCGGCATTTATATTGTGCCTTTGTATGCCATAATGCAGCATAATGCAGACAAAAAATATATATCTAGAATCATTGCAGGAAACAATATAGTCAATGCTTTTTTTATGGTGTGTGCAAGTTTGGCATCCATGCTGTTGCTTGGCATTGCTTTATCAACAATATCCATATTTTTTATTGTTGGTATTATAAATGGACTTATCCATGCCTATGTAGCTATTGCCATGAAAAGGAGTAAAAAACATGCTTGAAAAATTGATTGCCTTTATCTTGACCGTGCTTTTTAGGGTGGAAGTAAGCGGCCTTGAACATTTTTATAAAGCCGGAAATCGAGTGCTTATTATTGCAAACCATCAATCCTTTTTGGACGCTTTATTGCTTGGTGTCTTTTTACCTGAAAAGCCCATGTTTGCAGTGAACACATTTATCACAACACGTTGGTATTTTAAACCATTCTTTGCTTTTGTGGATACATTTTGTGTTGACCCCACAAATCCCATGGCCACGCGCGCCATCATATCTGAAATTCGTAAAGATAAAAAATGCGTCATCTTTCCGGAAGGAAGAATCACTGTCACCGGCTCCATGATGAAAATTTACAAAGGCTCTGCCATGATTGCCGATAAATCCGGCGCAAAAATCCTGCCCATCCGTATTGATGGGGCGCAATATTCGCTTTTTTCACGCCTTAAGGGCACGGTTCGCCGCCGCCTTTTTCCTAAAATCACGCTTACTATTTTGCCCCCCACAGACTTTATCCTAGCCGAGCACCTTAAAGGGAGCCGGCGCATAAAGGCAGCTGGTAAAAAGCTTGAAGATTTGATGACAAACTTGTTTTTTGCATCATCTGACTATAAAAAAACACTTTTTCAATCCTTACTGGAGCAAGCACGCATCCATGGAAGACAGCACTGTATCCTGGACGATATTACGCGAAAGCCCCTTAGCTATGGAAAACTTATAACGCACTGCTTCGCTCTTGCGCCACATGTGTGCAAACGCACACACAAGCATGACAATGTTGGTGTTTTGCTGCCCAATGTTGTGGGAGCAGTCGTTACGTTTTTTGCTGTACAAATTGGCGGTAGAGTTCCGGCAATGCTTAATTTTTCTAGCGGTGAACAAAACATGCTTGCGGCCTGCAAAGCTGCAAATATTGCAACAGTGTTGACGTCAAAAAAATTTGTGGACATGGCCAAACTGACAAACATGATACAGGCCATGGAGCATGAAAATATTCGCATCCAATACCTTGAGGACATTGCCAAAGAAATTACGTATATTGAAAAAATACGAGCTGTTGTTACAAGCTATTTTCCAAAAATATGGCATAAAAAACATGCAGGCATTGCCCCTACAGATCCTGCCGTCATCCTTTTTACATCCGGTTCTGAAGGCACGCCAAAAGGCGTTGTGCTAAGCCATGAAAATATTCAGGCAAACGTTTGTCAAATTCTTGCAAGCATTGATTGTAACGCAAAAGATTGCATTTTTAATGCTTTGCCGCTGTTTCATTCCTTTGGTTTGACAGCTGGTACGTTATTGCCGCTCCTTTATGGCATGAAAGTTGTTCTTTACCCATCGCCTTTACATTACAGAACGGTACCCGAGCTTGTGTATGACAGTAATGCAACAATCATGTTTGGTACAGACACCTTTCTTGCTGCGTATGCAAAGTTTGCGCATCCCTATGATTTTTATGCTTTGCGTTATGCCTTTGCAGGGGCAGAAAAACTCAAAGACACCACGCGCACCCTATGGGCAGAAAAATTTGGCGTGCGACTTTTTGAAGGGTACGGCACCACAGAAACAGCGCCTGTACTTGCCCTGAACACCCCCATGCGCCATAAAACGGGCACGGTGGGTCGTTTTTTACCCTCCATCACCTATACATTACAAAAGGTTGAAGGCATCGAAAAAGGCGGTCGCCTTCTGGTAAAGGGGCCAAACATCATGCAAGGTTATCTTTTTGCTGAAAATCCGGGCGTTTTGGTTCCTGTTGACGATGCATACTATGACACCGGAGATATTGTAGAAATAGATGAAGAAGGCTATATAACCATTACAGGACGCGCAAAACGCTTTGCAAAAATTGCCGGTGAAATGGTTTCTCTAACCGCAGTTGAAGCATACATTGCCAAGCTTTGGCAAGGGTATAATCATGCTGTCATCCAAATACCTGATGAGAAAAAGGGCGAAGCCATTATTCTTATCACCGACTATACAAAGGCGCAAAGAATGGACATTGTGGAATACGCCAAAAATAACGGCATAAGCGAATTGTCTGTCCCTAAAATCATTCATGTGGCAAACACGATTCCTTTACTTGCTACAGGTAAAATAGATTATGTGCGTTTGCAAAATGAAATGTATTGAACGATATGGCAATGTGCTGTTTTAATGTAAAACGATGTTGTTTGATGATTATCTAGTATAAAAACCAATTTTTGCGCCTATGTCTACAACGTAATAAGCTTATCTTCACCTTTTATCATATGGGTTAAAAGTTCGCCTGTATAGCTTACTTCCACATCAAGCGATTCTAACACACCTGCAACACCAAGCTGATCTGCACATGCCTTACAGGCGGTCACCATACCGCCTTCTGCTTGAAAAATCTTTACAAGCTCTTGTATTTCAGTATTTTCTGCCAAAAGCTTTGCCGTGGCTCCCCAAACAACGATGTGCACGTTTGTCCACCATGCTTTACGCAGCGCATTGGTAGCATACATAAAAACCATAAGTTTTGCTGTAATTGGGTTGTCATTGATCCATAAAATATTCAATGTAGTCTCCATCATTACTCCTTACAAAGCTTTGAACCAATAAACAAACATACATCTTGTATGACATCTATAGTATTGATTCATAAATTTTTCTTCATGCTATACTATTTGCACAAAGGTTTTATTTTTCATCCATGACTGCAGGCTTGATATCCAATAGTTTAGTCCCATTAACACAGTCTAACCCTATCACTTCTATAGCATTTTCAATAATACTTTCAATTGTAACTATAGCAACACCTATAGGGTTTGGGCGATGCGGAGAACGCAACGCAAAAACACCCTTTACACTGCCATCATGACGAGATACTTGCTCCATGGGTGCATCCTTGGACAAACCCAGCCAATATAAAATAAGGATTTTATCACCTTTTTGTAAGCATTTTAAGCCGGCTTGGTACTCTTTATATAATAACAATGTGCATACAGGGCCGTTTTTATTAATATTTTGTGGACAATCTTCAACATTTTTATAGGGAGTTATAATTTCTCCAATAAACGTTAACATATCTTCTCCTGCCTTTCATTTTTTATGTGGCACATTTGTGGCACATTTTTTGTTACCAAAACACCAACAATCACGAATAAAACATCCGCATTGATGTATCACTTGCTCTTAGCTTGACATATGTTGCCTTACTATAGGCTACACCTAATCCATATTGCCATACTATATTGTACTCTACTACTGACGTTACTGTCTATAGACGGCTGGTATGGATTCAGTTTTCAGCGCTGGACAGCTTTTCCCCTTTGTATCAGTTGCACAACTCGTTTTAGCACCAAAAATGGTGATGCAAAATTTCGCAGACACCTTGACATATATTTTTTTCTGGTCTAAAAATAAAACCACCAAAAACATAGAAAGCTCTAGCGAATTGGGCCGACCGTGCTGCACAATTCTTAACCGTTTGCTTAAAAAAACTTATAAAAACCCACATGATACACGCTTTGTATGCATTGTAGGTAGCCTTTTCATAAAAACTTTGCATCATGAAGGAGAGAGTATGCGGCATTTACTGCTAGGAGGAACAGGCACCATTGGTATAGCTATCATGCGGCAATTGCTTGCGGCAAACGAGCATGTGGCCTGCATGGATTACATGCCCAACAGGGAAGCTTTGCAAACGCTAAAAGGAGCTGATGTACCAATTTATCAAGGGGACATGAGCAATTTGCAAACCTTGTTGGATATTATTGCTCAAGAAAAGCCTGACACCATCATCAACCTTGCCTATTTAATGTCCACGCCCACAAGCGAGCATTTGTACGGGTCTGCCACGGTCAATGTTGTGGGCATTGCCAATATTTTTGAAGCTGCGCGCCTTATGGGTGTTCGCCGAGTTGTCTATGCCAGCTCAGTTGCGGTGTACGGTGATTCGCAAAGCTATTATGGAGACCGCCCTGTCAACGAGGATGATAGCTGCCCGTCCTGGAACATTTCACGCATATATGCTGCAACCAAGGTCATGAACGAACAATTTGCCCTTAGGTATGCTGAAAAATACGACCTTGAGCTAATATCTGCACGGCCTTGCATCATTTTGGCACCGGGTAGGGAGAGCGGACGCACCGCCACCATTGCCAGAATCATCCATTGGCCACCGCAAGGCAAATCTGTTGTTGTGCCCTTTAGGCGATCTATGCCTGTTTGTGTGCAGTATGCCGAAGACACGGCACGGGTCATGGCAGGCCTTGCTTGTAAAGAAAAGCTGTCGCATGCAGCCTACAACACAGGCGGTCATGTGACCACTTTGGGTGAAATTTGCGACACGGTGAAGCGTTTTATCCCCGATGCGGACATCACCTTCACAGAAGACGGCAAAGACCATACCCTTATCACTTGGCCTGATGACACGCGCATTAAAGAAGAGCTTGGCATCACCTTCCCATCATTAGAAACAACGGTGAAAGCCATTATTGATGCGACAGCTGCAAAATAATGCTCATGTCAAGCATCATTGGTATACCTGTCAAAATGCGGTGTTTTGACAATTATGAGCCCTTATAACCTTGAAGGATGTATCATGAAAAATGTAGTACGGATGATATGCGCCCTTTGTTGCGCAGTGGGTCTTTTTGGCATGCATGCTCCTATGGCAGATGCAAAAACCACCATCAAGTTGGCGCACATGCTCAACCAAGGCAACAGCATGTATGATTCCTTGGCCTATTTTGGCAAAACTGCCGAGGAATTGAGCAAGGGCGAAATAAAAGTACAAATTTACCCGGGCGCCCAGCTTGGCAGTGATATTGCGACCATTGAAGCTGTTCTTAATAAGCAGATTGAAATGGCAGCCATCGGCAACATGAATATTTCTGTGTACACTGACGAATTTCTTTGGACAAACCTTCCGTATATTTTTAAAGATGCCGAAGGCTTACAAAAAGTTTTAGACAGCAAATTTTTAGCAGAAAGCATCAAAAAGGTCGAGGACAGCTCTAATTTAAAAATCCTTTTTGCCGTCAATTCTGCCGGGCCCATCTATCCTTGGTTTGCAAAAAAGCAAATCCGCGTTCCAGCCGACATGAAAGGCATGAAGATCCGCTCCACAGCGTCGCCTGTGCAGCAAGATTTGATCAGAGCCCTTGGCGCCAACCCCACACCTGTGGCCTGGCCTGAAGTGTATATGGCCATTGAACAAGGTGTGGCTGAAGGGCTTATTTGCGATTACCTTTGGATTTATTCAGCCAAGCTTGAAGAAGTCAACAAGCACGTAACCGACATGGCAGCTGTTATGATGCCCACCTTTGTGCTTATCGGTATGAACAAAGAAGTCTTTTACAGTTATCCTGAAAACGTCCAAAAAGTGATCGTAGAAGCAGGTCAAATGGCCCAGCAATTTTCCCATAAGGCAGGACGCGATGCTGCTGCCGCACAATTGGAATACGGGCGTAAAGCAGGCGTAAACATTTATAATCCCACTCCCGAAGAATCTGAAAAATGGGTGGAAGCCGGTCGCAGTATTTGGCCAAAGCACACTGCCGGCATGTCTCAAGAATTTCTTGATGCCGTCATCAAGTTCCAAGAATAAAAATGCCTTTTGTTTGTGCTTGGCCAGGTTTTAACAATCTGTTGACCTGGTAAAAACACAGAACAGTGTGGGGAGAGGGACAATCTTTGTTCACAAAGGTCTTTATCCCCTACTGTTTCAAAGTCCGTAAACTTCTTTTTTCTTTCAAAATCCGTTTTTTACAGCGAAATTGTACATGCAACAAAGATGCACTGTCAGCACATGACCACGCAGGTCAAGGAGGGGTATGTTACGCAACGTCTATTCTTTTTTCCATGCCACAAGCACCGTCCTAGATTCTGTGATCAAAGTCTTAGTAGGCGTTATTGTTATTGGCATGTCGGTAAGCATTATAGCCCAAGTTTTTTTTCGCTATATTGTTGGCGCGTCCCTTTCATGGCCCGAAGAAATCACCGTCATGCTCATGGCGTGGGTAACCTTTCTTGGCGGTAGCATGGGGGTTTGGCGATCCAGCCATATCAATGTGGATCTTATCATCAAGCAATTGCCGCGCAAAGGCTATCAGCTTATGATGCTGTTCATTCACGTCCTTATTTTGTTTTTTTGCTTATACCTTCTTGAAGAAAGTTACCGTTTTGCCCTTAACAGCGCTCAATTTCGCTCAGATGGGCTACGGATCCCCCTTATGTACCCAAGGCTATGTGTGCCCTTTGGCATAACTGTCATGTGTATCCATAGCACCACCTTGGTGTTACAAGACTGTCTGGCTCTGTTTGAAAAAGAGCAAAAGGAGTAAAGCATGGAAAGCCAGGACCTTTGGTATCTTGTTATCCCGTTCATGGTGGTTTTGTTGCTTGGAGTGCCCATTTGCTTTAGCCTTGGTGTGGCAACGGTCTTTTTTTTACTTGTGACCGAAGCGTTGCCGTCAAACATGCTGTTGCAACAAATGTACAATGCTTCTGCTTCTTTTCCGCTCATGGCAATCCCGTTTTTTGTCTTTGCAGGGGATTTGATGAATGAAACAGGCATCACCCTGCGCCTTGTGAACTTTTTCAAACTTTTTTTGCAGCGTATTACCGGCGGCCTTGCCCTTAGCATGGTGGCAACAGGTACCATGTTTGCCGGCCTCACAGGATCTGCTGTGGCAGACACGGCGGCCACCATCAAAATATTGGCCCCTGCTATGGAAAAAGAGGGCTACCCGCGAAGCTTTACAGCGGCCCTTGCCGCAGCCACAGGGTGCCTTGGCCCTATCATTCCGCCCTCAACCATGTTCATCATTTATGGCGCCACTGTGGGCGTTTCTGTTGGCGGCATGTTCATGGGCGGCATCGTGCCAGGCCTTTTTATGAGTTCGTTACTCATGATTGTTGTGTACATTATTTCGCGCCGCAGCAACTTTGTGCGCAGCTATGAACCTATCCGCTTGAAAGTTATCCTGCTTGGGTTAAAAGACGCCTCCTTGGCGCTTATCATGCCTATTATTATCCTTGTGGGGATTCGGGGTGGTGTGTTTACCCCAACAGAAGGCGGAGCTGTGGCAGTGGCCTATTCTGTAATCGTAGGAACTCTCATATATCGTACACTTACATGGAAAAAATTCTTTCACAGTGCCATTTTGTGCGGCCTTGCATCAGGGCTTATCATGATGATCATCTCCTTGGCACAGCCTTTTGGTTGGGTCATTTCCATTGCACAAGCTCCAAGCCTGATTGTAGAATCCTTGCTTGAATGGACGTCCAATAAATGGATTATTTTAATTGGCGTGAACATCTTTTTCTTTGTTGTGGGCATGTTTTTGGAAGCTGTGGCCATTATCTTGCTGGTTGGGCCCATGCTCGCGCCTTTGGCAAAAACCTTGGGCATTGACGGCATCCATTTTGGGATCATGGTCTGCATCAATATTTGTATTGGCATGATCACGCCTCCTGTTGGGGTAAACCTTTTTGTGGCAGCACCTGTTGCCGGCGTCACCCTTAGTGACATTACAAAAGCCGTATTGCCCTTTGTGGGAGCGTACCTGCTAGCCCTTGTATGTATTGTGCTTTTCCCGCAAATCGTGCTGTGGCTACCTAGTGTTTTATTGTAGGTAACTGTTTACAATCACAAAACATCATCAACATGAATAGGACAGATCATGAGCAAAACCATTGTCCAAAAGTTGGCAGAATTTAGCGCAGCAACAACCTACGAAAATTTGCCGGCCCCTGTTGTTGACACCGTTAAAGCCTCGTTCATCGATACCATTGGCTGCATGCTGTACGGCTGCACCACAGAGCAAGGAAAAATCCTTAAAAGAGCAGCCTATACCATGCGCACGCAAGACGGCGCTGGCGTTGTTGGCGAATCATGGAAGGTCAATCCGCCTTTGGCATGTTACCTAAACGGTGCCATGGCAGGCAGTATGGCTTTTGACGATTTGCACCATAAAGCTACAACCCATTGCGGCTGTGTTGGCGTTCCGGCTGCCCTTGCCTGCCTTGCTGCATCGCCCTACCCTGTGTCAGGAAAAGAATTCATTGCAGCCCTTACTGCAGCAGCTGAAGTTATGATCCGCGTCACTTTGTCCATCATGCCTGCCGTGCGCCTGCGTGGCTATCATCCTGCTTCGGTTGTGGGCGGTTTTGGCGGTGCTGTGGCTGCCGCAAAAATCATGAACCTTGACGCCACCGGCATCACCAACGCCATAGGCATAGGTGGGGGCGTGGCATCAGGGCTTATGTCTGCACAAATGACGTCCATGATTCATGGTTTACAGGCGCCAAATAGTGCCATGCAAGGCGTCTATGCTGCCTTTTGGGCGCGCGAAGGCCTTATTGGTACAGACACATTGTTTGAGGAGCATTACGGCTCATTCCCTAGTGCAGTGGCAGGCGGCTATGATGAAAAACCCTTGCTTGAAGGCCTTGGTGAACAGTATGAAGCGGCAGGCATTGGCATCAAATATTACCCCACAGCAGGATCTGTCAGCAGTGCCCTTGGCGCGTTGACTAACATCATGCAAGAAAACGGGCTGAATAAAGACCAAATTCAATCCATCACCATCAAGGTGAACAAAGCTGTCTTTTTGCACTGCGGCTTTGATTACACGCCTGGCCCTGCCGCAGGCGCGCAAATGAGCATCCAATACTGCCTTGCAGCCCTGCTGGTCTGCGGCAAGGTGGGGGCAGAACAGTTCACCGACTATTGGATCCATTCGCCGGAAATTGCCAAACACATGGCCCTTGTTAACGTGGTGCACGACCCTGCCATGGATGACCTTGGCCCCTCTATGGGGTATTTAGCTCGGGCAAACGTTGTCAGCACAACGGGCCAAGAATACGCAGCTGAAGTTGTCGCTCCTAAAGGCAGCGCGCAAAACAAAATGACTGAGGCAGAAGTTGTTGCCAAATATATGGATCAGGCAAGTGCTATGTATTCAGAAGATAAAGCAAAAGAACTTGCCGAAACAATTCTTACCTGCGAAACCATCAAAGACATGCGCATGATAGGAAAATTATTGTATCTATAGACGAAGCCGGCTTCAAATCCCCTTTTAGGGGCACAGATGTACATGTTAGCGTATTGTGCCCGTTTGAACTTTGTACTTTTTATAAAAAAGCTGTCCGTCGCCTCTAAAAAGGCCTGTTTTAGCATGTAAAGGTATTTTTAAAAGGGGTTCCTTTTTTCAGCGTCAACCCAATAGCCTCATAGTATTACGTTTTTTTACTGCCTACGCCCTCGTTTTTCTTTGTACACAGCAAAGCTACATGTAGCGAATTGTGGCACAAAAAGACCGAGGGCGCAGCCTTGTGACGTAAAAAAAACGCCAAGGCATGCAGGGACGCAAAGCACCCTAAGCAACCTAATCCGAGAGTCCTGCACGATTATTTTTTACCTTTATTTTTGTGCTTTTGTGCTACATTTTCATGTGCTTGAAAATGCATTTGTGCAGGAGTCTTAATCCACATGTAAACCCAGTAAAATTACCACCTTCTTTCTTGTTTTTTAGGGTATCACGCTTTGATTGTTCTTTAAAACTCAATCTCCTTTACTGTCTTGACATAAATGTAGAGCCATTGCATAGTTTTTTATAATGTCAGGGATTCTTTTGCATACAGACCCTGCCGCACCATAACAAACGATATGGCATAATGAACAAAATATATTCCATATGTCTTTTTTTAAGCCTTCTTTTCTTTTCTATTGCATCAACGGTTAATGCCGACCCCTTGGTAGAGGCCATGCAAAAGCACTATGCCTCCATGGATAGCTTTAAGGCAGACTTTATCCAAGTGCTCAGGCATCAAGCAAGCGGCAGTGACGAAAAGCGCTCAGGCACAGCCATTTTTGAAAAACCCATGCGCCTGCGTTGGGAAACAAACGAGCCCTTCCCTGAACTATTAGTGGTTACAGAGCGCGAAGTGTGGAATTATCTGCCAGATGAAGAATTAGCCTATCGGTATCCACCTGAAATTGTGCAAGATTCTCGATCTATTGTGCAGGTGATTACAGGGCAAAGCCGACTGGATCAAGATTTTTTGGTGGAACGACTGGCAGACGATAAAGGCCTAGCGGTCTTGCAACTTTTTCCTAAGGAACCCACCATGCAGCTTGTGGAGGCAACCTTATGGTTAGAACCTGCCACAAAGGTCATACAACAAGTTCAGATTATAGACTTTTATGGCAACACAAACAACATAACCTTTACAAAATTTTTGCCAAACGCCCCTGTTTTTACAGACGCCTTTTCCTTTATTGTACCACAAGGCGTTGATGTGGAAGATGTGCAGGAGCAAAACGGCCCTGTGCCCGGACTTTTGCAATAGCATTTTGCCAAAACAGCATTGTATAAAAAAAACGTCCCTTTTTACCACAACCTCTGCTACACTTCTAGTCACTATTCAAATAGTTAACAGCGTTTTGGAGTATGAACATGCCCTCAAAGCCACATATAGATTCTATTGAAAATTTTTGTACTAACGTGCTCAATCTTCTTCCTATCCCGTTAAGTTGTTGGACAGCAGACGGAAAGCCTGTATTTTGCACTGACCCCTTTTTAAACATTTTTAATGTTAAGAATATGGACGAATATGTATCCAAATACAAGAATTTTTCACCCGAAATACAGCCTTGCGGTGAATCCTCAGCAAAGCTTCAAATAAATTATCTGCAACAAGCTTTTGCTGAAGGATCTTGCAACTTTCTTTGGACGCATATAAATAATGCCGGCGAATCCTACCTTGTAGAATACAACTTAGTACGTATGGAGTATGAAGGGCACTATATTGTTGTTTCATACTATACAAATTTACAAACTGTATTGGCAAGTTTGCATCAAAAAACAAAAATGCAAGAACGCTTTGAAGCTGTCCTTGATGCTGCACCCATGAGCATCAATATTTGGACAAGAGAAGATGAAGTTCTTGACTGCAATTTAGCAACCCTTGCTTTGTTTAATTTTTCAAGCAAAAAAGAATTTAAGGAAAATGCACGAAAAATCCATCCGTTTTATCAACCTAACGGCCGACGTTCATATGAATTTGGCCTTGAATATCTAGAAAAAGCCTTTACCCAAGGGCAATGCCGTTTTGAATGGGAATTTGTCACCCTTGATGGGGCTATAATTCCTGCTGATGTTATTTTAACACGCATAAAGCTTGATGATAAAGATGTTATTATAGAATACACACGGGATTTACGCGACATTAGAAAGACAGAAGCTTTAGCGCAAGAGGCTGAAGAACGCATGCGAGTTATGTTTGATTCCATGCCGCTGTGCGCGAATTTTTGGAATCAAGACTTTCAAAATATCGATTGCAACCTGACAGCTCCAAAGTTTTTTGGACTGAAAGACAAGCAAGAATATATTGATAGATTTATGGAACTTTCTCCTGAACGCCAGCCTGACGGCAGAACAAGCGCAGAATGGGTGCTTGACAAAATGGGCACTGCCTTTGAAGAAGGCTACTGCCGCTTTGAATGGATGCATCAAACCCTTGACGGAGAACCCCTCCCTACAGAAATCACCTTGGTAAGGGTTTTATTCCAAAACGAATATCATGTCATGGGCTATACAAGGGATCTGCGCGAATTTAAAGCCATGGAAAAAAAGGCTTCGTACGCAGAGGAACTCAATGCCCTTATTACAGAAAATATCCCTTTAACCTATATGTTTTGGAACGCAGAAGGCCAAATGGTCGACTGTAACCAAGAGGCGCTACGTGTTTTTAAATTTGAAACCAAGGAAGAATACTTTAAAAACTTATACAACACATCGCCCACCTATCAGCCTGATGGCAGAAATTCCAAGGATGCCGTATGGGAAAACCACTTAGAAGTGCTTGAAAAAGGCTTTTTACGCTTTGAGTGGCTGCACTGCACCCTTGATGGCGACCTTATCCCCATGGAAATCCACCTTGTGCGTTCAACCCTTGACGGGCAAGACGTAGTTGTGGCTTACGCCAAGGATTTGCGCGAACTTAAAGCATCGGAAGAATTAGTAAAAGAAGCTGAACTGCGCAATACTATCATGCTGGATTCCTTGCCCATGAATGTGAATTTTTGGGATGAAAATTATCAACTTATCTATGCAAACCAAGAAGGGGTAAACATCTTTGGCTTTGCAGATAGTGACGATTTTATAACAAATTTTGACAAAATCATTCCTGATAGGCAGCATGATGGCGTTGAAACAAAAAAAATACTATTACAGCTCATTGAGGAAGGCTATAGTAAGGGCACTGCCAAGGCAGAAGTTCTTTGCCAGCATTCAGTTACGCAAGAAGTGATCCCTGTAGATGTGCTATTGGTGCGGGCTTCTTATCGCGGTAAAAAAGGGCTTATTGCCTATGTTAGGGATTTGCGAGAACACAAAGCCATGCTTAAAGAGTTGGCAGAGCACGAACAAGCCCTGCTGGAAGCCAAGGAAATTGCAGAACAAAGCACCAAGACCAAAAGCGAGTTTTTGGCCAACATGAGCCATGAAATCCGAACCCCCATGAACGGCATTTTGGGTCTATTGCATCTTTTACAAGCAACTCACTTAGATGATGCCCAAAAAAACTATGTTGATAAAGTTTCGACATCTGCAAAAAACCTCATGCGTATTATCAATGATATCTTGGACTTTTCCAAAATAGAAGCCGGCAAGATGGAAATGGAAAAATCGCCTTTTAGCTTACACGGCATTGGGCAAGAAGTTGTTGACTTGTATGGTCATACCTGCGCTGATAAGGGGTTAATTCTTGATCTTTCTTGCAGTGAACATAGCAATATTTTTATTATTGGCGATGCGTTACGTTTAAAGCAAGTTATTTTCAACCTTATAAGCAATGCCATTAAATTTACCGATTCCGGTGGAAAAATATTTTTAGAAGCGCACAGTTTCATAGAAGACAATGAGCTTCATTGCGAAGTTAGCGTATCAGATACAGGCATTGGCTTATCTTCTGAACAAATTGAAAAACTTTTTTCTGCTTTTTCACAGGCAGACAGTTCTGTAACTCGTAAATACGGCGGTACAGGTTTAGGGCTTGCTATTTCTAAAAAAATAATCAACCTCATGGGCGGCGATATTCATGTGACAAGTGAGCTGAACAAAGGCACAACCTTCTCATTTGCCGTGGCATTTCCCCTTGCTCCTGATTCGTATGAACAAGACGCACAAGACGAGCACCAAAACGAAATAATGTTTACCGTTTCGTCCGAAAAAGAGCATTTGCTTTTGGTAGAAGACAACGAAATAAACCAAATGGTTGCACAAGAAATGCTAGAAGCAGCGGGATATAGCGTAGACATTGCGGACAATGGCCAAGAAGCCCTGCAAAAGATTGAACAAAACACGTATGACGCCATACTTATGGACATTCAAATGCCCGTAATGGATGGCTATACTGCCACAAAAAACATTCGCGCCCAAGCAAAATTTGCAGATATTCCCATCATTGCCATGTCGGCACATGCCATGAAAGGGGACAAAGAAATAAGCCTTTCACACGGCATGAATGATCATATTACAAAGCCCATTGACCCCAAGATCCTTACAAAAACACTGCGTTTTTGGCTTTCACAAAAGGAGTAGCGCGGTTGACAATGCTATGCGGCGGGACAAAATCTTTCTGCATCCTTTATATGATCTCGCTACAACTTTGAGAGTCCTGCACAAGTATTTTTTACCTTTATTTTTGTGCTTTTGTGCTACATTTTCATGTGCTTGAAAATGTACTTGTGCAGGAGTCTTCCTTTACAACATATTCACAGGGTCAAGATCAAGGGAAATGCGCATTTTTGCAGAG